>NZ_JBKEAY010000222.1:0-59541 GCF_047972865.1 Microbacterium sp.
GGGCAGGTCGTAGAACTCCTCCACCTCGATGTGCCCCGCAAGGTGTTCGCGCTCGGCAACGACCACCGAGACCCCGCCCGGTGTACGGCAGACGATCGTCATGATGTCGGGCCCGTCGCCATCCCACCCGGGCAACAATGACGACCACGCCTTGCGACCGTTGATCACCCACTCGTCACCATCGGGGACCGCCGTCGTCGTGACACCGGCAGCGGGTGCCGGTGCGCCGAAGTTCGCACTGCCCTCGGGCTCACTGAAGGCCATCGCGGCGACCGGGGCGCCGGTGGAGGCGAGGAACGGCGCGACGAACCGCGCGATCTGATCCGCCGTGCCGACCTCGTAGACGGGCGCCAACGCGATGAGCGGCCCGGCGAGCGTGATGAAGAAGTCCGGGGACTCTGCGGCGAGCTCTTCGATGAGAATCGCCGCGTCCACGCCACTGGCAGCCGTGCCTCCGAAGGGAGCCGGGATGAGGCTGCGCAGCATCCCCGCGGCCACGGCCGCCTCGACCGCGGGTTTCATCAGCCCGGCGCGCGTCTCGGGGTCGCGCTCGGCGCGTACCCGGGCCATCAACGGAGCCAGCGTCCCACGCGCGAACGCGCGGGCATCGGCTTTGTGTTGCACCTGCTCACGACTCAGTGCGAACGATACGGACATGCGTGCCTCCCTCGGGACGGTGGTTCGATTCGGCTCTCGGACGACGCCGATCACCGCAACCAGGCTCCGCGACGCGACTCGCGGACGCTAGTCGATTCGTGCCGGAAGGGTGTGCATTTCGTGCAGAAGCCGGCGGTACTCCCGCGGTGGCTCACCGAACTCGCGACGGAACGCGCGAGTGAACGACGCCGGATCCGGGTAGCCCACGGCCGCGGCGACCGTGGTCACCGGATGCCGCGGGTCCGCCAGGATCTCGGCGGCACGCGCCATGCGCAGACCACGGAGTGTGGCCGCGAACGTGTCACCCGAACCCTCGAACGACGCGTGGAGCGCTCTCGGCGACATCGCCAGGGCCCGGCTCACGCTGTGGACCGACAGTGACGGATCGGCGAGCCGTTCCTGCAGGTGACGCACCACCACACGCCGCCGCGCGTCGGGCACCGGCTCGGGTGGGGCGTTCGGCGCCAGCGCGGCCGACACCGTCGCCGAGAACGCCCGGGCAAGATCGTCCGCCGCCGACAGCGGCAGGTTCTCGTCGACCGACCAGAGCACGCGCATGAGCACGACCGCCGCCGCACCGACGCCCGAGCCGTCCACCGACGTCGCGAGACCGGCATCGGGAATCCGACCGGACACCGCGTCGTGCGGCACACGGAACGACAGCATCCGCCAGTCGTCGTCGAAGTCGAGCGAGAACGGCCGGGTCGTGTCGAGCACGGTGAACTGTCCGGGCGACACGACCGACTCGGTGCCGCCCTGACGTGCGTAGCAGCGCCCGACGAGCTGGAGATTGACGAAATAGTGCGCCGCGGAGGTCGCTGCTACTTCGCGTCGGCCGTGATGGGTCTCCTGGATGGGAGAGGCCACGCGGGCGCGGTTGACGACGCTGAGCGGCCGGGTCTCCACGACCGACGCGAAGCCCTCACCGTCGGCGAGCGCGACCGGTCGCAGCGGCACGAAAGCCTGACAGATCACCTGGTGATAGAACTCGAACTGCTCGGCGGGCGGAAGCGTGGTCGTATCCCAGACGGTCATGACCACCTCCGATCATCCACGTTCCGAGGTCAGCACGACGCTATCGCCACTCTGGGGCGACGGTCTACCCGGCGGCGCGTCGCACCGCCGGCGCGTCGCACCGGCGCGGCCGCGTCGGAATCACTCGCGGAAGTCCTCCGGATCGACCTCCTCCAGGAACCGCTTGAACTCCTCGACGTTCTCTTCGGCGCCCGCCTCGTCGCCGGCCAGCGTCATGTCGGGGACACCGGCCTCCTCGAAAACCTCGTCGGCCACCCAGATCGGCGCCGCCGTCCGCGAAGCGAGCGCCACGGCATCCGACGGGCGCGCGTCGATGCGCAGGTCACCGCCGCCGGCGTGCAGCCCGACCTCGGCGTAGAACGTGCCGTCGTCGATGCGGGTCACCTCGACGCGATCCACCTCGGCGCCCAGCGACTCCAGCATCGAGCGCATCAGATCGTGCGCGAGGGGGCGGGACGTGGCCGCCCCCTCGACCGCGATCAGGATCGACGTCGCCTCCTGGGCGCCGATCCAGATCGGCAGGATGCGCCCTTGGCCGGGCTCGGCGTCGACCGGTTTCAGGAGAATGACGTGCTGCCCACTCTGGTCGAGGGCGATCGCGGCGACCCGCACTTGAACCATGACATCCTCCCAGCGACCCTCTGATGCCATCGTAGGCACCCTCGGCACCGCCGCACACCCGCCTACCATCGATGACATGACGCAAGAACGCTGGCACCGGCTCACCCGATGGCCGCTGATCGCCGCCGCCGTGGTCTTCCTGATCGTCTACTCCTGGTGGGTCATCACCGACGCGACCGGCGCGGATGCCGTGGTCGCCGGCATCGTCCTGATCCTCGTGTGGGCGATGTTCGCCGTCGACTACCTCGCCCAGCTGGCGCTGACCCCCGCCGGCGAGCGCGGCGCGTGGTTCCGCTCCCACCTGTTCGCGCTGGCGACCGTCGTCCTCCCCGCGCTGCGCCCGCTGCAACTCTTGCGCGTCATCACCGCACTGCACCCGTTCCGCCGCACCGCCGGCACTGCCCTGCGCACGCGCACCATCCTCTACGCAACTGGCGCCACGGCCCTCGTCGTCTACACGGCCGCCCTCGCCGTGCTCGACGCCGAGCGCCACGCACCCGGCGCGACGATCACGACGCTCGGGGACGCGATCTGGTGGGGTTGTGTCACCGTGACCTCGGTCGGCTACGGCGACCTCACCCCGGTCACCGCTGCCGGGCGGGCGGTCGCGACCGCCCTCATGCTCGGCGGAATCACCCTCCTCAGCGTGGTCACCGCCACGCTCGCGTCTTGGATGAGCGACAAGATCCGCGGCGCCGCCGACGCGCCGGCAACCGACCTGGCGCGCATCGAATCCAAGATCGACGAACTTCGTTCGCAACTCGACCACCGGTGACCTCCGTCGGGAGTACGCTCAGACCGACGATGGGCGGATAGCGACAATGACCAGACGCGGCGCCAACCAGCCGAGCGTGGGCGGCTACAACGAAGCACTCGTGCTCGACCAGGTGAGACGATCAGGCGGACTCAGCCGCGTCGAACTCGCGGGCAAGACGGGACTGTCTTCGCAGACCGTCTCCAACATCACCCAGCGGCTCCTCGACGCCGGCATCATCGAACCCGGCGGCCGCGTCGCCGGCAGGGGCCTGCCCGCCGGACCGGGTAAGCCCCGCACTATCCTGCGTCTGGTGCCGACCAGCCGGTATGCGATCGGCGTCCACCTCGACCCCTCCGTACTCACGGTCGCGCTGCTGGCCATCGACGGCACCGTGGTGACCAGTCGCAGCCGCGCGACACCCAGCGCCAATGACCCGACACGCACCATCCATCTCATCACACAACAGATCGACCTGCTGCTGGATGACACCGGCGTGTATCGCGACCGCATCGTCGGTATCGGCATCGCCGCGCCCGGGCCGATCGACGCCGAGCGCGGCGTCATCGTCGACCCGCCGAACCTCGACGGCTGGCATCGGGTTCCGCTCCGCGACGCGATCGCCGAGCGCACCGGCCTTCCCGTCGCCCTCGACAAGGACGTGACCGCCGCTGCGGTTGCCGAACTGTGGCTGGCCGCCGACACGACCACCACGAACTTCGTCTTCCTGTACCTCGGCACCGGCGTCGGGATGGGTCTGGTCATCGATGGCGAGGTGGCCCGCGGCAGCTCCGGCAACGCCGGCGAGGTCGGGCACATCGTCGTCGACCCGGACGGCCCCCCCTGCCCGTGCGGGCAACGCGGCTGCGTCGCCGTCTCGTGCACCCCCGCGGCACTGGTCGAGGAGGCCGAGTCTCTGGGCATCCTGCCCGGCGCCCGGACCCGACGCGACCCGGCGACGATGGATGCCGCCTTCTCGTCGCTCGTCGACTTGGCTGCGGCTCAGCACCCGGGGGCGGCGGGCGTGCTCACCCGATGCGGCCAACGCATCACCCACGCCCTCGCGGTGGTGTGCGACCTGCTCGACGTCGACCGCGTGATCGTGGGCGGACCGCTGTGGGGTCGGCTGTCGACCTGGTTCGAACACCACGTGTTCGACTCGCTCGGCGCGCAACTCGTCACCCGCGACATCCATCCCATCGTCGTCACCGGCACGACCCTCGGCAAGGACGTCGGGGCGATCGGCGCGGCGAGCATCATCCTCGACGAGGCACTCGCCCCGCGCCCCACCTCCCTCCTGCTGACCTGAGGCGGACCTCACCGCCTTGACAGTCATATGTCCACTCGATTGACTTATATGCGATCGAGGGGATGCCATGACAGTCACAGCAGTTTTGCGCGCCGCGGCGGTGGCCACGGCGGCCGGACTGGCCCTGGGCGGCTGCGCCGCGAGCGAGGAGCCAACCGGAGTCGACGAGACGACCATCACCGTGTCGTACTCGAAGACCGATGCGTTCACGGCCCTCGACACGCTTCTGACCACGGCCAAGGAGCAGTTCGAGGCCGCTCACACCGGCGTGACCGTCGATCTGCAGCCGATCACAGCGACCGACGACGACTACAAGACGCGCCTTCAGCTTTCCCTCGGGTCGGCCGACACGGCCCCCGACGTCTTCTACGAAGACACCTTCAATGTTCGCAGCGACGTCGAGGCGGGCTTCCTTCTCAACTTGGACGACCACCTCGCCGGGTGGGACGACTGGAGCCTGTTCGACGACGGCGCCAAGGGGGCGGGTCAAGGAGCCGACGGCAGCATTTATGCACTGCCGCTGGGCACCGACACCCGTGTCATCTGGTACAACACGCACGTCCTCGAGGCTGCCGGGGTGGGGGTTCCCTGGCAGCCGACGAGTTGGGGAGACATCCTCGACGTCGCTGCGGCCATCAGGCAATCCCAGCCCGACGTGGTTCCGTTCAGCATGTACGCCGGCACCGGTACCGGAGAGGGCACCGTGATGCAGAGCTTCTACGAACTGCTCTACGGCACCGGCGACGGTACCGGCCTGTTCGACGACGCCGCCGGCAAGTGGGTCGTCGAGTCCCCCGGTTTCGTCGATGCGCTCGATTTCCTCAAGACCCTCTACGACTCCGGTTACGCCGTCTCCCCCGACCGGGCCCTGGACCCCAACGTGTGGCAAGCGGTCTTCGGGGAGATGTTCCCCGAAGACACCCTGGGCGGCACCGTCGAGGGGTCGTACACGCCGTCGTTCTGGATGGAGGGCGGGTCCTACCCGTGGCCGGAATACGGCGACGTCATGGGCGTCGCCCTGTTCCCCACACAGAACGGCCAAGACCCCGGCGGCGTGAGCATGTCGGGCGGCTGGACCCTCGCCGCCTCGGCCCACACCGATGAACCCGACCTCGCTTTCGAGTTCATCACCACGGCGCTGAGCAAGGAGAACGCGCTCTGGTATGCGATCAACAACGCGCAGATCGCAGTGCGCACCGACGTCGCGGCCGACCCCACCTACCTCGAGTCCAACCCGTTCGTCGCCGACGTCAGCGCGGCCGTCGCCGTGACCAACTTCCGGCCCGCCAACAGCGACTACCCGCAGATCTCGGTCGCTGTCCAGGAGGCCACCGAGGCGGTCATCACCGGGCAGCAGAGCCCGCAGGAGGCCGCCGCGGCCTATGACGCCGCGGTGCGGCGCATCGTGGGCGAAGACCAGGTGATCGTGCCCTAGCGCCGATGACGACGAACGCGGCGGCCGCCAACGGATCGAGCGGACTCCGGCACCATCTCCGCCGCACCGCCGCGCAGACGCTGCCGCTGCTGCCCGCCGTCGGGCTGTTGCTGGTGTTCCTCGCCGGCCCCATCGTCTGGGCACTGGCCGGTTCGCTCACCGACCGCGCACTGAGCGGCCCGCGGGCCGCCGACCCGGGGTTCATCGGCCTCGACAACTATGCCCGACTGTTCGCCGATCCGGTGCTGCCGCTGTCGATCGGGGTCACGATCGCCTTCGTGGTGGGCTCGGCCGTCATCGGACAGAACGTGCTCGGCATGCTGCTGGCGGTGCTCTTCCGGGCAGGCAGCCGCCCCGTCTCCGGCGTCGTCGGCGCGCTCGTGGTCACCGCCTGGGTGCTCCCCGAGATCGTCGCGGGATTCATCGGCTACGCCTTCTTCTCCGCCGACGGCACCCTCAACCAGATCCTCGCGGCGGTCGGCATCGCCGGCCCGAACTGGCTCTTCTCGCTGCCGCTGCTGGCCATCGTCCTCGCCAACACGTGGCGCGGCACCGCGTTCTCGATGATGATCTACCGCGCCGCCCTCGACGACGTCTCCCCCGACGTGCAGGAGTCGGCGATGCTCGACGGCGCGAACGGGTGGCAACGCTTCCGGCTGATCACTCTACCCATCATCCGGGGAACGGTGTTCACCAACCTGATGCTCACGACCCTGCAGACCCTGTCGGTGTTCACCCTCATCTGGGTGATGACCAAGGGCGGCCCCGGCGACCTCTCCAGCACCCTGCCGGTGCTGGCCTACCGGGAAGCCTTCCAGTTCGGCGACATCGGCTACGGCAACGCGATCGCCGTCGTGATGTTGCTCCTGGGCGCGGTGTTCTCGGTGGCGTACGTGCTGTCGCTTCGCCGGGGAGCTGACCGGCGATGAGAAGTGTCGCCGCCCCGTCCGGCGCCGGGACGCGCTGGTGGGCCAACGTGGTCCTGATCGGCGTCGGCCTGCTGTTCGCGGCGCCGCTGGCATGGGTCCTGCTGGCCTCGGTGGACTCGGCGGCAAGCTACCAGGTGAAGATCCCCGACCAGTTCACGCTCGACAACTTCGTCGCCGTCTTCACGCCCGAGCTGACCCTCCGGCCGCTGGCCAACAGTCTGCTGCTGTCCACCGGCGCAGCCACGGTCACCGTCGTGGTCTCGGTGCTCGCCGCCTACCCGCTGTCGCGCTACCGTTCCCGCGTGAACGGCCCGTTCCTCTACACCGTGCTGTTCGCCAGCTGCCTGCCGATCACCGCGATCATGGTGCCCGTCTACACGCTGTTCGTCCAGCTCCGCCTCATCGACCGGCCGTGGGCGGTGATGCTGTTCCTCGCTGCCAGTTCCCTCCCGATGGCACTGTGGATGACGAAGACGTTCATGGACTCGGTGCCGATCGGCCTGGAGGAGGCGGCGTGGGTCGATGGTGCCAGCGCGATGTCAGCGCTGTGGCACATCATCGTGCCGCTCATGCGTCCCGCTCTGTCGGTCGTGTTCGTGTTCGTGTTCCTGCAGGCGTGGGGCAACTTCTTCGTGCCGTTCGTGCTGCTGCTGTCGGACTGGCAGCCGGCGGCGGTGTCGATCTACACGTTCTTCGGGCAGTACGGCACCGTCGGCTACGGCCGCCTCGCCGCCTACTCCCTGCTCTATTCGGCTCCCGTCCTGGGGCTGTACCTGCTGGTGACACGCGGGCTGGGCGGTACATTCGCGCTATCGGGGGCCGTCAAGGAATGATCGAGAAGGGGAGTAGGGGCCGGCCATGCACCGAAACGACCGTCTGACGCTGCAGCGCGTCGACAGGCTCTTCCGCGACCGGCTGCGTGCCGCCGCCCACCGCGACACCGCGCCGGTGACCATCACCGCGTGGGAGGTGCCCGGCGAGCCGGTGCCGTTCGCCGTCGCCACCGGCGAGGAGTACACCCCGTTCCCGCTCGGCGGCGCGTGGGGCCGGCCGTGGGGCACCGTCTGGTTCCACGTGACCGGCACCGTGCCGGACCCGTGGCACGACGCGGCGGATGCCGAGGTGGAACTGGTCGTCGACCTCGGGTTCGACACCTCCGCCCCGGGGTTTCAGGCCGAAGCACTCGCCTTCGACGCCGACGGCCGGGTCGTGAAAGCGATCGAACCGCGCAACGCGAGCATCCCGGTCACTGGCGACACCGTCGATCTGTACCTGGAGGCGGCCGGCAACCCCAGCGTCGCGGGTGCCTTCACGTTCGCCCCGACGCCACTGGGCGATCCGGCCACGGCCGGCGTCGAACCGCTGTACCGGCTCGACGCCCTCCACCTGGCTCTCCGCGACCGCACCGTCTGGGAGCTCGCGCAAGACGTCTGGACGCTGCGGGGCCTGGTCGATCAGCTCGACGAGGACCGCACGCGACGGGCGCGCATCGTGGCCGCGCTGTCCCGCGCCGTCGACTCCCTCGACCCCGACGACGTCGCCGGCACTGCGGCAGCGGCCCGCGCCGATCTGGCGGCCGTCCTGGCCTCCCCCGCCGCCGCGACCAGCCATCTCGTCACGGCGGTCGGTCACGCTCACATCGATTCGGCGTGGTTGTGGCCGATGCGCGAGACGGTCCGCAAGGTCGCGCGTACCTTCTCGAACGTGCTCGACCTGCTCGACCGCGAGGACGGGTTCGTCTTCGCAGCGTCGTCGGCGCAGCAGTACGCCTGGCTACAGGAGTCCTACCCCGATCTGTTCGCCCGGGTGCGCGAGCAGGTGGCGGCCGGACGGTTCGTGCCGGTCGGCGGGATGTGGGTCGAATCCGACACGAACCTGCCCGGCGGCGAAGCACTCGCCCGCCAGTTCGTCGAGGGGAAACGGTTCTTCATCGAGGAGCTGGGCGTCGAACCGCTCGAGGTGTGGCTGCCGGACTCGTTCGGCTACTCGGCCGCACTCCCCCAGCTCATCCGCGCGGCCGGGTCGCGCTGGTTCCTCACGCAGAAGATCTCCTGGAACGAGACCAACCGGATGCCGCATCACACGTTCCTGTGGGAGGGCATCGACGGCACGCGCGTGTTCACCCATTTCCCCCCGGTCGACACCTACAACGCCGAACTGTCGGCGGCCGAGCTGGCGCGCGCCGAACGGCAGTTCGGCGAGAAGGCATACGCATCGCACTCGCTGGTGCCGTTCGGGTGGGGGGACGGCGGCGGGGGTCCCACCCGCGAGATGATCGCGGCCGCCCGCCGCACCGCCGACCTGGAGGGATCGCCGCGCGTGCGGCTGGCCAGCCCCGAGGCGTTCTTCCGCGACGCCGAAGCCGAGTACCCGTCACCGCCGGTGTGGGCGGGTGAGCTGTACCTGGAGTACCACCGGGGCGCCTTCAGTTCGCAAGCGCGCACCAAGCGCGGCAATCGCCGCAGCGAGCACCTGCTGCGCGCCGCCGAGCTGTGGGCGACGCTCGCGACCGTGCGCACCGGCGCCGAGTACCCGGCGGCGCGCTTGCGCGAACTGTGGCGCACGGTGCTGCTGCACCAGTTCCACGACATCCTGCCGGGCACCTCCATCGCGTGGGTGCACCGGGAGACAGAGCACGCCTACGCGCGCGTCGCGGCGGACCTGACCGACATCATCGACACCGCCCTGCGCGTCCTCGTTGGGTCGGGCGAGGTGCCGCTGCGAGCCAACGCCGCGCCCGTCGACCTCGACGGCGTGAGCGCGCTGTCGGTCGACGCCGAGCCCGCCGCGGCGCCCGCCGTCGGCGCGCAGCCCGACGGCGACGGGTGGGTGTTCCGGCATCCCCGCCTCACCTGGCGGATCGGCCCGGACGGCACCGTGATCGGGGCGCGCGACGAACGCTCCGGCCGCGAGTGGATCGATCCGGACCGGCCGGCCGCGATGGTCCAGCTCGCCCGCGACACCCCCCGCGAGTGGGATGCCTGGAACATCGACGCCGAAGACACCGCGCGTGCCCGCGACATCCGCGAGGTCGATTCGGTGACCGTCGTCGGCGACGCGCTGCGCATCGTCCGCTCGTTCGGGTCGTCCCGGGTGACCGAAGACGTGCGCGTCGACCCCGTCAGCGGCGCCCTCGACCTCACCCTTCGGCTCGACTGGCACGAGCGCCAGAAGATGCTCAAGCTCGCGTTCCCCCTGCGGATGCGCGCCGACCGCAGCGAGAGCGAGATCCAGTTCGGCCATCTCGCCCGGCCCGTCCACGCGAACACGTCGTGGGATGCCGCGAAGTTCGAGATCGCCGCGCACCGCTGGCTGCGCGTGGCCGAAGGCGACACCGGCGTCGTGCTCGGCAACGACTCCAGCTACGGTCACGACGTGCGCCCCGGTTCCGGGCCGGACGGCGCGCACGAGACGGTCGCGCGGGTCACGCTCGTGCGGGCGCCGCTGTTTCCCGACCCCGAGACCGACCAGGGAGCGCACGAGTTCCGCGTCTCACTGTTGCCGGATGCCGACATCGCCGACGCCGTCGCCGAAGGGTTCCGGCTCAACCTGCCCACCGTCGCCCTGCGCGGGTCCCGCACGGTCGAACCGGCGCTGCGGATCGACGACCGGGCCGTCGTGGTCGAAGCGGTCAAGCTCGCCGAGGACGGGTCGGGCGATGTCGTCGTCCGCCTCTACGAGTCGCTCGGGTCGCGACGGACCACCACCGTGCACACCGGATTCGCCTGGACCGGTGTCGACCAGGTCGACCTGCTGGAGCGGCCCGCCGAACAGGGCTCGATCGGTTCGCTCGCCTCGTCCGGGGTGGACCTGGTGTTGCGCCCCTTCGAGGTCGTGACGCTGCGTTTTCAGCGCTGAACCGTGTCCTGCCCCGTCGACGCGGATGCCGGGAGCCGGCGCGCCCGAGCCAGCGCGAAGGCCGTGGCGACCGCGGCGAGCGCGCCCAGCGCCGCCACGGTGACCGGCAGGCTCACCGCCCCCAGCCACCCCGCGATGGGGTACGTCACCAGGAAGCACGCGTGCGACAGCGCGAACTGGGCGGTGTAGACGAGGTTGCGGGTCTGCGCCGTCGCGGCGTCGGCGAGCAGTCGCGCCGACGGGGTGTTCACCAGTGACGTCCCCACGCCGAGCACCACCCACGTGGCCAGCAGCGCCGGCCATCCCGTCCCAGTTTCAGCGACGAGCGTCACCGGCAGCGCTGCCGCCAGGCCCGCGACCAGCACCAGCATCCCGAGCGACATGGTGCGCACGACCCCGAGCCGGTCTACGAGCGCCGGTACCGCGAACGCGACCGCCAGCGACCCGAGTCCGTAGGCGGCGAGGGTCGTCGCCAGCGCCGCGTCGTCGAGCCCAAGCAGGCCCCGCGCGTACACGACCGAGTCGACCAGCACGAGGGCGGTCGCCGCCGCGACGGCGACGTTGGCCCACAGCAGGAACCGCAGCGTCGGCGTGCGCGCGAACACCTGCACGCCCAGCGGCAGTCGTTGCCAGAACGTGAGCGTCTGCTCGGCGGTCGGGGCGGCGCGCAGACGCGTGACCAGCACCAGGACAGCGGATGCCGCGAACCCCGCGGCCGTGCCGGCGAACAACGTCGTGAACGGCACTATCGTCAGCAGCGCCGCGGCGATCGTGGGGCTGACCAGAGCCTCCAGGTCATAGGCCAGGCGCGACAACGAGAGCGCCCGGGTGTACTCGCGGGCATCCGGCAGCACGACCGGGATGAGCGACTGGAACGCGGGGGTGAACGTCGCCGACGCTGACTGCAGCACGAACACCAGCACGTAGATCTGCCACACCTCGGTCACGAACGGCAACGTCAACGCCACCGCGAAGCGCACGACGTCGGCGGTGACCAGGACGAGCTTTTTCGGCATCCGGTCCACGAGCGCCGCGATCGGCGGCGCCACCCCCACGTAGGCGACCATCTTGATCGTGAGCGCGGTGCCGAGCACGGCGCCGGCCGCCGCGCCGGCCAGGTCGTAGGCGAGCAGGCCGAGCGCGACGGTCAGTAGGCCGGTGCCGAGGAGGGCCAGCACCTGGGCGCTGAACAGCGTTGCGTAGGCCGGGTTGCGGAGGACCCGCAGCATCAGCGCGCCTCCTCCTGCGCCGGGGCGTGGTGGGCGGGCGCGTGGTGGACGGGGTTCTCGCTCAGGGCGTGCTGGGCCTGGAAGATGGCTTCCGCGACCAGGTGTCGCGCGTGTTCGTCGGCGAGGCGGTAGTAGACCCGGGTGCCCTCGTGCCGGCTCAGCACGATGCGCGCCAGGCGGAGCTTGGCGAGGTGCTGCGAGACGGCCGCGGCGGACTTGCCCACCCGTTCGGCGAGCGCACCGACCGACATCTCGCCCTCGCGCAGCGCGAGGATGATCCGCACGCGCGTGGCGTCGGCAAGCATGGCGAACACTTCGACGGCGAGTTCGACGTACTCGCTGTCCTCGTCCAGCGAGCATTTCGTATCTGCATGCATGCGCAGATTATGACACACGACCGCCGTCGCGCGCTCGGAAGGAAGACCACTCTGGGGAGGACCGATCCTCGGCATCCACCATCCCGAACGCCGATCACCTCCCGAACGCGCGCCACACCAGCCCCGCGCACGGCACCCCGGCGGGATAGCCCGGCAGCGGCGCCGCCCGCTCAGCCGGTGAAGAACGCCTCGGCCACGCGGGACAGGGCGTGCAGATCGGCGGTGCCGGCCAGTTCGCGCGCGGAGTGCATCGACAGGATCGGGATGCCGACGTCGACGGTGCGGATGCCCAGGCGCGTCGCCGTGATCGGGCCGATCGTCGACCCGCAGGGAACCGCGTTGTTCGACACGAACTCCTGGCCGGTCACCCCCGCGGCGCCGCACCACGTCCGCCACATCGCGCCGCCCACCGCGTCGCTCGCGTAGCGCTGGTTCGCGTTGATCTTCAGGATGGGACCCGACCCGAGCACCGGTTGCACGACCGGGTCGTGACGCTCGGGGTAGTTCGGATGCACCGAGTGCCCCACATCGCTCGACACGCACCACGACGCGCTCAGCGCCCGCAACCGGTCCGCCCGGTCGGCACCGAGACCGAGCTGGATGCGCTCCAGCACGTCGGCGAGGAAGGGCCCCGCCGCCCCCGACCGCGTGTTCGACCCGACCTCTTCGTGATCGAACACGGCGAGCATGGCGACGCGTTCCCCGTCGAACCCGCCCGCGACCCGCTGCAGCGCCATCGTCCCGGCGTGCACCGAGGCGAGATCGTCCAGGCGCCCCGACGCGAAGAACACGTCGTCCTTGCCGAACACCGCGCCCGGGGCGGCATCGGCGGTCACCAGGTCGTACCCGCGGATGCGCGTCACCGCCACCCCCGCGGCGCCGGCGACCTCCGCGAGCAGGTCGGCGGCATCCGCGCGGCCGAGGCCCCACACCGGCTGGGTGTGCCGCTGCTTGTCGAGGGTGAGCCCGTCGTTGACGGCCCGATCGAGGTGGATCGCCAGTTGCGGCAGCCGCAGCAACGGCCCCGTGTCGGCCAGCACGACCGTGCCGTCGTCGAGCACGAGCCGCCCCGCCAGCCGCAGCTCCCGGTCGAGCCACGAGTTCAGCAGCGGCCCGCCGTAGACCTCGACCCCCGCCTGCAGCCAGCCGCGGCTGCCGGTGGTCGGCTGCGGCTTGAGCACGAATCCGGGCGAGTCGCTGTGCGCTCCGAACACGTGGACCCCGGTCGTCGCGGATGCCGTGGCCGGCACGACCCACGCCAGCACCGCTCCGTCGCGCACCACCAGGAAGCGCCCGCCGGGCTGATCCGGCCATGCCTCCGCTTCGTCCAGCTCGGTAAAGCCCGACGCGCGCAGGCGGCGCGCCACCTCCGCGGCGGCGTGGAAACTCGACGGGGAAGCCGCGACGAACGCGGCGAGGTCATCGGCGTGGGCCAGGGCATCGGCGGTGACGGTCACGGTCCGATCGTAGTTCGCCGCGCCCCCGGCCGGCTCATCCCGCCGTACCACCGCCGCGCTGACCGTGTTCACTTCACGAGCGACCCGAACACTTCCAGGTCGACTAGCCGCAGCTTCTTCTTCGCGAGCTCGTCCCACTTCGCGCGGAACCCGTGCCAGTCGTCGTTGAACCAGAACGCATGCCCCGCGCGGCCGGGAAGGAACACCCCCGCGTATTTGCGGGTACGGCCCTCGGTCCACGTCTCGAAGTCGTGCAACCGCAGCCCCTCCTCGCCGAGCTCGTCGCGCTTGGCGATGAAACCCTTCCAGGAGTCGTCCACCCACAACGCATGACCTCCACGGCCGGGAAGGAACACCCCCGCGTACTTGCGGGTACGACCCGCCGTCCACGTCTCGATCTCCTGCAACCGCAGACCGTCCCGCGACAGTTCGCGCCAGGTGTCGGTGAACCCGCGCCACGAGTCGTCCACCCACAACGCATGACCCCCGCGGCCGGCCAGGAACACCCCCGCGTACTTGCGGGTGCGACCCTCGGTCCACGTCTCGAAGTCGTGCAACCGCAGCCCGTCCTTGGCGAACTCGTCGCGCCCCGCAACGAAGCCCTTCCACGACGAGGCCACCCACAACGCGTGGCCCCCGGTCCCGGCGCGGAAGACGCCGCTGAATCGACGTCGGCCGCCGATGACATAGGACTCCAGGTCGATCAGGCGCAATCCGTCATCGGAGAGCTCGCTCCACTTGTCGGTGAAACCAGCCCAATCGTCGCCGACCCACAGTGCGTGCCGGTCGTCGCCGGGGAGGAACACCCCCGCGTACCGCACGCCCGCACTGGTGCGGATGAGGTGATTGCGGGACGGATGCTGCAGTGTGCGGCGGACGACCTTCACCTGCCCCGCCGTCATCGTGACCGGCGCGCAGCGGTAGTAGCTCATGACGTTGGTCTTGTCGGGGGTCACCTTGTGCCCCGACACGGTGAACGACGTCGGGCCGCTGCAGAAGTTCTCGCGCTGCACCCGCTCCTGGTAGTAGGCGCGCCCCGGATCCCGCGGCGTGTCGGCCAGCAGATCTCCGTCGAGCGCGCGCGCGCCCTCCTTGCCGACCCATTGCTCCACCTTTGCCGCCTCGGTCGGGCCCCACCCGGGGTGGGTGTGGAACAGCCCGAGGTAGTGCCCCACCTCGTGGGCGAGCAACGCCCCGCGGTTCTCGAAACCGCCCCCCGAGTTCAACGCCGCGACGAAGTCGACGTTGACGGTGGGAAGCGCGGCGTGCGGCGGGACCCGCTGGCCGGTGTCGGGCGGATAGGCGTACCAGTTTCCGGCACGCGACGTGGAATCGGGGCCCCAGCGCAGGAACACCACCATGCGCCCCCGATGCTCAGCGGCGACCCGGTTGGCCTCTGCCCACCAGGCGCCTGGATTGCCGTTGTGCATGCCGTTCAAACTGGTATCGCGTCGCGGATGCCAGTCCTTGTCCGGATCGAAGGCGAACCGCACCTCCGCCGCCGCGAAGATCTCGTTCATCCCATCGACGGCTTGCGCGAACTGGGCCGCGGTCACCTCGTTGGCGCGGCCGCCGTCGGCATCGGTCAACGGAATCGCGTGCACACGGATCGTGTACGTCATAGCCATGATCTGACTCCTCATTCAGTAGTGGTCGTCTCAGCGTGGTCCCGTCGCCACCGGCACCGGGATCGCTCAGCGGCACACCGAGTGACACATCGAGTGACACACCGACCGGCGAGGAGTAGTGATGGACACCACTTTCGGAGACTGGGTGCGCACGCGACGACGCGCCCTCGACCGCACCCAGGCGGAGCTGGCCGCGCAGGTCGGCTACTCCACCATCACCGTCCGACGCGTCGAGTCCGGCCAGCGGCGCCCGTCGCGTCAGCTCGTCGACGCGCTCGCTGAGCGACTGGAGGTGCCCGTCGAGGAACGGGAGTCCTTCCGCGACCTGGGCCGTCGCCTCGTGGGCGCCGCGCCGGCGGCGCGGCCGGCAGCCGACCGGCCGACGGCCGCGTTCCGGTTGCAGCCGCCGGCGGCGCCACGCCTCCTCACACCGCGCCCGCGGTTGCAGACCCGGCTGGACGAGGCGTGGACGGTACCGCTGACCACTGTCGTCGCCGGCACCGGTTTCGGCAAGACGGTCGCCGTCGGCACGTGGGCGGAGCAGGTCGGCGCCGCCTGGCTCACCGCTTCGGCCCCCGACACCGACCTCGGCATGCTGACCCGCGGTGTGCGCGATGCGATCCGGATTGTCGTTCCCGGTCTCGACCCGACCCGCATCGCTCCACTCGGTCAGCTCGTCGGTCCCGACGGCGACTCCTCGGTGCGCGCCGACGCGATGGCCGCTCGCGTGGTGCAGTCGCTCAGCGAGGCGACCGAGCGCAGCATCGCGCTCGTCATCGACGACGCCGAGCACCTGACGGCGGGGTCGGCGGGGCTGCGGATGCTGGAAGGACTGGTCCGTCTCGCCCACCCCCGTCTGCACCTGGTGCTGGTCTCACGCGTCCCGCCCGCGTTCGAGTTCGATCGGCTCCGCACCCGGGGGGCGGTGGTCGAGGTGGGCCCGGAGTCGCTCCGGTTCGCACCCGACGAGACCGCCCACCTGCTGCGGTTGCGATTGGGTGAGCCCGAGGATGCGCTGGCCGCGGCGGTGCACGAGATCACCGAGGGGTGGCCGGCTGCGGTCCGGCTGACCGGAGAGGCACTCGTCGACGTCGACGAGGCCGACCGGGTCGCCGCCGTGCAGCGGTTGGGCGACCCGGAGACCACCCTCTTCGAGGCGCTGGCGCGTGAGCTGCTATCGGGGCTGAGCGAACAGGTCCGCGCCCTGCTGCGCCTGATCGCGCCGCTGTCGGAGGTGGATGCCGACCTGTGCACGCGGCTCGGCGTGCCCGACCCGGCGGGCGCTCTTGACGTCCTGGTCCACCGCGGCGTGCTCCGGCCCCGCGCGGCCGAGTCCACGCTGCTGGTCAGCGACCTCATCCGCACGTGCGTGGACTCCGTCGACCCGGTCCCTCCGTCGCAGCGGCGCCACGTCCTGCGCACGGGCGCCCGGTGGCTCGCCGAGCGCGGCGACCCGGGTGCGGGGCTGGACCTGCTCCGCGGCGCCGGCGATGCCGAGGGGTGCGGCACCCTGCTCGACGCGTTCGCCGACGACCTGGTGGCCGGCGGCCACGCCGTCGCGATCGCCGCGGCATCCGACATCCTGCCGCCGGGCGCGCGCTCGCTTCGCGCCGAGAGCACGATCGGACGCGCGCTGGTCATCGTCGGCCGCTGGGAGGAGAGCCTTGCGTGCCTGCACCGCGTCGCCGAGGCCGGCACCGCGGTCGGCCCGGAGACGGCGTACTGGACCGGACTCATCCACCACCTGCGCGGCGACCTGCTTGGCGCGATCGACGCGTACGACCGGTGGCGCCCGACGCCCGCTGACGACCCCGCGGCCTCGTCTCGGGCGCACTCGATGCGGGCGTCCACCCTGTGGCTGGTCGGGCGCATCGAGGAGAGCCGCGCGGCGGCGGAGACCGCCATGGCCCTGGCGCGCACCGCGGCCGATCCGACGGCACTGTCGGGCGCTCATACGGCGTTGGCCATGATCGCCACCGGGGACGGCGACCGCCGGGCCAACGACGTGCACGACCGGTTGGCGCTCGAGTTCGCCCAGGCCGCCGGCAACGCACTGCAGGAGGTGCGCATCCGGTCCAACCGCGGCAGTCACCTCGTCGAGACCGCCCAGTACGCGCTCGCGCTGGAGGAGCTGGACGTGGCGATCGATCTGGCCGAGCTGACCGGTTTCACCACCTTCCATGCGCTGGCCCGCAGCAACCGCGCCGAGGCTCTGGCCGCGCTCGGTCGGCACGACGAAGCGGATGCCGAGTTCGTGGCCGCCGCCGAACTGTACGACCGTGTCGGCAGCAGTCTGGTGGCCTTCCCGCTGCGCGGCCTGGCCGACCTGCACCTGGCCCGCGGCGAAGTCAGCCGCGCACGAGCAGACTACGAACGTGTGCTGGCCGTCAGCGGCGACGCGGTGCCGTCGCGGGTGCGCGCGCAGGCCGGGCTCGCACGCGTCCTCGCCGCGACCGACCGGCCCCGCGCCGAAGAGCTCGCCCGCGACGCGCTGGCCCACGCCGACGGGCTGGTCGCCGTCGCGGCACGGCTGGGGCACGGATGGGTGACGCTGCACGCCGGCGACCGCGCCGGCGCGCACGAGCTCGGCGTGCAGGCCGCCGACATCGCGCGGGAGCGACGCGACGGCGCGGGCTATGCCGAAGCGCGCGAGCTGGCGGCGCTGTCCTCCGTCGAACCGTCCGCCGCCCGGAGTTGTGCGGCGGAGGCGGTGGCCGAGTGGGAGCGCATCGGCGACCGATTCGGTGCGGAACGCGCGCGCTACGTCGAGTGCGCCGTGCGTCGCGATGCCGAGGGCGTCGCGCGACACCGGGCCGCGCTGCGTCAGTGGGGCGTGCGCGACGCGGTGACCTCGTGCGCGGGACCGATGGCTGCCGCCGCCGCGTGGACGGCGGCGGCAGCACCGGCCGCACGGGTGCGGGTGTGTCTGCTGGGCCCGGTGCGCCTCATCGTCGACGGGCGCGACGTCGAGGGCTGGCCGTCGGCGGCCGCGCGGGTGCTGGTGCGCGATCTCGGCATCCACCGCTCGCTCGGGCGGGAGGCACTGTGGCGGCGGTTGTTCCCGGGTGAGGAGCCGGTGGACGCGGACGCGGAGGCGGAGGCCGTCATCGCGCAGGTCCAGCACCTGGTGCAGCCCCGGGGGCGAGACGACGCTGCGGCGGTACTGCGGGTCGATGCCGAGCGGGTGGCGGTGATCGGCGACGAGCTGGTGTGCGACGCGTTCGAGTTCCTCGACGACGTCCGGGCGGCGGTGGCGGACCCTGGGACCCCTGTGACGCGGCTCGCGCAGGTCGAGTCCGCGGACGTCGGCGCGGTCGCCGAGGGCGAACGGCTCGACGTGGATGCCGAAGCGCTGCGGGAGGAGTGTCGTGCCGCGTACCTGACGCTGCTGCACCGGCTGGTGGACGACTTCCGCGCGGCCGGCGACACCGACGGGGCCGTGCGGTACGCCCTACGACTGCTGCGGGTCGATCCGTTCGACGAGACGACGCACCTGACGCTCGTGACGGCCCTCGCCGACGCGCGACGGCACGGTGAAGCGCTGCGCCGGTACCGTGCCTACACCTCGCGCATGCGCGAGGTCGGCGTCGAGCCCGCCGCGTACCCCGGGTGAGGCGACGGCCGCGGTCACCCGCCGACGGCGGCGGCGATGGCGGTCTGGCCCGTGTTGAACCGGATGGTGCGGCCGATGGTGGCATCCGAGGCGACCACAGCGGCGATCACGGCGGCGACGTCCGCGCGCGGCACCGACCCCGATGCGGTCGCGGCGGCGTCGATGGCACCGGTGCCCGGGTCGAGGGTGAGGGTGCTCGGGGCGACGATCGTCCAGTCCAGGGCGCTGCGCCGCAGGTATGCGTCAGCGGTCGTCTTCGCGTCGGCGTACGCGAAGAAGGAGTCCTCCGGTGCGATCCCGTGGTCCGGGCCGGCGCCGAAGTACGACACCATGATGTACCGTCGCACCCCCGCCGCAGCGGCGGCGTCCATAGAACGGATCGCGGCGTCCTGATCCACGGCGTACGTGCGCGCCGGGTTGCCGCCGCCGGCACCGGCCGACCAGATCACCACGTCGTTGCCGCTGACGAGGTTGGTGAGGTGATCGAAGTCGTACGCCTCGACGTCGGCGACGAGCGGCGTTGCGCCGGTGCGACCGACGTCGGTTTCGTGGTCGGGGGTGCGGATCACCGCCGTGACGTGGTGGCCCGCTGCCACCAGCAGTGGTTCCAGCAGCAGCGCCACCTTGCCGTGACCGCCGATCAGCAGAATGCGCGACATCGTCTCTACCCCTCTCGCGTGCCTGACCCCGAGACTACGCGTGCTGCGTCGACGACGCGCGGCGTCGCACCACCGCGGTCGCGATCGCGCGCCACCCGATGAGGGCGAGCGCGAGGGTGAGGCCCGCGACGATGAGGAACGGCACCGCGGTGCCCTGCCCCGAGAGCGCGCGCAGCGCCATCCCGCCGACGAGCGTGACCGCCCACACTCCGATGCCGGTGCGCACCGGGGCCGCCGGCGCACGCCAGGCCCGCATCACCAGCCATCCGACCGCGAGCGCCGCCAGAAACGGCCACGCCGTGACCCACAGGCCGACCAGCGGATGCTCGTCGTGGCTCAGCCGCCCGGTCAGGGCGAACCCGATCACGAGCACGACGTCGGCGAGCGCCGCCCACAACACCGCACGCGAACCACTCACCGCTTCTTTCCCGCCGTGCCGTTGTTGCGCACCACGATGCCCGTCGGGGTCGTCTCGAGCGCGAACAGGCCGACCGCTTTGACGAGGTCGGACAGTTTCGCGTATCCCCAGTTTCGGGAGTCGAAATCGGGATGCTGCTTGCGCATCAGCTGCCCCACCGCACCCAGCCTGGCCCAGCCGTCATCGTCGTCGGATGCCGTCTCCACGGCCCCGCGCAGCGACGAGACCAGCTTGGCGTCCTGGCGGAGCTTCGACCCGGGCACTCGGGTACGCGGCGCCTCGTCGTCGGTGGTGTCGGACTCCTCGAGCACATCGAGGTAGGTGAACTGGTCGCAGGCGTTGCGGAACGCCTCGGGGGTCTTGCGTTCCCCGAAGCCGTATACCGTGACGCCCTCTTCCCGGATGCGGGACGCGAGCCGGGTGAAGTCGCTGTCGCTGGAGACGATGCAAAAGCCCTGGAACCGCCGCGTATACAGCAGGTCCATCGCGTCGATGATGAGGGCGCTGTCGGTGGCGTTCTTGCCCGCGGTGTTGTCGAACTGCTGGATCGGCTGGATGACGTGATCGGCCGCCGGCTCTTTCCAGCTGCGCAGGTTCGACTTGGTCCAGTCGCCGTAGATGCGCTTGACCGAGGCCGTGCCGTACTGGGCGATCTCGGCGAGCACCGCGCCGATCCGGGACGGTGACACGTTGTCGGCGTCGACGAGCACCGCGAGCAGGTCGTTGGTCTGAGGCATGTGTCCAGCATGTCAGGTCCCCGGTGCTCGGCGGCGCTGTCCCCGACCGACGCGCGCCCGACATTGCGCCCGCGACCGGCGCGAACCGTGGTTGCGCGACGTCCTGCGCGCCTGCGTCCACACCGTGCCGCGCACTTACGTCTCAAGAGCCCTACCTATCAGTCGGCGATGTCGGATCAGTCGGCGATGTCGGCCACGGCGCGCCCGACCTCGTGCAGAATTGTCGGATCGTACGAGGAGCGCGCTCCAGGAACCACGCGCACGCTGTGCAGTTGGGCGCCGGTGAGCCGGTACGACCCGTGTATCTCCGACAATTCCCAATCAACCGGTCCGCCGTAGTCGTACCCGACGCTGATGCCTGTGAAGGGGGCCATGCCGAGAAGCATCGGCACACCATTGAGCGTGGTGTTGACAGCACCGTTCACCTCAAGCGTGAGCGTCCACTGCAGGTCGCTTTGCTCGTCGACTCGCAGCACGATCCAGTGCTGACCCGGAGTGAGCGGGGATCCGCTTGCCCGATGCATGGCGCCGTAGGCGTTGTAGCTGATGAGTGGCGCGCCGCCGTCCATCGCGAGCAGGTAGCCGCCGCCTTGGTCTCCGTGTGCGAGCAGCACGCCGGCGGCGGTTTCAGTGAGGTCGAGGTCGATCTCCACGGTGAACGACCGGAGCACGGTCAGCAGCGCGGATCGGTATCGTTCGAGTGGTGGGCGGAAAGGTGGAACGGTGACTGGATCGGCCAGAGGGGCTTCGGTCTTGGGGCGATTGAGATGGAGGGTGCCGTTGTCATCGAGCGGAAAGACCGCGTTCTGCCAAGCTTCATCCCACCACTGCTCGGCCAGCTCGACGACGCGCTCCGGGTACGCGCTCGCAAGATCACGCACCTCGGTCGGATCGTCACCGAGATGGTAGAGCTCCCAGCGACCGCCAGAAGCACCCTCCTCCTTTGTGGGCGCGACAGGAGACACGGCCTTCCAGTCGCCGACGACAATGCCGCGGCGGCCGGTGCACTCGAAGTATTGGCGTTCGCGCCCCGGGGCGGCGGGGTCCGCCAACACTTCGGCGACGCTGCCACCGTCGACCTCCTGCGCCGGTAAACCCCGAAGTGTGGTCAGCGCGGGAACCCCGGTGAGTTCGAGGATGGTCGGCGCGAGGTCGGAGACGAAGACGAATTGATCGCGTAGTCCTCGTTCGACACTCGGTGACGCCGGCCACGACACAATCAGGGGCGCGTGCACGCCTCCCTCGTGGGCGGATGATTTGAAAGAACGGAACGGGGTATTCGAGACGCGCGCCCAACCGATCGGATACTGGCTGAACAGGCGCGGTCCACCGATTTCCTTAGGGTCGCGGGGCACATCGCGCACCCAGCCTTCGGTCATCGGGAAGTTCATGCCGAAGTGCGCGAAATAGCTGCGCGTGCCGGTCGGCCCGCCCTCTGCCGTGCCGCCGTTGTCACTGGCGACCATGATGATGGTGTTGTCGAGTTCTCCCAGCTCCGCGAGTCGGGCGCGCAGACAACCGACGCTCTGATCGATCTCATCAACGGCAGCCGCGTACACCTCCATGTGACGGGCGAAGAGCATGCGCTCGTCCTCATTGAGCGTCTCCCAACGGGGGATGCTGGCCTCGTCGGCGAGATCGCCGTTGGGGAGGACGGCGTGCTCGGGCACGATACCGAGTTCTCGCTGCCGAGCGAAGCGTGCCTCGCGCAGGACATTCCAGCCTTCAGCGTAGCGACCCGCGTGCCGCTCGATATCGACCTGCTTCGCCTGGATGGGCCCGTGCACCGAAGTGTGAGCGTAGTAGAGGAAGAACGGCTTGGTCGCATCGTTGACGCGGAGCTCGTCGATCATGGCGAGCGCTTCGCTCGTGAGTTCGTCGGTAAAAAAGTAGCCCTCGGGGAACTCCTGGATATCGACAACGGAGTTGTCCCGCACGATGCGGTGCGGATGGTGGAGTGACGTGAAGCCGTCCATGCAGCCGAAATAGCGGTCGAATCCGCGCTGCAGGGGCCACGACGACTTGTCGGCGGCGTCGTGCATACGCGATTCGCCGGTGAGGTGCCATTTGCCGACGTGGAAAGTCGCGTACCCTCCTGCGCGCAGCGACTCCGCCACGGTCGGTGCGTTACGGGGCAACTCGCAGGTGAAGCCCGGGTAGCCAGGATCGGTGTGAGCAACGTAGCCGAATCCCGCGCGGTGAGGGTTGAGCCCCGTCATGAGCGCGGCGCGCGCCGGGGAGCACATCGGAGCGGTCCGGTAGTTGGTGAACACCCACCCGTCATCGGCGAGTTCGCTGATGTGCGGGGTAGGGATCTCGCTGCCGAACGGGCCGAGGTCACTGAAGCCCATGTCGTCTACGAGCATCACGATGACGTTGGGGGCCCCGTCGGGGGCACGGTTCGGCGATGGCCACCAGGGAGCGGAGTCGGAGACAAACTCACCGGCACGGCCTTCGAAACTCTCGTAGCCGCGACGGCCTCGGGGCGCCATGTCAGCCAGCAGCCCTGATGAGCTCGAGGATCTCAGCACGCAACTCCGCGAACGCCGGCAGCGAGCGAGTGGTGATCTGATCTCGCGGGCCGCCGAAGTCGATGTCAATGGTCTTCGTGACGCGTGCGGGGCGCTCACCGAGCACGACGACTCGATCGGAGAGGTACACGGCCTCATCGATATCGTGCGTGACCACGACGATCGTCATGCCGAAGTCTTTGCGGATACGCAGGCAAAGGTCTTCGAGTTCGAAGCGCGTTTGCGCATCGACCGAAGCGAACGGCTCGTCCATGACGAGCACCTCGGGGCGATAGGCAATCGCGCGCGCGATTGCCACGCGCTGCTGCATGCCTCCCGAGAGCTGCCAAGGATACTTCGACTCTGCGCCCTTCAGGCCGACCGCCTCAAGGGCGGAGCTGATCCGCATCTCGCGCTCCGCAGTGGGCAGCCGCAGGTGCTTGAGGGGCAGCCGCACGTTCCTCGTCACCGTGAGCCAGGGCATGAGCGAGCGCGTGTACTCCTGGAAGACGAGTGCCATCTCCTCGGGTGGCCCGTCGATCGGCTTGCCGTCGATGAGCGCGTCGCCCGAGGTGATCGACTGAAGGCCGGTAAGGCACTTGAGTAGCGTCGTCTTGCCGATACCGGACGGGCCGACGATGCAGGCGATTTCGGCTTCGCGCACCTCGAAAGTGAGGTCGGCGATGACCGGAGTAGGGCCGTTCTTCGCCTCGTAGGACTTGGCAAGAGCGGTGGTGCGAAGACGCACTGGCGCGTCCGCGAATGTGGCGTTCATAGGTTCTTCTCCTGCTGTCGAATAGCGATGTACCAACGCAGAACGCGTTGCCGGAAGGCGGAGAGTACGGCGGTTGCGACGTACCCGAGAATGCCCAGCACGAGGATGCCCACCCACATGTCCGTGATCATGAACGATTGCTGCGCCTGGAGCGTGCGGGCCCCGAGGCCGCTGGAGGATCCAAGCATCTCGCTCGCCACCATCACGACGAATGCCGTGATCAGGCTGACCTGCATGCCCGAGAAAATGCGCGGGCTCGCCTCGGGTAGCGCGACCGTGACGATGCGGTCCCACCAGCCCAGACGATAGATCATGCCCACGGACGTGCGATCCGGATCGGTGGCGTGGATCCCATCGATGGTGGAGATGAGCACGGGGAAGACCGCCGACAGCGTGATCGACAGGAGGCGGGTCTCGTTACCGAAGCCGATGAGCGACACGAAGATCGGAACAAGGGCAACCGGCGGGATCGCGCGGAAGAAGTGGATTGTTGGCTCGACGAGCCAGGAGAGCCACCGCACCGTACCGAGGAAGATGCCGAGCAGTACCCCGATGACACACGCGAGGACGAAGGAAAGCAGGAGGTTGCCGACGGAGGATCCGAGGTCGCCCCAGAATTGCGGTGTGCCGACAACGGTGACGAGCCGCTCCAGAATGGCCTGCAGCGGCGGCAGGAAGGTGTTCGTCGAGCCGGCGGATGCTACCCACCAGATGACAAGCAGCAGGACGGGTACCAGCAACTCGGTTGAGATGAGGAGCCCCTTGGGCAGGCCGCTTCGCCTCTGCGCGCGGGCGACGACCGTGCGTACGGGCACCGACGAGGTGAGTGCCATCAGACGGCCTGCTTTCTATATTGCGGATGCCAGTGCAGGAGTCGGCGCTCGCCCCATTGGCTGAGACCTTGAACGACGAGGCCGAGGATGCCCAAGATGAGCACGTAGGCGAAGAGTTGCGGCTGGTTGCCCGAGATCTGACTGAGCAACAGGCTCTGGCCGAGGCCGGGGCCACCGCCGAGCAGGCCGGCGACGACGGCGACGATGAGCGATGTCGGCGCCGCCACGCGCACGGCGGTTCCGATGTAGGGGAGCGAGCTGGGAAGAACGATGCTGCGCATGATCTCCCCCTTGCCGAGCCCGTACGACTCTCCCGTGGCCTTGGCGACGGGATCTGTATCGAATACCCCCGCAGATGCCTGCACCACGATGGAGACGAAGCAGCCGATAAAAACCAAGAACACGCCCATGCCTGCGGTCGGGCCCAGAAGAAGGGAGACAACCGGGAGGATAACGATCGGGGGAATCGGCTTCAGGAACTCGAGCGGCACCCGGGTGGCGTGCATCGCGAGGGGCGAGACGCCGATAGCAACGCCGAGCAGGACGCCGGCGACAGTGGCGATCGAAAGGCCTAGCAGTGCCATGTAAACGGTTGCACCGGTCGCCTGCCACATCTCGGCGCTTCCGAAGAGCTGGAACGCGGTCTGGATTGCTTCGATGGCACTGGGCAGAGGAGAAGAAGCCAGCGGCCCCACGTCCGAGGCGAGTTGCCACAGGCCGAGGGCCGCCAGCACCCCAACCGTCCCGACGGCATATTGGCGGACCGTACTGTTTGACATTCTTTGTGTCTCCCTAAGATGCGCATGCTGCTTGTGCTGCTGCACGCGATGCATGTCGGCCAACTCGGTGCCGATCGTGCCGGTGACGCGACGGTGATCGACGCGGCCGGTGCCTTCTCTGAGTCGCCCCGCGCGCTGATTGCTTCGGCTGGGGCGACTCGGGCCCCACCCCAGCCGTAGCGCTGCTGACACCCACTGTCTGGTGCGGGCTCAGCCGCTGTAGATGGCGTTGCTGAGGTCGACCTCACCGGGGAGGAAGCCGAGGTCAGCCATCTTCTCGTTAGAGCGCTGCAGCACCTCGATCCGCACTTCCGTGGGCCAGGTCGGCGGTTTCACATCAGAGATGGTGAGCTCTGACGCGGTGTAGTCGAGTCCGGCCTGGATCGCCACTTCGGGGTTCGCCGTCGCGTATTCGTTCGACTTGACGATGGCGCGGTGGAACGCCGCGATCGAATCGGGCTTATGCTCGATGGTCGAGGTACCGGAGACCCACAACCCTGAGGCTCCGCCGCCAAGGAATTCCACCGACGGGGACGCGAGCAGTTCGCCACCGGCCTCGATCGCCTGCGCGAGGAACGGGTCCACGAGTCCGGCCGCATCGATGGTGCCGTTCTCGAGGGAGGCGGCTGCCGAAGTGAAGTCGAGAACCACCCAGTTCACCCCGTCGCTCGGATCGATGCCGGCCTCTTGTAGCACGTAGGCGATGACGACCTCGAGTTGAGCGTTCCGCGCAGGTACGGCGATCGTCTTCCCAGCGAGATCCGCAATCGAGGTGATACCGCTGCTCGCGCTCGCGACGAGTCCGGTTCCGTCGACTTCCGACGGGTCACCGACATGCGCGTCGGGGTAGCCGTCGGCGGGGCCGACGATTTGGACCGGGATTCCCTGGCTGAGCGCATTGAGGAGCGGAATGCTCGGTGAGTAGGCGATGTCGACTTGCCCGCCCTGCGCGGCGGCCAGACCTGCAGGGGGGTTTGCGACGACCGAGGTTTCGACGGCGAGTCCCTCCTCTTCGAAGAAACCCTGCTTGATGCCGGTGATCAGGCTGCCATCAGCGATGAATCCGACGGTGGCGACGGTCAGCGCGACGAGCTCCTCGTTCGCGGGCGGGTCGTCTTTCGCGTCGGAGGAGGCGCTGCTGGAGGAACAGCCGGACATTGTCAGCGCGGCGAGGGGGATCAGGGCGAGCGCCGCCGTGAGTTGTCGGATGCTCATGAATACTCCTTTGTCGTGGATGTGGCGGTGGATGACGGTGCGAGTCGTGCGAGTGCATCGAGCACGGGGATTCGCCGGAAGCACTGTGCCTGCGTGCCGTCGCCGCGCGCGGCGAGAAGTGCCTGGCGGTGCGCGCGCGGTACCTCCTGCGCATGTGTGCGGAACACCTTGAGCCAGCCGTGGAAATCGCTCGGGATACTCGGTCCGAGTTCCATGGCAAGTAGCTCGTCATCCGAGTACTGCTCGAACTCGGTGATGACGTGCTCGGTGTCTAGTACGTCGCGGACGATGCGCTCAGGGTTCGCCGTTCCGGCTCGGATGGTGACGTCGTGACCACCGAGCTCACCGTGCTCGTCGTACGCGAACGCCGACGCGGTGTGCTCGACCGCAGCATGCACATCGGTCCATCCGCTCGGTGCACGGAGAGCGTAGTCGGCGCGGTGCGCGGGTGACGCCGGCACGATCAGCCGTGTGATCGCGCGATCCTGAATGGCGCCTAGAACGACATAGGGATCGTCCGGAAGATGCAGTGAACGCCGCGCCGGCCATACGTCCATCGAACTGTAGTCACCAGTCGCCTCGTCGCCGACGCAAAAGACGAACACCGGCGGGTACTGTGCGGCGTCCCCGCCGCGGCGGGGATCAAATGCGTAGTACATGCTCATAGCGAGTTGCATGAGGAGACTCGCCCTCAGCGCGCCGAAGGGGGTGCGGGTGACCACACCGACGCGGTCATGGCGGCTCCAACGCGGCAGGATCTTCTCGGCCCCGACCACCGCGCCGTCGAGTTCGAGCTCAAAGTCACTCTCGCGGAGCAGCTGAGATGCGTGCATGGTTGTCTTCCTTGACGTTGAGCCAAAACTCTGCAACTGCTGAGTTTCGGTTCAAAGTCTGCAACAGCGGAGTTTGCTTGTCAAGCGCTACCCTCGAATCGAGAAATCAGATCGGGGATGTGCTGTGGGTCGGGTGAATTACGGCGATGGGCGTCAGGCGCTCATCGAAGCGACAGTGCGGGTCATCGGGGAGCACGGCTGGGGCGGTCTCACGAACCGGCGCGTCGCTGACGCCGCGCAGGTCGACAACACTCTCATCACCCATCACTTCGGTGGCCGCGATGCCCTCGTCTCCGCCGCCGCGGAGTGGGCGGTCGCCCATTCCATTGCGCAAGCGGACCTCGCGCTCGCCTCCGAACTCAGCGGGCCCTTCGGAGAAGCGCTGCTCGCTCTGGTCGATCTCGATCCGCGTATTCAGGCTTTTCAGATTGAGTTGATCCTCGCTGCCCGACGCGATGTGCGCCTGCGACCGGTTGTGACGAGACTCTACGAAAGCTATCTCGGCTCAGCGAAGGAATTGCTCGAGAACGCCTACGGCCTCGCGCCGGAGACCGATCTGGCGCGTGCGGTGTTCGCCGCGCTCGAAGGGCTGGTGCTGCAGGTGCTCAGCGTCGTCGACCCTGACGAGGTACGACAGGCCATCGCCGCACTTGACCGGCTGGTCCTGGGCTATCGTGCGCAGTTCGACGCGCGCTGACGCCGCCTTGGGCTGCGCGCCGGAGAAGTCCCCAGGGCCCGAGCCAGACGATATCGATTGACCGGTTCGGTGCCGGCAGTGAAGGCATGCTGGCCCCCAGGGCGTCATCCTCGGCGCGGGCGCGCGCGTCACGCACGTCGGCGGCCCGAGCGACCCACCGCCGTTTCCCGGTGCGCCACCCGCCGGAGTAGATCCGACCGTGGGCTCCTTCACGACTTCAGGCCATCACGGCTTCCCTCCTGGTGCGCGGGTCCGCTCAGAGCATCACATAGACGTCATCGCCGTCCACGCGCGTGGTCAGACCGGACAAGCGCACGTGCGAAGCCACCGCGTGGGCCCCGGTGAGCACATCGAACTCGAAACCGTGCCAGGGGCACACAATGTGCCGATCGGTCTCATGCAACCCGGGGCCGGCGTCAACAAGACCACCGTCGTCGAACACGTGTACCGTGCGGGCCATCGTCTTGCCCTGGCACACCGGTCCCCCCTGGTGCGGGCAGGTGTTCCGCCATGCCCGGACCTCGCCGCGGTGGGCGTACAGCCCGAAGACCACCCCGTCGACGTCAAGGATGAGACGGCCGCGTTCGGTGAGATCAGCGAGGCTCGCCACCCGTACTTCGCGGGATTCGTCAGCGATGCTCATTCGGCCCTCCGGTACCAGATCGCCATATCGAACAGGTTCACATCGGCCGCATCGAGCAGCGCATTGACCAGCACCACGGTCTCCGTCGCCGTCAGCTGATCGGGGCGGATCGGCCAGGGACGTTTGCCGACCCGGTCGGTCTTGGCCTGGAAGAGACGGGCCGAAACCGCAAGGACGTCGGCGATGACAGCGTCGTCGATCTCGGCACCCTTCCGCTGCTCGACGACCTCGTCTGCCAGGCTGGTGAGCCCCGCGACCAGGTCGGCCACCTGGCCCGACAGAGACGAAGCGGACTCCGTCGCGCGATCCGTCGTCATGTCAGGACACCCCCGGTCGGGTCGCGAGCACATCCGCTGCGGCGGGTTTGATGTGCTCGGTGGGCAGATTGAACAGGCGTGCCGCGTTCAAACCGAGGATGTTGCGTTTGGCCGGCTCCGACAAGAACGGCAGGCGGACGATCGTGGACGGGGCATCCCAGTCCCAGTGCGGCCAGTCCGAGCTGTACAGCAACTGGCTCTCGGCGTTGAAGGCCTTCATCGTTGCCTCCAGCAACTCCAGATTCGTCCGCTCCATCGGCTGGGTCGTGTACCACATCTCCTTCATGTATTCGCTCGGGAGTTTGGTCAGGCCGGGCGCTTCGGAGGGCCTCATCAACACCTCGTGGTCGAGTCGCTGCATCAGGAACGGAATCCAGGCCAGACCCGATTCGACCCACAGCATCTTGATCCGGGGGAACCGTTCGGGCATGGCGTTGATGATCCAGTTGGACACGTGGATCTGGTTGTAGTGCGTGAAAGAGAGCGCGTGCATCGTGAGAAAACGGTTCAGTTGCGCGAACGACGGATCGCCCCAGTGATAACCGGAGTGGAAGGCGAGCGGCTTCTCCGACTCTTGGATCATCGCGTACAGACGTGCGTACACGTCCGAGTGGACCGGGTTGTTGCGCGTCGAGCACACCGTATAGCCGATGATGCCGTCCCGGTCACCGAAGCGCGCCACCATCTCCTCACACGCCTTCGGCGTGTTGTAGGGCAGATACAGCATCCCCTTCAGTCGTCGATCGAGGGGCAGGATGACTTCGGTCATCCACCGATTGAAGGCCTCTGCCAGCACCACCTCGATCTCCGGCTGCGGATGCATTCCCAGCAGCAGCATCGCGCTCGGGAAGACGACCTGATAGTCCAAGCCCATCGCGTCCATTCCCCGTCGCGCAGCCGTGACGAACGGATGCCCGGGGATTCCCTCGACGGGCTCCTTTCGACCCTGGTGGCCGATGCGGCCGCCGACGCTCTGGTGAGACAGACCGGGCGTGATGTTCAGCAGGGCGTTGCTGCCGGCAAAGCCGCTCAGCCCGCTCTCGCCGAACAGACGCCAGGCGTCGTTGGAGATCAGCCCGATCACTTCGTCCCAGAAATGGTCCTCGGACACGTGCGCGTCGATGTCGACGACGAAGTAGTCGTCGTAGCCCTGTTCGGCCTGTGCGGTGGCGTGCGCGAGCACGTCGCGGGTGTCGCTGCGGTTGCCGATCTGAGCCAGTTCGCGAATGGCGGGACGATCCGACCGGGAAGACGGCCGCTCACTCATGGGTGTGTTCCTTTCTCGTCGTCACGGCGTGACGACGGCGTCCGTCATGGTCGTCTGGTAACGGTCGTCTGCACTGTCCCGCGGGAGGACGACGGCTCGGGCGGGATTCACCTGGAACGTCCAGGTCTCCCCGTCGAGCGGGATCTCACCGGCGGCGAGATCCGACGTCTCCAGCCGCACGCGCAGGGGCAGACCGTCCGCACGTACCAGCAGGTTGACAGCGGTACCGAGGTAGGTGGTTCGCTCCACCGTCGCACGGAAGCGGCCAGCAGCGGTCGCCGACTCCCGCACCGGCTTGACGTGTACACCGCGAAACGCGATGTCGGCGCGGTCTCCGGTGCGCACGTCCGACGTCACCGCGCCGGCGACGACCATGGCCGTGTCGTCTACGCGCACGTCGGCGACACCGTCTTTCACCGACGCCACGATGCCGGGGAGAATATTCTGAAAACCCATGAAGTCGGCAACATAGGGAGAGTTCGGCCGATCGAACAGTTCTTCCGGGCGGCCGTCCTGCACGATCGCCCCGTCGTTCATGACGATGATCCGATCGGACAAAGTGATGGCTTCCTCCTGATCATGTGTCACGTAGATCGAGGTCGTCTCGAACTGCGTGTGGAGTGCGCGCACCTGCTGCCCCATCTGGTAGCGCAGTTTCGAGTCGAGGTTCGACAGCGGTTCGTCGAAGAAGATGATGCCCGGGCGGGCGGCCAGAGCACGCGCCCGGGCGACGCGTTGCTGCTGGCCGCCCGACAGGGCGGTGACGGGGCGTGTTTCCAGTTCCGATAGGCCCACGGCCGCGAGCATCTCGCGCACCCGTGCACGCCGGTCCCCGCCGCTGACGCCCGCGACCTTGAGCGGGTAGGCCACGTTCTCCGCGACCGTCAGGTGTGGCCAGAGCGCATAGCTCTGGAACACCATTCCGACGTGCCGCTTGTCGGCGGGCACGAAGGTCCGCCGCTCGATGTCCACAACGATCCGCTCACCCATGGTGATGCGGCCGGTCGTGGGACGCTCCAGCCCGGCAAGGCACCGAAGCGTCGTTGTCTTACCGCATCCGGACGGACCGAGCAGCGTGACGAACTGACCGGACTCGACCCGCAGATCGATCCTGCGCAGGGCCGATTTCGTGCCGTACTTCTTCGTCAGACCCGTTGCCAGAACCTCGGTCATCTCGGTCACCGTGCCTTTCTTCGAAAACCGGTGGTCAGTTCTTCTTGAACGTCTCGGCGATGAACTCGAAGTACGGACGGTTGAACTCCGGGTCGGGGTTCGAGAACGGCAGCCGCTCGAACTCGTTCAGCGCAGGCAGGCTCGCCGGCCCCGGGGCCTCCGGAGTCCACCCGTAGGACTCGTTCTTCTCGGCGAGCGCCAGCTGGCCCTCCGGGCTGTAGATCCAGTTCACGTACAGCTGAGCGGCGTTCGAGTGCGGCGCCTCGTTGACCAGGCACATCGCTGACCGGCTCATGAAGTTGCCGCCGTCATCCAACGGGAAGATGAACTCGATGGGCGCGCCCTTGTCCTTCTGCGCCTGGAAGTACCCCTGGAAGACGCCGATCCCGATCGAGAACCGTCCGCTGGCGACATCGGCCGGAACCGTCGGCTCCGACTGCGCGATCTGCAAGTCCTGGGCCGCGAGCGCAGTGAGGTAGTCCTTGCCCCAGGTGTCTTCGGTCTCGGGCAGCATCAGTTGCGTGAGGATGTAGCGCACACCGCTGGGTACCGTCATGTCTCCGACGGTGATCTCGCCCTTCCACTTGGGGTCGAGCAGGTCATGCCAGTTCTTGGGAGCCTCGTCAGCGGAGACCTTGTCGGTGTTGTAGACGAACCCGAAGTACCGCAGCGCGAAGTAGGTCAGCCGCCCGTCGTAGGCGGTCGGGATCTCGAACCCCTCGGGTCCGGTACGCACATCGGCGATGGTGCACAGGTCGGGCTGCGCCGCCGCTTGCGGCGCGTCTCCCCCGAGATAGAAGTCGGCGATCCGGTTCCCGCTGGCCGCCTCCGTCTCGATCTTCGTCAGGATCTGCGCGTCGGGCTGGTCCTGCGGGACGATCGTGATCCCGGGGAACCGCGCCGTGAACACCTCATCCATAGCCTTATTGGCGCTGGGCGAAGGCCCATACATGACGATCTGGTCCTCGCCCGCTGCCATGGCTGCGTCGTACAGCTCGTTCATGTAGGCGTTCGCCTCCGCCGTGGCTCCAGGCACCTCGATCACACCGGCTTCCGATGATGATGACGGCGACCCGGTGCTTCCGGCCTCAGACGTGCCGGAACACGCGGCGAGGACGGCGACGGTGCCGACCGTGGTGACAGCGAGGAGCGCACGGAGCGATCTACGGCTGAGATTCATGGGTATTCCTCTCGGTGTGGGACTACAGGTGGATCGGATGGACGTTCACGGGGCGCTGAGCGCTCGTCGCTGGTATCGAGCGCCGAGCCACATCGATGCCCCCGCCACCGCGAGCACGACCGATGCGGCCAGCAGGATGATCATGAACAGCGCCGCGCCGCTGGCGAGGTCGCCGAGCAGGAACAGCTGGAAAGCGGTCAGGGAGACCGGTTGCAGCCCCGGAGGTGCCAGCAGCATCGGAACGGCGAGGTTCCCCGAGATGAACAGCGCGGAGAGGAACCACCCGGCCAGGAAGCTCGGGATCACCAGCCGCAGCACGATCGTGATGAGAACGCGGAGCGGACCCGCGCCGGAGATCCGACCGGCCTCTTCGAGTTCGGGGGACAGTTGCGCAAGCGCCCCCTCGGCGATCCGGCTGGACACCGGGATGGTCGCGACGATCAGCACGAGTGTCATGAGCACCGCCGTTCCGTACAGGCTGCGGAATGCGGGTACCGCCAGGACGGCGAACATGTAGGCCAAGGCGAGCACGAGGCCCGGCAGGGCCCAAGGAATCCAGACGCTGAACGACGTGTACGCCTTCAGGAACCCGGACCGGCGTGCCACCACGTAGGTCGTGAGCAACGAGATCGCGATCGAACCGAATCCCCCCACGATCGCCAACCAGGCGGTCAGCGACAGACTGGAGCTGAGCACGGGGTCGGTGATCAGCCGAGCATAGTTGTCGAGGGTGAAGCCCGTGCTCGTCACCCCGAAGATCGGCTGGAAGCTCCCCAGGATCATCGCGAACAACGGCAGCACCAGATTCAGCAGCATGAAGCCGAGGATCATCGCGAACAACAGCCACCGCACCGGGCCGAGCTCCTGCGGTTCCCGACGCGAGGTCTTTCCCGTCAGGGTGGTGTAGCTGCGACCGCGCAGCAGCCAGCGCTGAGCGAGGAACAAGACGAGCACGAGGACGATGAGCACGAGCGACAACGCGAATGCCTGGCCGTACTTCGCCGGTACCTCGTCACGGACGTAGCGATAGATCTGGGTCGAGAACACGTAGATCCCCGCCTGCCGTCCGATCAGTTGCGGACCGTCGAAGGACTGGAAGACGAGGACCGCGATCAGGATCGCTGCGCCGGTGATGGCCGGTCCGATCGAGGGCACCGTGATCGTGAAGAAGGTCCGAACCGTGCCGGCCCCGCTGACGGCGGCCGCCTCGTCCAAGGCCTGATCACGGTTCTTGAACGCTCCCAGCATGAGCAAGTAGGCGAACGGCATGTACCCGAGTGACATCAGGAGGATGAGGCCTCCCCAGGTCTGGATGTCGATCACCGACCCGGGTGTCCCGAGGAACCGCGCGAGTTGGTTGATGAGACCGTTCTGCGCATTGCCGAGCATGATCCACCCCAGTGTGTGAAACAGCGGCGGCACGAAGAGGTTGATCGCCATGAGCGGGGTCAGCAAACGGCGACCCGGAACGTTCGTGTTCGCCGCGATCCACGCGAACAGGCCACCGCCGGTCACCGAGATGACGCCGCAGACCAGGACGAGGATGACCGAGTTGGCCAAGGTCGTCCAGGTCTCCGATGCGGCGAACGACGTCGCCAGTTCGGCGAGGGTGAAGGGAAGATCGTCCGAGGGCAGGCCGTCCCGGAACGCGCCGATGACGATCATCGACACCGGGTAGACGAAGATGAGCGTGAGTGCGGCGACGAAGGAGCTCCACAGCGCGCCACTGACGACGGACCGACGAAGAGAGGCCCTTCGGTCACGCGCGAAATCGGTGGCAGACAACGCTCTCTCCCTTCCTGCGGCGGTCGGCATCGCACGAGGGCCGCTCAGGGGCGGCGGACCACATCGTCCGGCTTTTCACTCAGCGTAAGTAACACGTTTGGCGGTCACATCGGGCGTGATGAGGAAGTCATCCGCCGTTCCTCAGACAGGTGTCGAAGACCTCACCGAGCGGACAGAGCCGCCAGCACGGCGGCGTTGTCGTCAGGCAGACCCACGGTGACCCGCACGCCGCCCGCCTGCGGGAACGGCCGCGCAAGGACTCCGTGCCGCTCGAGTCGACTACTCAGTTCGGCGGCGTCCCCTCCCAAGAAGACGAAGTTCGCCTGGCTCGCCAGGTGGGACACCCCGCGATCCGAGAGCTCGCCTTGCAGACGGGTGCGTTCGGCGACGATCTGGGAGATGCGTTCGTGGGCGATGGCTCGGCCCTCATCCGACAGTGCCGCGATGATGGCGGCCTCCGCGACGACATTGAGTGCGAATCCGACGGTCGTCCGACGCAGCGCCTCGGCGATGCGCACGGACGAGAGCACGTACCCGGCCCGCACGCCCGCGAGCCCATGCGCCTTCGACATGGTGCGAACGATCACGAGGTTGTCATAGTCGCTGAGGAGATCAACCGTCGCATCCACCGACTCGATATCGATGAACTCCCGGTAGGCCTCATCGAGCACCACCATCACCTGGGATGGCACAGCGGCGAGGAACGCACGCAGTTCGGCGACTCCGAGCACACCGCCGGTGGGGTTGTTTGGGTTGCACAGGTAGACGAGCCGGGTCTCCGGACGGATGGCCGCACGCATCGCCGCCATGTCCATCGCCCCCGAACCGGCCAAAGCGACGGGTGTGGCCTCGGCGCCGGTGAGGCGGAGAGCCAGCGGATAGGCATCGAAGGAGGGCCAGCAGTAGACGCCGTGCCGGCCGGGCTCACAGACCAGGCGCGCCAGCGCGTGCAGCAACGTGCCGGAGCCGTTGTCGACCGCGACCTGATCGGGCTGCACGCCGCACGCCGCGGCCACCGCCTCTCGCGCGTGAGCGCGATGATAGTCGGGGTACCGATGCGCGCGGTGCAGGGCCGCCGTCATCGCGTCGAGAACGACCGGCGCCGGCTCCCACGGCATCTCGTTCTGTGACAACCGGATCGGCGGCGGTGTGGCCGCACGGGCGGGTCTGTTCGGGGTCGCAAGGATCTCTTGAATCACCTGACGAAATACGTGCTCCATTGCATGCCTCCCTATTCTCCATATTCAATATGGAGAATAGGGAGGCATGCAAAACGATGTCAAATCCGCGGCGTGCGGTCAGTCCGGCGACGGGACAGCGTCGACCCGCGGTGCCGCGCGGCGGCCGACTCGGCCAGCGCACGGTCGTTCTGCGCGACGGCGACCGCGAAGTCCAGGTGGGTCTGCAGCCGCTCCGCGGTGTGCGGACCTTCGGCGCCCTCGAACGACTCGCTCCTGAGGTAGTTCACGAGGTCGGTGTAGAGACGCCGTAGCAGATCGTTGGGAGTGACTCGCGCGATCCGTGCATGAAGTGCCCACATCGCCGCTGTCGACTCCGAGCCACCCCAGGCCCGCTCCAGCGCGGATGCTCGCGCGGTGATCTCCACGATGTCGTCGGCATCGGCGAACTCCACCGCATCCAGCAATACCGCCTCATCGAGGGCATCGAGGACCCCCAGGCACTGGTCCGCCGTCGCCGCGCCCTCACGCAGTCTCAGGAGGTGATCGCTCAGCGAGGTGAACGGCGAGCGCTCGGACACGAAGATGCCCCCGCCTGGTCCGGATTTGGACTCGACGATGCCCCGGGAACGGAGGAGCTGGATCACCTCGCCCAGGGTCGCCGGGGCGACCCCGAATCGCTGCGCGAGCTCCTGACGCCTGCCGAGGTAGTGACCGTTCGGCCAACCGTTGTCGACGATCTCGGCCTCGATCGTCCGCGCCACCTGCATCGCAACCGCGGAGTTTGCTCTCAACTGCACGCTCTTGCCATCCCCCGAGTTCGGCCACGGCGCTGAGCAGGAGCGACCGCGGGTGCGTCAGGTCGTCTCCGCCCGGACCGGGCGGCAATGACACCTCATCATATCCCGCGTTCGCCGGTAAGCCCCGGCTCTGCCCCGGGGCGTACCTGCGGCGCCGATCAGTGCCGCTCGTGGATGAGCGACCAGGGACTCGGGAAGTCGCCGACGGGAACACGCACGACTGTGGGCACGCCCGCTGTCAGGGCGTCGCCGATGGCGCGCTGCACCTGGGCGGGGTCGGCGGCCGTGGTGAAGGCGACACCGAATGCCTGCGCGAGCACGCTGAAATCGGGGTTGGTGAGGTCGGAGCCGATGAACCTCCCCCCATAGGAGTCTCGTTGGATCCGCCAGACGTTCCCGAACCGGCCGTCTTCGAACAGGACGATCACCGTCGGGATGCCGTATTTTCGCGCCGTGGCCAGTTCTTGCAACGACCACCCGAAGCCGCCATCGCCGGTGAGAACGACGACCGCCCGACCGCCTGCCCCGACCGTGGCGCCCAGCGCGGTCGGCACGGCGTAGCCGAGGGTTCCCTGGTAACCCGGCCAGACGTACGACCGGGGTGCATGTACCGGGAACCCGTACGTGGAGACGTAGCCGACCTGGGTGAGTTCATTCACGAGGATGCCGTCGTCCGGGAGGGCTGCGCGGATGGCGTCCACGAAGGCCATCTGCGGGGCGACGGTGCCACGCACGAGCCGGTCGCTGTCGGTGCGCTCCCGCACCAGCTCCTCGCCCCACCCCGCTTGGGGTTCGATCTGCGGGACGAGCGCGGCCAGGACGTCGGTCGCGTCGGCACAGATCGTCAGCGCCGCGTCGCGGGGGGCGGCGAGGTCCGCGGGATCGGCGTTCACGAGCGCAACCTGCGCGGAGCCGGTCGCGACCGGCGCCCCGAACGGTGTGACGAATCGCGTGCCGAGCCCGATGACCAAATCCGCCCGTTCACGCAGGGTTCGCATCGCAAACGCCGGCAGCGCGTGCGGATCGCGTGCGTCGATCGCGCCGCGTCCGTTGTCGGTCATGACGACGGCGGCATCGAGCGCTGCGGCCAGACGAGGCAACAGGTCGAACGCGCGCTGCCCCTTGACACCCCCGCCGACGTACAACACGATCCGTCGGCTGCGCCGCATCAGATCAGCGAGTCGGTGGACATTCGTGGCGGGCAGCGGCGGCCGGGCGACGGCGAAAGGCTCGCCGATGGTCACGTCGATCTCCTGATGAAGCAGATCTGGCGCGACCTCGATCGCGGTCGGGCGCGGGCGTCCGGAGCGCATCTGCCGGTAAGCCTCATGCACCAGTTCGGGAATCTCCTCGGCACGCGTCGGGCGAGCCGCCCACTTGGTGAGGCCGGCGAGCGTCTCGGTCTGCGCAGGAATCTCGTGGAGGGCACCGAGGCCGGCGCCCACGAGCGGACTCGGGATCGTCCCGGCGACGAGCAGGACCGGAGTGGAACAGGCGTACGCCGTCGCCAGTCCCGCACCCGCGTTCAACACGCCCGGGCCGGGAACCACCATCGCGACGCCGGGGCGGGCGCTGACCCGTGCGAAGCCATCGGCCATGTAGGTCGTGGCCTGCTCGTGACGCGGCACGACGAGTCCCAACTCCTCGCGATGTCGGTACATGCCGTCGGTCAACCCGTCCAGCTGAACCCCCGGAATCCCGAATACCGTGTCGGTTCCTTCACTCAGCAATGTCTTGGTCAGGGCATCCCCGCCCGTCATCCGCACCATGGTTCCCCTTGTCGGTTAATTATCTATAATGAATATAGAGGTACAGGTTGTCGGCAGCCAAACCGCCCGCGACACACCCGTCCCCGACCGACGCACACACCTGGAGAGCCAGATGAGCACACTTCTTTCTCACGTATCAGTCGCCCCTCATGCGGGCCGCGCCATTCTCGATGCCGCCTCGCAAGAGGTGATCGGGTACGCACCTGAACACACCGTCGACGACCTCAACACGGCCGTGGCGGCGGCGCGCGCCGCGCAACCGGCATGGGCCGCACATAGCGACGGCGAACGCTGCCGTATCCTGACCGCCGTCGCCGACGACATCGACGTCCACGCCGAAGAACTCGGCCGACTGATCACGCGGGAGCAGGGCAAGCCGGGCGGCCTCGGCGAGGCGAACGGAGCGGCACATTTCCTGCGCGCGGCGTGCGATACGGTCCTGGAGGCTGCCCCTCTCGCCGACGGCGCCGAACTGCGCTACGTTCCGCTGGGCGTCGTGGCCTCGATCGGACCGTGGAACTTCCCGGTGATGATCGCGGTGTGGCACATCGCCCCCGCGCTGCGCATGGGGAACGCTGTCGTCATCAAGCCCAGTGAGCACACGCCGCTGAGCGTGCTCGCCCTGATCGACATCTTCAACCGGCATCTACCGCCCGGCGTCCTCACGGCGATCTCCGGAGACCGGGAGGTGGGCGCGGCCCTCTCGTCACACGCAGACCTCGACAAGATCATCTTCACCGGATCGACCGCCACCGGGCGCAAGATCGTGGAGAGTTCGGCCCGGAACCTCGCACGTCTCACCCTGGAGCTCGGCGGCAACGACGCCGGCATCGTGCTTCCCGGCGCGAACGTGGCCGACATCGCGGACCGTCTGTTCTGGGGGGCGTTCATGAACACCGGCCAGGTGTGCGCCGCGCTCAAGCGCGTGTACGTGCACGACTCCGTCTACGACGACCTCGTTGATGCCCTCGCCGAGCGAGCCCGCACGACCCCGATGGGTCCGGGACTCGAACCGGGCAACAAGCTCGGGCCCGTCCAGAACGCCGAGCAGTTCGAGATCGTTGCCCGACTGGTCGACGATGCGCGAGCGCGCGGCGCGCGAGTCGTGGCCGGCGGCGAGCCGGCCGCCGAGCTCGGGCCCCTGTTCTACCGCACGACGATCGTCGCCGACATCGACAACGACGCCGACCTGGTGCAGCAGGAGCAGTTCGGTCCGGCGCTCCCCCTGGTGCGGTACTCCGATGTCGAGACCGCGCTCGAACTGGCCAACGGCACCGATCAGGGCCTGGGCGCGTCGGTGTGGGGGCCGGACGAGGAAGAGGCGATGCGCGTCGCCGACCGCCTCGAAGCGGGAACCGTGTGGATCAACCGGCACGGTGGCCTGCACCCCCAAGTCCCGTTCGGAGGCACCAAGTCATCGGGTTACGGCCTTGAGTTCGGTGTCGAGGGACTCAAAGCAATGGCCGCGACCAAAGTGATCCGCCGCCCGGCGGGCTGATGACCCGCCCGGCTCAGCTGGCCGGCATCGTCACCCACTGCACGAAGGTGAGTTCTTCCAGATCCCAGCGACCACCGTGTCGGCTGCCGTTGCCCGACGCCCCCATTCCCCCCATCGGGATGTGCGGCGCGTCGTAGTTGGTCCGACCGTTGATCGCCACCATCCCCACGCGAAGCTGGCTGGCGAACGCCAGCCCCGCGGCCGCGTCACTCGTGTGGATCGCCGCAGACAGTCCGTAATCGGTCGCGCCGGCCAGTTGGAGCGCCTCTTCGACGGTCGCGAATCTGGTCACCGGAGCCACGGGACCGAAGATCTCGTGAGTGAAGGCGGGGCTGGCCGGATCGACGTCGGCCAGCACCGTCGGCTGGTAGAGGTTGCCCTCGTGCGTACCACCGGTGAGGACGCGGGCACCCTGAGACACCGTTCGCTCGACGATGTCGTGCACGCGCTCGGCTTGGGCCGACGTGATCAGTGGCCCCATCGTCGCGCCCGCCGCGAGAGGATCGGTGGGGACCATCGTGCGTACCGCCTCCACGAGACGACGCTCGTACTCGTCGGCGATGCTCTCGTGCACGAGGTGGCGCCCAGTCGCCATGCACACCTGCCCCTGGTGGCGATAGGCACCGGCGAGGGCGCAGTCCACCGCGCGGTCGAGATCGGCGTCGGCCATGACCACGATGGCGTTGTTCCCACCCAGCTCCAGAATCAGGCGCTTGAGCAGCCCGCCGGCGATCGCACCGACCTGCCGACCCGCAGCGGAGGAACCGGTGAACGAGATGACCGACGTGTCGGGACAGCGCACGACCGCCTCGCCGACGTCGGCGCCACCGGGAAGGACATGCAGGAGGTCCTTCGGCAGTCCCGCGAGCTGGAGGACCTCGGCGATCGCGGCACCGCCCGAGAAGGGGGTCTTGGGGTCGGGCTTGAGCAGCACCGCGTTGCCGAGCGCTATCGCGGGCGCGACCGAGCGGATCCCGAGGGTCAGCGGGGCGTTCCAGGGCGTGATCACCCCGACGACACCGACCGGAACGCGACGAGCCAGGCCCAGGGTGGCGGGGTCATCGACCGGCAGGATATCGCCCTGCGACGCAGTGACGAGTCCGACCGCCGCCTCCAGCTCGGCGACGGCCTTGTCGACCTCGTAGTGAGCCTTTGAGGGGAGCGAACCCGACTCGCGCACGATCATCTGCTCGACGTCGCTCCGCATCTCACGCAGCGCCGCCGCGGCCCGAGCGAGGACGCCGGCACGGTCGCGGTACGAAGCCGCGCCCCACCGGCGTTGCGCGGCGGCAGCGGCGCGACCGGCGCGGGCGACATCGGTCTGATCGGCGACACCGATCCGGCCGATGACCGCGCCGGACCCGGGAGAGACCACCTCCCGAACTCCCCCACCCCCCGGGCGCCACCGCCCCGAGTAGATTCGTCCGTCCGCCGTCGTCGGGTCCCAGGGAGTCATCGTCGTTCCTTCGTCGTCCGCGTCTGTGTCAGCGCACCAAGATGCTTGCCGCGTCCCGAATGCGCCTCATATAGGGCTGCGCCGGATCGCTGTGCGGCAGATCGCCGCCGCGGGCGATGACTTCGAGCGCCGCGAGAAGTGCTTTCCCGGGGTCGGTCGGCATGCCCACCGCCCGCCAAGCGACCTTCCGATCCGGGCGGATCAGCAGCGCTCCGTCCTGGTCGATCTCACGCACCCGCACCCACGCGCCGTCCTCGTCGGGAATCGCCGCCACAGTCACCGGCATCGCGCCGCCGACCGCGGCGACCGCGTCCGACCAGCGGGCCGATGCGGAGACGGAGGTGATCAGCGTCAGCCCTTCCGCGGCGACGAGATCATGGGACGAGCGCGGCGTGAGCGGTTCTCCCCCATCGGCAAGCCACGCATGCGGCAGGTGGTGACCGGGGCGCGATGTCGAGTGGAACGTGATCGGGTCGGCGTCGTCAGCGGGCACCGGCGTCCCATCCGGCACGAAGGCACCCGCCCAGTAGTGGTATCCGCACTCCACGCCCAGCTGGCTGTAGTCATAGGAGTTGTGCGCGACGGCATCGGCCACCTGCGTACGCATCACTGCCCCTTCGGGGGTGTCGCTCACGTAGGTCTCCAAGTTGCGGAACCCTTCGGCTTCATCCTCCCCGAAGCCGAGCGCGATCGCGATCGGGGGGTGGCGATTCGCGTTCTCGAGCGAGTGCGCCGTGTACCAGGCAACCGTCGGGCGCCGTTCCGCCTCGTAACTGTCCAGGAGCCCGTCTGATGCCTGTCCGTGCAGCACCGCGGCGATCTTCCAGCAGAGGTTATGGGCGTCCTGGATCCCGCCGTTCAGACCGAGCCCGCCCGTCGGCGGGTGCTTGTGCGCGGCGTCACCGGCGAGGAAAGCCCGACCGACGCGGAAGCGGTCGGCGATCAGTCCGTGGTAGTTCCACCGTGTGGTGGTGAGCATCGTGATGTCGTGCTCGGGCCCAAGACCGAGCATGCGCCGGATGGAGTCGAACAGGGCGGCATCGTCGTCGGGATCCCCCTCCACCATCCACGCGGCGACCGAGACCAACCACTCCTCGGAGTTGCGATCGTAGTGAGTCGGGCCGATCGCCTGGATCGTGCCGCGCCGGCGAGCGCCCCCGGCCGGGTGCATGAAGTGAGCCAGCAGCGCGTCCGGTTCCGGCCACGCCGAGAGATCCATCTGGACGTGATAGTTCACGACTTCACGAAGGTTGCTGCGCCCCTCCAGGCGCACACCGAGCAGGTCGACGCTGTCGCGGCCACCGTCCGCGGCGATGAGATACCGCGCGGACATCGTGTGCGACTCACCGCTTTCCGCGTCCAGCATCGTCACGGTGACCCGATCGTCGTCCTGCGCGATCGCCGTCACCTCTTGCAGCTTGCGGATCCGGCCCGGCGCGGCTCGCCGAGCGTGGGTGTACAGGAGCGGATCGAGCCGGATCTGCGGCATGTTCGCATGCCGCCGCGGTCCCGCCGACGCATAGCGCTCGGCGTCGTCCCCGCCGCCCCACGCCGGCACCTCGCCGATCTTCATTCCGTCGAAGCGGCCCGGTCCGGTCGCCGTCGTGTACCAGACGACCTTCCGCCACCGGTCGTGCGCGGGCGTGGCGGCGTAGATGTCCTCCGCGACGCCCATATCAGCGAAGGCCTCCATGGTGCGCATGTTCAGCAGGTGCGCGCGCGGAAAGCGGAAGACGAAGTCGCGGCGGTCGACGAGGAAGACGTCGATGCCCCGCTGCGCCAGGAGGATCGCGCAGGACAGCCCGACCGGTCCCCCGCCCATGATGAAGACCTCGGTCTGCTCGGGCCAACTCTCTTCGTCGATGGGCGCCAGCCCCGCGTGAGTATTCCGGTCGGTGACGCTCACGGTGTCCTCCTCATGATCGCTTCTCCGGCCCACGGTAGGTCGGCGGGTCGCCCGCGGTCATCGCGTCGGCGTCGGAACCGTTGCGACGCTCCGTCGGATTCTTGCCCGCCGCGGTCATGCCAGACCCGCCAGCTGCGCCAGCCGCAGCGAGGTGTGCAGTTCCCGACGCACCCTCCCGTCCGACAGATCGACGCCGAGGAGGTCACGCAGCCGGTCCAGCCGGTAGTAGAGCGTGCTGCGGTGCACGTGCAACAACTCGGCGGTGCGGGTCCCGTCTCCGCCGTTGTCGAGATACACCTCGAGCGTCAAGGGCAGGTCGGGCCCGGGTGCCGACGCCAACAGCCGCTGCAGCGCCTCCGGCAGGTCGGACAGGGTCAGCTTCTCCAGCGGAAACATCAGCAGCAGCCGGTCGAATCCGAGGTCGTCCCAGGCCGCGATAGGACCATAGCGGGTGGGATCTCGTCGCGTGGCGCGCGCCGCGGTGCGAGCTTGTTTCCGCGACATGTCCACGTCGATGAGATCCCCGACCGAGCCGCCGATCCCCCCGTGGAGCACCGCGCGTCCGGCCTCGGCGCGCAACGCTCTCACCGACTCGCGCGTCGCGCGCCCCGGGACCACCACGACCCATTCCCCCGCGATGATCGCCGCCAGCGCCCGTACCGCGCGGTGCGCGGTCGGCACCAGCGGATGCCGGCGAACGACAGCGGGCACGCGTGCGGTCGCTTCCGCAGACGCCATGACCACCACCGTGTACTCGCGCGCCTCCACGATCAGCCCGGACCCCGTCAGCTGCTCCGCTGCCGTCGCGCGATCAGCAGGGTCACCATCGAACAGCCGGGACAGGAGGCGGGCCGGATCGCGCTCGTTGTCGCGGGCTTCTCGCGCCCGCAACGCCAGCAGCGCACCGACGTCGTCGCGCGCCGACACGATCGCCGGGGCATCACGTCGTGCCGGGTCATCGGTGGTGTCCGGGACGTAGGAGACGTAGCCGGTGATCTCGCCATGATCGCGCAACGGCGCGACGACCCGCGTGCGCATGCCCTCGTGCTCCGAGAACATCACCGCGCCGCGTGAACGTTCGACTCCGTGGGCCCGGATCCGCTCAATGGCGCGCTCCGACCCCCGGTGGGTGAGGATCATCGCCAGCCGCGCCGCATCAACCGGACCGTCGTGCACGCTGAACGACGCCACGGCGAACCCCTCGTCGAAGACGATGACCGGATGGCCGATCGTCTCGGCGAGAGACTGCACCGCCCCGTCAAGGCCGGCCGCCGCACTGCGGTGCGGCGCGCTCATGCCCGCCGGGGGCGCACGCACCCATCCCCGCGCAGGAGGCCGACCAATCCGCGCGGGTCGTCCGGCGGCTCGTCCGCCCGCCACACGACCGTCTGATCCTGGCGGACCAGGGTCAGCGACCGGCTGTACTCGGCGGGCAGGATGTCACGGTCCACCTCGATCGTCTCAAGGGGAACGGTCGCGGCGCGGAAAGCGTCGTCGAGCGCGGCATGGCCGGTGCCAGAGACCGCGATGAGCGTGTAGCCGATCCCGAGTCGGTCGAACACCGATGTGCCGTCGGTGAGCCAGAAGTGCGGCGCACGGCATCCCGGCACGGTCGATGGCGTGTACGTCCCCATGCTGTAGTCCGGCGCCGAGACCCCGTCGTAGGCGATGATCGGTGAGGCGTCGTAGACGTATCCGAAATTCAGCCCGGCCGCCACGAACTGGGGCTCGTTCAGCGCGCGCATTTGCGCACCGTACCGTTCCCGGACCGCGGCCCCGGCGGGGCCGTCGTCATCCAGACCGGCGGGCAGGCGCGGACGCTCCAGTTTCTGCTGGTGTTCCATCGCGAATCTCGACACCTGGTCGGTGATGGGCCATCGCTCGGCTTCGTAGGCGTCCAGGATGCCCTCGTCGGCCCAGCCACGGCGGACCGCGCCGAGCAGCCAGGTGAGGTTGAGCACGTCGGCGATCCCGGCGTTCATTCCGAATCCGGCGAACGGGACCCAGAGGTGGCTCGCGTCGCCCGCGAGGAAGACGCGGCGGTCGCGAAAACGGTCAGCGATCAGACGCCGAGCGACCCAGTCCTCCTTGGAGACGATCTCATAGGCCTCGTCGGCTTCCAACCCGAGGATCGCTCGAATCGCCTCGTCGCGATCGACCGACCCTTCTTCCGCCTCCGCGTCGGTGAGGAAGGTGTGAACCAGAAACTCGTCGATCCCATTGATGGCGTAGACATGACCGTGCCGACGCTCGTTGGACGTGTAGTAGCCCCACGCGCGCGGTTCTGGCGCGCGCATCCGCTCGTAGAGCCCGTCCACACGCACCAGGGTGGACATCACGCGCTGCAGCACCGGGTCGCCCGACAGGCTCGCTCCGATCAGTTTGCGCACGATCGACTTCCCGCCATCGGCCCCGATCAGGTAACGCCCGCGCAGCGCCCTTTCGTCACCGCCGGCACCGTCGACCGTGACGGCGGTCACACCGTCGTCATCCTGCGCGAGCGAGCGGAACACGCGGCGGCTGTGCAGTGCGACTCCGGAGCGCTGCACCGCTTCGTCGGCCAGGATGGGCTCCAGGAAGGTCTGGTTGATCCGCTGCGGACCCTCCGGAGTGGCCCACTGAGTGTCGAGCCCGCGCGCAGCAGTGGTGCCTCGCACGCCACTGGCCGGAATCTCGATGCGGCCGAACTCCCGGCCGGTCACCGAGGTTCGGAAGGCGACATCCTGCGGATAGTCGCTGGGCAGCCCCGCCCGGCGTACCCGGTCGGCGAACCCGAGCATGCGAAACCGCTCCATCGTCCGAGACGCGACATGGTTGCATTTCACGCTGGGTGGTTCCAGAAACGCGCGTTGCTCGATGACGATGCTCGTCACGCCACGCGCGCTCAGGTCGATCGCCGCCATGAGACCGACGGGGCCGGCACCGACGATCAGGACATCCGCGTCAACGTCAGGGGACATGTCACTCCGTTCGGGGTGCGTCGGGCAGCCCTCGCGCGACCTGCCCGAGATGTTCGGCCATCCGCTGGCGCGCGGACTCCTCGTCCCGGGCCAGGATCGCGGCAAGCACGTGCCGGTGCGCGTCGGTGGCACGACGCGCACGGTGGGTTTCGGTGTGCGGCGCGTAAGCGCTCGCTCGCGGCTGATTGAGCGCCTGCACGCTGGCGGCGATCGCCGGGTTTGCACTGAGCATGCCGAGCTGTTGATGGAACTCGAGCGAGAGCGGCGTGTAGCGCGCGGGGTCGTCCACGAACTCCTCGGCGGCGTCGACCAGTTCCCGCAGCTGGAGGAGCTGTCGATCGGTCGCGTTTCGCGCCGCGAGTGCCGCCGCGGCCGGCTCCACCGCGCGTTGCGCGTCGATCAACTGCTCGGGGCTCATCCCGTGCAGATGGAGGTGGACCGACAGCGAATCGGCGATGCGATGGATGTCCGCCCGCTCCGCCTCCTCCTCGACCGCCTTCTCCTCTGCCAGGCTGAGGGCCCGGTAGCGGCCGGACATGTACATGAGCGGTTCGCCGGTGCCGCCTCCCGCGGCGGCGACGGCGCCGACGAGGATCGTGTGGTCGCCTCCGTCGAGAGTCGTATGCACCCTGCAGTCGAACCAGCTCAACGCGCCGGTCACGATCGGTGCCCCGGTCCTTTCGACGTGCGTGTCGATGCCGACGAAGGCTCCCTCGCTACGGCCGCGCCCACGGGTGGCGAAGTAGGTCGACACGTGTTGCTGATCGCTGGCGAGGACGTTGATGGCGAACCGGCCGCTGTCCCGGATCTCCTCGAGGATCGGACTGTGCACGTTGATCGACACGGTCACCAGCAGCGGGTTCAGCGAAAGCGACACGAACGACGTCGCGGTGAGCCCGTAGAGGAATCCGCCGTGCTGTGTCGTGACGACGGTGACACCGGACGCGAACCCGCCCGCGGCGCGCCGGAAGAGGTCGGTCATGTCGGTCGTGTCGTCGTTCACAGGTTCGTCCTCTCGTTCAGGCGAATGGGTTCGCCCAGCGGGCGGAACCCGTAGACATCGAGAGTCGACTCACCGGCACGCAACCGACCCATGATCGATTCCTCCCTTGACGCGCGCTCCCGTGCCGCAACGAGTACCTCTGGGTACCGCGCGAACGGCACCACGGCGATGCCGTCGCCGTCGGCGACGATGACGTCGCCGCGGCATACCACCCGGCCACGCATCGTGATCGGTATCCCGATCGTTCCGGCCCAGTGCTTCTCGGTGCCGCGGATGGAGACACAGGTGCTGAACGCAGGGAAGCCCCGGTGCGCCATGGCGTCGGTGTCTCGCACCCCACCGTCGATGACCAGGCCCGCGATACCGCGGGACTGGGCGGCCACCGCCATGACTTCGCCCCAGTAACCGAATGGCGCGCCACCGGCGTCGACGACGAGGATGTCGCCGGGACCGGCTGCCGCGATCGCGTGGTGCAGGGCGAGGTTATCGCCGGCCTGCGCCTGCACCGGCAGGGCGGTGCCCACTGCCTGCGCACCATGCCAGGCGGGGCGGAAGACCGGGTCGAGGTACACGTCCGCACGGGAGGCCTCGTACACGGTTGCCGAACCGAATCGCAGCAGTTCGTCGGCATCCTCACTCACGGCGCTCACGGCGCACCCGGAGTCTGCAGCGTGTGATAGCCGAAGCGAGCGCGCGCGTCACCGATCGTGGAACCGTCCAGCGCAGCGTTCAGGATCGCTTCCTCATGCCGGGCGATCATCTCGGCGATGCCGATCGCCTCGTTCTCGATGTCACGAGCGACAACCACGACGCCGTCGCTGTCGCCCACGAGCAGGTCCCCGGGGCGGACGGTGACGCCGCCGACCGTGACCGGCGCCTGTTCCTGCGCGACCTCGACCCTGCCCTTGCCGGTACGCATGAACCGCCCCCTGCTGTAGATCGGGTAGCCCAGCGACAGCGCGCGCTGGGTGTCGCGGCAGACACCGTCGATCACCGTCCCGGCGATGCCGCGCCGGTGCGCGACGGCGGTGAGGATGTCACCCCACACGGTTGCGTCGAGTCGCCCGCCGTTGTCGATGACGACGACCTGGCCGACAGCGACATCGTCGATGAAATCGCCGACGGTGCCGGCCGGGACCTGTGCGCTCACGTACCGCACCGTGAATGCCCTCCCCGCCATCTGCTGACCGTCGGCCAGCGGCGCCAGCCCGAGGAGGCTCCCCGGGCGGCCGAGCTTGTCGAGCGCGTCGGAGACCGTCGCCGTGCCCACCGCGCGGAAGCGTTCCACCAGATCGGCCGTCACGGCGCCGCCTCCTGCGCCGTCACGGCGGGAAATCGCGAGTCATGCATGATCGAGGTGATGTCCTGACCGGCGCGGACCGCCTCGGTCATCGCCCGCTCTCGCTCGGCGATCCGCTGCGCGAGCGCCACCACGCGAGCGGCGGCGACGGCGGGGACGAAGACCACGCCGTTGACGTCCGCGACGACGTAGTCGAAGGCGGCCACGCTCACCCCGTCGATCTGGATCCGCTCATCCATCTGCTGCTGCACCACCCGGCCGCGCGCGCTCACCGGCACGGCTGTCCGCGCGAACACGGGCAGGCCCGCCGTGGCGCTGTCCTGGACGTCGCGGCAGGCGCCGTCGACGATCACCGCGGCCACTCCGGCGTGTACGGCCGCTTCGGTGAGGATGCCGCCCCAGCAAGAGACGTCGATACGACCGTGGTTGTCGATCACCACGACGTCGTCGGGCGCCGCAACGGCGACGAGCGGGGTCGCGATATGCGTGGTCGGTCCCGCGGTCGTCTTCGGCGCCGCGGTGACGGTACGCACCCGGCCCGCGATCGTTCCCGGGCACGGCCACATCTGCCTCAGCGCGGTGGTCGCTCCGGACAGCCCGAGAGTGTCGAGGGCGTCGGAGACCGCGCAGCTGTCCAGGCCACGCAACGCCGCCACGATGTCGGCCTCGGGAGCCGGCATGTCAGGGACGCTCCCAGGCGATGAACCCCATCGCGTTGCCGGTACCGGCTTCGGTCCGGTAGCACGGCTCGTAGTCGGCGCGGGTCACCTGAAGGCCGGTCTCGTCGGCGATGCCGGCGACGGCGATCCAATTGCGCAACTCGGACGCTCCCGACATCATCTCCGACGCCGGCACCGAGCGCAGGTAGTCGGCGTCGTGCTCGGTGATCGCGCGAATGAAATCGGTGTCGAGTGTTTCGTCGATGACGAAGTGGCTGAGTCCGCCCGACGCGACCACGCCGACGCGGAGGTCCTCGGGGAAAGACCCGATCGCGCGTGCGAGCGCCCGACCGAAGTCGTAACTGCGTCGCGCCGACGGCGGGTTCGGATCCCAGAAGGTGTTGATGAACACGGGGACGAACGGCACCGAGGAGTCCTCGCCGAGGAAGCGCTGATAGATGAACCCGTATCCGTGCGGGATGCCCCGGTTCGCGTAACGGCCCTCCGGAAGGATCTCGCTGGCCGCGACGTCGAAGTCCTCGTTCTGGACGCACTGGATCAGGTGACGGGCGAGGGCGCGATGGGTGGGACGCATGATCGTCTGGTCGGGGACGTCTCCGCGTGCCGCCTCGGCCAGGCCGTCCGCCATCGCCGCGAGCTGTTCGGCGGTGAAGGGCACGTGCGCGACCTCATCGCCCCAGTAGATGCCGAACGGCGCGAGCAGTTCGTCGTTGAACGTCTCCTTGTGGTCGCTGGAGACGATGACCAGCACGTCGATCCGCTGGGCCCGGATGAACGCCGAAAGCTCGTCCATCGCACGCTGACAGGCGTCCCAGCGGCGCTGCATCACCTCGTGGGTGATCTCGTGCGAGAAGTCCTCGCGCACTTCTCGGAGTTCGTCGAACGTGTGAGTGCGGCCGCGGAACGCGAGGTTCCGGCTCTGACGATCGGCCCTGCCGCGTGTCTCCCAGGCCTCCGGCGGTGGTGCCTTCAGCTGGGGTCCGTGGGATGAGCCGATGCCTGCGACAATGCTCGCCATGGTCGAGTCCTCTTCTCTCGTCCGCTCAGAGGCGGAACAACTGCCGGGCGTTGCCCGCGAACACCTTGTCTCGGCTCTCGTCATCGAGCCAGTCGATGTCGTCGAACAGCAGATGGATGTCGTCGAACCAGCGACCGTTGTCGGGATTGATCTGTGACCCGGTTCCCGGCTTCTCGGAGCCGAACATCACGCGGTCGGGTCCGATCACCTTGAGCAGCAGTTCCAGCCCCTCCTGCGTGTAGAGGCAGGAGTCGAAGTAGAACTTCCGCAGCTTGTCGAGGTAGGACACCCCCGTGCGGACCACCGAGGGCAGGAACCGGCCGACTTGATACGGGATCGCGCCGCCTCCGTGCGAGACGATCACCTTCAGGTCGGGGAAGCGCGCGAAGACGTCGGCATTGATCATGCTCCACACCGCCACCGTCTCCTCCTGGATGAAGTGCAGGCTGTACGGTTCGCGGGCGGGGTACTTGCAGCCGGCCGAGTGCAGCAGCATCGGCACGTCCAACTCACACAACGCCTCGTAGAGCGGGTACCAGTAACGATCGCCCATCGCAGGCGGCGCCTCCGTCCCCTCGAAGGGGTCCGAGTTGACCATTGCGCCAACGAAGCCCAAGTCGGTCACGGCCCGGCGAAGCTCGGGCAGCCACTGTTCGACCGACAGATAGGGGCTTTGCGGTAGGCCGGCGATGCCGCCGAAGCGACCGGGCATGAGTTTCACGGCACGGTGGATCAGCTCGTTGGTCTCCGCGGTGAACCACTCGACGATCCTTGTGGGCCGTTCGGAGTGCATCGCGTGGAACGGCCGGGGAGAAAGCAACTGCAGGTCGATGCCCGCGTGATCCAGATGGTGCATGTGCGAGACGTTCCCGAAGCTCGGGTGTGGCGCCTGGTAGGAGGCCAGCAGGGCGTCGTCGGAGATCTTGGGGGGCTTGCCGCCGTGGGAGCCGCGCGCGGCGAGCAGCGAGGCCTTCCACGCGTAATAGGCGTCCGGTGCGGTCATGTGGCCGTGAACGTCGATGATCATGTCGGCTCCTGTGTCGCTTCGTGGTCGGTGCTGGGGGCGCAGATGAGCGCGTCGACACGGGCATCCATGTCGGAGGTGTCGTACTGGCGCAGCATCCGGGTGCGCCCCGCGCCGGGGTCACCCCGATGGAGGTATTCGTAGAGCTCCTGGCGCATGCCGAACGACGAGGCCGACAGCTCCCACCCGAGCCGGAACAACCGCGCTTTCTCGTCCGCGGCGATGTCGTGGCCGTACATGTACTTGTCCAGCCAGGGTCGCAGGTCAGGGTGTGCGAGATCTGCTTCGGTCGGCTGCATGATCAGTCCCGATGCACCGATCTGACGCATGATCTGCACGAGTTGCCGGGAAAGGTCCGCCGACCAGAAGCCCAGGCCGTTGCTGTGCGCCGGCGCGAGGTGCCCGCCGTCGGTCACGTAACAGGAGGCCTCGGCTCCCGCGATGGCCAGTTCGACGGTCTGCACGTACGAAACGAGCTCGCCCAGTTGCTCCTGGATGCCGCGGAACGCATCCACACCGATCGCGCGCGCCATCTTCTTTGCCACCGACGTGAGGAACTTGATGCGGTGCAGGAAGCGGATGTGTGTGCTGTGCAGACTCCACGCGTTGACCCGCCCCAATCCGCGCATCGCCCGCAGACTGTCGCCGTAGAGGAACAGACGCTCCCAGGGAACGAAGACGTCATCGAAGAACAGCATCGCGTCCTGCTCGTCGTACGCGTTGCCCAGCGGGTACGAGTACCCGCTGCCGGATCGTCCGAGCGGTTCTCTCAGCAGCGTCTTCAACCCGGGTGCGTTCAAGGGGAGGGCGAACCACAGCACGAACGCATCCGCTCCGCGCGCGGCGGTCACACCGTTGAGGTAGACGAGCACTTCGTGGGAGAAGGGCGCGAGGGTGGCGAGTTGCTTCGCCCCCCTGAGCACGACACCGCCGTCACGTTCCTCAACGACCCGCAGCGCGAGGTCGGGGTCCTCCAGTGCGCTACGCGACCGGTCGATCTGCGGATCACCGAGAGCATGGGTCAGCACCAGGTCGTTCTCCATCGCGTAACGGCGGTAGTCACGCGCGTGGGCCCCCGCTCCGGGTCGGGCCGCCTCCAGTTCGTCGGCGTAGTCGACGAGCCCGGCCACGACATTCGACATGAAGTCCGGCGAACGACCCAACTGGCCCAGGCTCTCCGCCATCCACCATTCGGAGGCCGCGAACTTGCGGCGCAGCTGCTCTCGCGTGGTCGGTAGAGAATACGCGTAGCTCACCGGATTCCCCGTCTCGGGAGACGTGAACAGCGTGCGGTCGCGCGCTTCCTCGGACGCGAACCTCAGATCCAACAGCCGAGCGAACTCGTTGACGGTCGGAGCGAGCGCGGGGTGCTCCGCGACGTTGTCGATGCGTTGGCCGTCGAGCCACACCTCACGCCCGTCGTTCAGACTCTCGACGAAGCGCGCCCCCGTCATCGCTCCGGTGGTGCCGGAAAGATCCATGCTGAACTCCTTCGGACGATCGTCGCTCCCCGTTCCCGGGGCGATTCCACGCTAGAAAACCGGGCCCCGTGGGACCATCGTCGGGCCGCGGAACCTCGGCCCCCACCGTCCGACACTGTGTCGCAATCGGCACCGGTGCCCGACCGGCCAACGCCTACCATGGGGATCGCAACGCTGATTCCCACGGCATCGACGCCTGTGACCCCCGGAAGACGCACGACCCGGAAGTGAGACGACCGGATGAACCTGGATGGCGCGGTGCAGGCTCTGGCAGACCGGATTGGACGGCCGATCATCGTCTTCGACGCGGACTTCGCGGTCGCGGCGTTCAGCGTGCACGAGGCCGACGTCGACAGTGCACGCTTGGCCATGATCCTCTCCCGCAAGAGCTCGACGCGCGCGATGCGGATGATCCGGGAGCACCGGGTGCAGCACTCGACCGGTGCAGTGCTCCTTCCTCCCGTCGACGGGACGCCCCCGCGTGTGGTCGCGTCGCTTCGTTTCGACGGTCTGATCACCGGCTATCTGTCCTACGTTCCGCGTGACGACGAAACCGCCGACGAACGCGAGTCACCGGCGGTCGCCATCGGACGCGACGAGCTCGGCGCAATGTTGGCCGCTCGGCAGGCCGGCGTCAGCAGACGCGCCGAGCGAACCGATCGACTCGTCGCCGACCTGTTGGACGGCGACCTCGCCCAGCGTCAGAGCGCGGCGGAGGACCTCGCGCGATTGGGCCTGGTCGGCACGGCGGACGGGTACGCTGTCCTGCTCGCGCGCAGCACGCAGACGGGACGGACGAGCGGCCTCGCTCTGCGCAAGACACTCACCTCGATCCTGGCAGAGTGCGCCTCCCGCTCGGCCGGTGCGATGATCGAGGGACAAGCCGTCGCGGTGGTGGCTGACAGCGTCGCAACCGGGCGGCTGCGCGAGCTCTGTCGGACCGACGACTTCTCCACGGTGCACGTGGGCGTCGGTCCGTCCGTCCCCGTGCTCACCGACGCCGCCGTCTCCCGGCATCGGGCGCAGATCGCGATGGACGCGACCGTGCTCGATCCGACGCAGTACTCCCGCATCGCCTTCTGGGACGAACTCGGGATCGACCGGCTGCTGCTGCAGCTGCCGTTGACGCAACTCACGGTGGCTGATCTACCGGAGCCCGTGCGGCGGTTGCTCCGGGAAGCCTCCAATGCCGACTTCGTCCGTACGCTCGAAGCGTACCTGGACAACGGCGGCGATGCGCAACGCACCGCGGGCCACCTCCACATCCACCGCAGCACGCTCTATTACCGGTTGGATCGTGTCCGCGAACTCATCCACGTCGACCTGGCCGACGGGATCGTGCGCCGCGAATTGCACACGGCGCTGCGCATCGCCCGTCTCGCTGGGCTGTCCTGAACCGGCCCCGGCGACCCGAAGGGTCACGAACGCGCGCGCAACCGGCACGGTGTCCGCGATGTGTGGTTGGCTGGTGGGACCGACCCGGGGGACCATATGGCGATCGAATTCCGTGCCGTGACGAAGCGATTTCCCGATGGCACTGTCGCCGTCGACGAGTTCAGCCTGCTCATTCCTGCCCACAAGACGACGGTGCTGGTCGGGTCGTCGGGGTGCGGCAAGACCACGCTGCTGCGCATGATCAACCGTCTCGTCGAGCCGACCTCGGGCGAGATCACGATCGACGGCGAATCGATCATGGGCCGCGACCCGGTGCAGCTGCGGCGCAGCATCGGCTACGTCATGCAGAGCGCAGGGCTGCTCCCCCACTTCAGCGTTGTCGACAACGTGGCCACGGTGCCGGTGCTGCAGGGAACACCGAAACCCCAGGCGCGTCAGCGAGCGCTGGAACTGCTCGACGTCGTCGGGCTGGATCGGGCCCTGGCCGACCGTTACCCGCGCCAGCTCTCGGGTGGCCAGCAGCAGCGCGTCGGCGTGGCGAGGGGACTGGCCGCCGACCCCAACATCCTGCTGATGGACGAGCCGTTCGGTGCCGTCGACCCCATCGTGCGCAAAGAGCTGCAGGCCGAGACCATCCGCCTGCAGCGCGATCTCGACAAGACCGTCGTGTTCGTCACCCACGACATCGACGAAGCGTTCCTGCTCGGCGACCAGGTCGTCATCCTCGAGAAGGGCGCGCGCGTCGCGCAGGTCGGCAGCCCGAGCCAGATCATCGAGAACCCCGCCAGCGACTTCGTCGCCGAGTTCATCGGGGTCGAGCGCGGCGCGCGAGAACTGCGCACCAAGACCACCCCCCACGGCACCGTTCTCGTCGACGCCGCCGGCCGTACGCAGGGAGTCCTTGTCGAGGCGGGCGACACGTGAACTGGGTCGTCGAGAACCTCGATCTGATCTGGTCGCTGTCGCTGGACCACCTGCGGCAGAGCCTCATCCCGATCGTGCTGAGCTTCGTCATCGCGGTGCCGGTGGGATGGCTCGCGTTCCGCTACACCGCCTTGCGCGGGGCGGTGCTCACCACCGTCGGTCTGCTCTACACGATCCCCTCCCTCGGCCTGTTCGCCGTCATCGCCGCGGCCTTCGGCATCCGTTTCACGTCGGAGCTGAACCTCATCGTCGCGCTGACGATCTACGGCATCGCGATCATGACCCGCTCGGTCACCGACGGTCTCGACGCGGCTGACCCTGCCGCACGGGCCGCCGCCGTCGCCGTCGGGTTCGGGGCGTGGCGGCGCTTCTGGGCCGTCGAGTTCCCCCTCGCCGGTCCGGTCATGCTGGCGGGGCTGCGGGTGACCGCGACCTCGACGATCTCGCTGGCGACCGTCGGCATCCTGATCGGGGTGCAGAACCTCGGTTACCTGTTCACCAACGGCGGGCAGCGCCGCATCATCGCGGAGGTGCTCGCCGGTGTGCTGGCCGTCGTCGTCATCGCCGTGCTCATCGACGTCGTCCTGTCGCTCATCGGGCGGATGCTGATCCCGTGGCAGCCCACCCGCGCCGCGGCGCGCCGAGAACGGCGCGCCGCGCTTCGGATGGCCGCCGCATGAACCTGTTCTTCGACGCTTTCGCGTGGATCTTCTCCCCCGACCGGCTCGCCGGGTCCCTGCCGCTGCCGGTCGCGATCGGGCAACACCTGGCCTTCACGTTCGTCTCGGTCCTCATCGCCGCGCTCATCGCGATCCCGGCGGGCTGGGCGATCGGGCACACCGGGCGCGGACGCGAGTTCGCCATCGCCCTCTCCGGCGCCGCCCGCGCTGTTCCAGCTCTCGGTCTGGTGGTCCTGCTGTGGCTCGTCCTCGGCGTGCTGCACAAGACCGAAGCGGCCGTCATCTCCTTTGTCGTGCTCGCGATCCCCTCGATCCTCGCGGGAGCGTACTCGGGATTCGAGGCCATCAACCGCAGCACGATCGATGCCGCCCGCGCGATGGGCATGACGTCGTGGCAGGTGCTCTGGAAAATCGAGGTCCCGCTGGGGCTGCCGCTCCTGATCGGCGGGCTGCGATCGGCGACGTTGCAGGTGGTGGCGACCGTGACGATCGCGACCTACGTCGGGCTGGGCGGCCTCGGCTTCTACATCCTGCAGGGCGTCCAGTTGCAGCGGTTCGACGAGATCCTGGGGGGTTCGATCCTCGTCATCGCCCTCGCCCTCCTCCTCGACGGTGCCTTCGCGCTCCTGCACCGCGTCGTCGTGCCGCACGGCGTCACCGCCCGCACCCCGCGACGGGCCACCGCCCATGTCACGGCCGTGGCCACCACCTGACCGTCCCGAACCGACCCACACCCACACCACCCGGAGGTAATCCATGTCCCGCATCCGCTCCCGCATCCACCTGGCCCTCGGCACCGCCGCGGTCGCCGCGGTCGCCCTGGCCGGCTGCGCCTCGAGCGACCCGCTCGAGGGCGGCGGCACACAGAGCACCGCCCCGACCGCAGGCGGGGACACGATCGTCGTCGGATCGCAGGCGTACTACTCGAACGAGATCATCGCCGAGATCTACGCGCAGGCGCTAGAAAGCGCCGGCTTCGAGGTCGAGCGACAGTTCAACATCGGTCAGCGCGACGCGTACATCCCGTCACTCGAAGACGGGTCGATCGACCTGTTCCCCGAGTACACCGGCAACCTGCTGCAGTTCTACGATGACGCCGCCACGGCAACCAGCTCGGACGACGTGTACGCGGCGCTGGTCGCCGCGCTGCCCGACCAGCTCGCCGTGCTCGACCAGTCCGCCGCCACCGATCAGGACTCGTACAACGTCACGGCGGCCTTCGCCGCGGACAACGACCTGACCGGCATCGGCGACCTTGCCGGCGTCGACGGGACGCTGGTCCTGGGCGGGGCGCCCGAGCTCGAGGAGCGTCCGTACGGCCCCGCCGGGCTCAAGGAGGTCTACGGCGTCGACGTGGAGTTCCAGGCGACCGCCGACACCACCGTCGACGAGCTGGTCGCCGGCAACATCCAGATCGCGAACGTCTACAGTGCCGATCCGCGCATCTCCACCGACGACCTGGTGCCCCTCGCCGACCCGGACGGACTGTTCCTGGCCTCACACGTGGTGCCCTTGGTCAGCGCGGACTTCCCCGACGACGCGGCCACCACGATCAACCAGGTCAGCGCCGCGCTCACCCCCGAGGGCCTGGTCGCCATGAACGTCGAGTCCACCGTGGACCAGCGTTCGTCGGCCGACATCGCCGCCGACTGGCTGGCGGAGAACGGGCTGAACTGACCTGCGCCCTGGGGCGGCGCGCGACGGCGCCCCAGGGCTCCGCCCGCGTGTGTGACCGGCATCCGCCCTCCCGAGCGGCGTACTCCTCCCCCAGCGAGCGCGTCAACTCGCGAGCGCGCACTGGGGACGAGATCCACCCGTCGGAGGGCCTATCGCCGGAATGCGCCCTCCCAAGCGCGGTTCTCCTCCCCCACGCGCGCGACCCCGGCCTCAACCCACGCGGACTCAGCGCGCGGCACGGCCCGCTGCGGGAGCCGGAGACTCCAGGCCCCGGCTGGACCCTCGATCCGGCAGAACCCGTAACCTGGACAGGTGCGCCAACGCGCCCGCAGACTCGACGCGCCGTGACCGTGCCCGAAAGCACACCGCCACGAAGCGCCACACAGGAGGAGACGACGTGACAACGCCCCCGGCACCCGGATGGTACGCCGACCCGCAGTCCCCCGCGTTGCTGCGGTGGTGGGACGGTGCACGGTGGGGCGCTCAAACCACCCCGGTGCCCGGGGCGGTCGCCGTCGCTGCGCCACAGCCGTACCAGACACCCGGTGAGGTACCTCCCGTCGGCATCTGGCGCTCCCCAATCGACAACCGTCCCATCGTGAACGACATGTGGACCGCGGTCAAGGTCGCGTTCACCAAGTACGCACAGTTCGACGGGCGGGCCTCGCGCAGCGAGTTCTGGTACTTCGTCCTCGCGATCGCGCTCAGCTACCTTGTGGTGACGTTCCTGCTGTTCTTCACGGTCATCATCCCGGTCGCCGGGATCCTCACCGGGTCGTTGTTCATGGCGCTGGTGTTCGGCGTCCTGGTGCCGCAGCTCGCCGCTGTGGTGCGACGCCTGCGAGATGCCGGCTGGGCATGGCCATGGGTGTTCCTCGGCGCGGTGCCCGGAGGCTCCATCTTCCTGATCGTGGTGTGCTGCCAGCCCAGCAAATACCCCTGAGCCGAATACCCCTGCGCCGTCACTCCGCCAGTGCCGTCAGGTCCGCACCGGTGACGCGCTGCGTCGTCCATTCGTTCATCGGCTGCGCGCCGAGCGCGCGGTAGAACGCGATCGACGGCGCGTTCCAGTCCAGCACGGTCCACTCCAGACGCGGATACCCGCGTGCCACACACACCCGGGCCAGCGAGGCCAGCAGTGCCCTGCCGTAGCCGCGGCCACGCTGTGACTCGTCGACGAACAAGTCTTCCAGCCAGATGCCGTGCTCCCCGGTCCAGGTCGAGTACGTGAGAAACCAGATCGCGATGCCCACAATGGTGCCCTCACGCTCCACCACGTGGGCGAACACCTTCGGCTCTTCCCCGAACAGAGAGCGAGTGAGCATCGCCGGGGTGGTCTCGACGGCATCCGGTTCCTTCTCGTACGCGGCGAGCGCGTGGATCGCCGCGAGGATTCCCGGTTCGTCACCGGCCCGCGCAGCGCGCAGGACGGCACCGTCGTCCAGCCGGACAGGATCGATCACGGCAGCGTCCATCCTGCGAGCCTAGACTGCACGGCATGCCCGATGACACCGAGCCCTCTTGGCGCGCCGTCGCGGCGGCGCTGGCAAACGACCGCACTCGGCTGCTCTACGCACGAGTGGTGCTCGGTGAGGCGGATGCCGACGCCGGCCTCGCCCCGTCGCGGCGGCGCCACGCGTGGGAAGCGCTTCATCGCGCGGGTCTGGTCACGACTGCGCCCGACGGCACCCTGACCGCCCGCGGTGAGGTCTTCGCCGACCTCCTGCGGGCGGCGCCTGCCCCGTCTCGGCGGGGAATCGCACGGTTCCTCCGCCCCGACGGCCGCATCGACCGGTACCCGACGAACGTCGCGGAGCGGCACGACCTGCTCGCACACGTCGCGGGCCGGGTGCTGCGCCCCGGGGAGGTCATCGGCGAACGCGAGCTCGGCGGTCGGCTGGCGGGCTTCGCCGACGACATCGCGGCATTGCGCCGTCACCTGGTCGACGCCGGTCTCATCGAACGCACCCGCTCGGGAGCAGAGTACGCGCTGCCGGTCACCGAGGCGACGACGCGACCGTGACCTCCAGGCCGGGCGTCAGCGCCTCGCGTTCGTCGAAGACGAAGCA
>NZ_JBKEAY010000015.1:0-30703 GCF_047972865.1 Microbacterium sp.
CGGCCTTGGCCTCGCCCAGGCCGAGCGAGGTGAGCTCGCGGACGACCTTGATGACCTGGATCTTCTTGTCGCCGGCGGCCTCGAGGATGACGTCGAACGCGTCCTTCTCTTCGGCGGCCTCCTCGGCGCCACCGGCGCCACCGGCGGCGGGAGCGGCAGCCACGGCGACCGGCGCGGCAGCGGTGACCTCGAAGGTCTCCTCGAACTTCTTGACGAACTCGCTCAGCTCGATGAGCGTGAGCTCCTTGAAGGCGTCGAGCAGCTCGTCGGTGGTGAGCTTAGCCATGTTGGTTCTCCTTGGTTGTGGTACTTGTCTGTGCCTCGGCCGGTCAGGCCTCGGACTCCTGCTTCGCGCGCAGTGCGTCGACCGCACGAGCGGCCTGCGCCAGCGGCGCGGTGAACATGTAAGCGGCGCCGAACATCGAGGCCTTCATCGCGCCGGCGAGCTTCGCCAGCAGGACCTCACGGCTCTCGAGATCGGCGAGCTTGCCCACCTCTTCCGGCGACAGAGGGGCACCGTCGAAGTACCCACCCTTGATCACCAGCAGAGGGTTAGCCTTGGCGAAGGCACGCAGGCCCTTGGCGACGGCGACCGGGTCACCGTGCACGAAGGCGATGGCAGACGGCCCCTTGAGGTCGTCGTCCAGCCCCTCGATCCCGGCCTTGTTCGCCGCGATCTTGGTCAGCGTGTTCTTCACCACGGCGTACTCCGCGTCCTGACGGATGCTGTTTCGCAGCTCCTTGAGCTGGGCAACCGTCAGACCGCGGTACTCGGTCAGCAGTACGGCGTTCGAGTCCTCGAAGTTCTTCGTGAGCTCGGCGACCGTTGCATCCTTGTGCGCCATGGCCACTCCTTGTCGCTTCACGGGAGGGATCCCGTGAAGTGTGTGTACGTGACGTCCCGCGGTGGCGGGGCGCCGACCATGGATCGCCGTGCACAGAGAAAAGCTCCGGCGCAAGCGCACGGAGCTTTGTGTTCCGGTTTCCCGGGAAAGTTCGGTGTCACCTGCGCGGGCCCCTGCGGTGCAGTGCTTCGTCGGCATCCGCTTTCGCGCACACCGAGACCGGCGGTCTATGGCTGCGACGAGTCTACCCCACGTCGAGGCGGGATGCGAAACACGGCCCGCCCCGACCGGAACAGGCCTCGGCGCGTCATCTGCACCGCGTCAGGCGTTGCCCTTCGCGTATGCGAACCCGGCGTCGACGGGCATGGTGGCACCGACGACGTTCGAGTTGCGTGCGTCGAGGAGGTACTCGACCGTCAGCGCGACCTCGTCATCCTTCACGGCATCGCCGGTCAGCGACGACGCGATGACCTTGTCGCGCAGATCGGACCCTTTGCCGTGGTGCATGACGTTTTCCATCATGCCCGGGGCGATTGCGTTGATCTTGATGCCGCGGTGACTGTAATCCAGCGCCGCCTGGTTCGTCAGCGCGATGACGGCGGTCTTGGACACGGAGTAGATGCATGCGCCAGGGAAGTGCCGCACGCCGGACACCGAAGCGGTGTTGATGATCCGCCCGCCCTCCTCACCGAAGCGGGCGATGGCGACGCTCATCCCGATGCGGACGGCCGTCACGTTGATGTCGAACACCCGGTGCCACTCGTCGTCGTCGAGACCGACGACGGTGTCGTCGCCCTGAGTCATCACACCGGCGTTGTTGATCAGCACGTCCACCCGACCGTGGTCGGAGATGACCTGATCCATCATCTTCTCCCAGCCGAGGCGGTCGCGCACGTCGAATCCGTACGGGTCCGGCTGCCCGAAATCACACACCACGACCGTCGCGCCGAGCTCTTGCAGGCTCCGGGCGATCGTGCTGCCGATGCCCCCTGCCCCGCCGGTGATGACGACGACGGGGTTCTCGCGGAAGAGTGCCATGACTCCCTCTCATTCTGTGCGGCAGGAGCCCGATCGTCCCGCTCACCGCTGACGCTAGTGCGCGGCGGCGCAGCGCGCCAGCACGCTCCCACCGACTGGGCCGACGCGCGGCGTCGCACCACCGGGACGCGGGACACTCCCCGTAGGCTCGGAACATGACCCCCGAGCTGGCCGCGCGCGTGGTCGCGGACTCCCGCGACCGGGTGGCGTGGATCCGGGCTCGCTCGCGCGGAATCACCGCGACCGATGTCGCGCAACTGACCAGCACCAACGCGATCGCCCGGGCCGCCGACGCCAAGCTGATGGGGACGGGGTTCTCAGGCAACGCCTTCACCGACCACGGCCGCCGCCGGGAGCCGGAGATCGCCGCCTGGGTCGCGGCGACCCACGGCATCCGCCCGTCGTCGGCGCTGTTCCACGCCGTCGTCGAGAAGCGTCACCTGGCCACTCCGGACGGCATCGCCGTCGACCTCGACGGGCGGGTCACCCTCGCGGAGATCAAGACCACCAACAAGGCCTGGCGTTCGATCCCCCGCTCGTATCTGCGTCAGGTGTGGTGGCAGCAGCACGTCCTGGGCGCCGAACGGACGCTGGTCGTGTGGGAGCAGCACCGTGATTTCATCCCGCTCGACGACGAGCCCCGCTGCGCCTGGGTCGACCGCGACGAACGCGAGATCGCGTCGCTCGTCGGATTGGCCACCGGCCTCATCGACGAACTGTATCGGCGCACGCAACAGAACCGGCGGGTCGACGCCGCCGCACCGCACCGCCGGCGCGAGCCCTTCCGCGCCCTGGCGCTGGCGGACTGAGCCGACCACCGCTTTGACGAGGTCCGTTGCAGCACCTATAGTTGACGCAGATCAATAGTTGATCGCCATCAACTAACTCACGTCACCCTGATCACCCCCAAAAGCCCTGATCCCCCCAAAGGAAGAGATGTCCGCCGCCTCTCCCCCCGCACCCTTGTCGCGTAGCCGCGTCCTCCAAGCCTTGTCCGGTCTCCTGCTGGGCATGTTCGTCTCCATGCTTGCCTCGACGGTCGTCTCGACCTCGCTGCCGGTCATCATCCATGACCTGGCAGGCGACCAGAACGCCTACACCTGGGTGGTGACCGCGACGCTGCTCACCACCGCGATCTCCACGCCCATCTGGGGCAAGCTCGCCGACCTCACCAACCGCAAAGTGCTGTACCAGAGCGCCATCCTGATCTTCGTCCTGGCCACCGCTGCGGCCGGTTTCGCGCAGGATGCCGGCACGCTCATCGCCTTCCGCGCCGTGCAGGGCCTGGGTGCGGGCGGCCTGGCTGCGCTCAGCCAGGTGCTTATGGCCGACATCATCAGCCCGCGCGAACGTGGGCGCTACATGGGGTTGTTCGGCGCCGTCATGGCCGTCGCGACGGTCGGTGGCCCGCTGCTGGGCGGGCTCATCACCGACTCCTTCGGGTGGCGGTGGAACTTCTACGTCGCGCTACCATTCGCCGCGCTCGCCCTCGTCATGGTCCAGCTCACGCTGCACGTACCGCCCCGCCCCGCTAAGAAGGCCCGCATCGACTACGTCGGCATCGTGCTGCTGTCGGCGGCGGTCTCGCTGTTGCTGATCTGGGTGACCAGCGCTGGCAGCGCGTTCGACTGGTGGAGCCTGGAGACGGTGCTCATGGTCGGCGGCGCGATCGTGGCAACGGTCGTGTTCATCGTCGTGGAGCTGAAGGTGGCCGAACCCCTCATTCCGCTGTCGCTGTTCCGCAACCGCACGTTCTCCCTCTCGGTGATCGCATCGATCGCCACCGGGATCGCGATGTTCGGGGCATCTGTGTTCCTCAGCCAGTACATGCAGCTGGCGCGCGGGGCGACGCCGACCGAGGCAGGGCTCATGACCATCCCGATGATCGCCGGGCTGCTGCTGACGTCGGTGATCGTGGGCGGATTGATCACGAAGTACGGCTCGTGGAAGCCCTACCTCGTCTTCGGCTCGGTGTCTCTCACGGCCGGCGCGTGGCTGCTGTCCACGATCCACTACGACACCGACTTCGTCCTCGTCTCGGTCTACATGTTCCTCCTCGGCGCCGGCGTCGGGTCGACCATGCAGAACCTCGTCCTGATCGTGCAGAACACGACGCCCGCCGCGCAGATCGGCGCCGCCAGCTCGGGCGTCACCTTCTTCCGCAGTCTCGGCGGCACGATCGGCGTGTCCGTCATGGGAGCGGCGCTGGCCGGCCGGGTCACCGAACTGATGACCGCGTCCCGCGCCGACATCGCCGCCGCCGTGGCGAGCCTCGGCGACAAGGCCGCCTACTGGGGCGAGCAGCTGCAGTCGGGGACGCTCCCCCAGGTGTCGCAGATGCCCGAGGCGCTGCGCGTGATCATCGAGGAGGTCTACGCGCAGGGCATCGCCCACTCCTTCCTCATCGTGGTGCCCTTCGCGATCGTCACGGTGTTCGCGATCCTGTTCCTGCCGAACGCGCCGCTGACCCGGATGACGACGTCGGAACGGATCCGGGCGAGCGAGGCCGATCTGGCGACCGTCTCGGTGCCGGAGGCCATGTCCACGCTCACCGCGACCGGCACCATCCCCACCCGCGACCGGTCCGGCCGAGATGACTGACACCGACCCCCGGGACGACGCGGTGCGGGAGCTCGAATCGGAGTTCGGTGACTTCTTCCACCGGTTCCGGCGGGTGATGGCCGACAGCGCGCAACGGTTGAGCCCCGGGATGCTGCCTGCGGCGTACAAGGTGTTCACCACGATCGTGCGAACGGGCGAGGTGAGTCCGTCCGTGCTCGCCGATCGCCTGCTGATGGACCGCGGACAGCTCAGCCGCACGCTGCGGGAGCTGGAAGGGCTCGGTCTCATCACGCGCGCCCCGGATCCCGCCGACGGGCGCTCCAGCCTGCTCTCGGCCACCAAGGAGGGGCGCGAACGGTTGCGGGCGGCGCGGGCGCCGCACGGCAGTGCCATGGCAGCGTCGGTCAGCGACTGGGACGTCGCCGATGTCCGCCAGCTCTCCCGACTGCTGCACGCCCTCACGAACGCCACGGCCCCCTGACCGCTCCCCGAGATTCTCGCCGCGGTAGCACCCTTGTAACACGAGCGAGACAATGGCCGAGTTGACTGATGATCGACCCCGGTCACCGGCACCTGAGCTGTGGTGCCGCCGCGGTCGAGATCCACGTGGAAGGAGCGACCGATGCGATTCCGGCCGCTACGGACGACACTCATCCCCGGTGCCCCCGCATCGCCGGTGGACGCCCCGCCCCCACTCATGCGGGCTGCGGCATATGACGCCCCCGGCGGGCCTGACGTGCTGCGGTCGATCGAGGCTCCGGTGCCGGTGCCGGTGATGAGCGAGCTGCTGGTGCGCGTCTCGGCGGCCGGCGTCAATCCGATCGACGCGAAGACTCGTGCCGGCGGCGGCATGGCCGCGGGAACCGGCACCGGTCCGGTGATCCCGGGATTCGACTTCAGCGGCGTGGTCGTGAAGGCGCCATACGAGGCGCACCCGCTGCCGCCGGGAACCGAGGTGTTCGGCATGGTGTCGTTCCCGCGCACCGCGGGCAGCTACGCCGAGTACGTGGTCGCCCCCACCCTGTCGGTCGCACCCAAGCCCGCCTCGCTCTCGCACGTCGAGGCGGCCGGAGTGCCGCTCGCGGCACTCACGGCGTGGGGACTCGTTGTCGAGACCGCCCGCGCGCACGAGGGTCAGCGGATGCTGATCCACGCCGGCTCCGGCGGAGTCGGGCACTTCGCGGTGCAGTTGGCGGCCTACTTCGGCGCGCACGTCACGGCATCCGGTTCCGAACGCAACCTGCCCTGGCTGCGCGAGCTCGGGGCGAGCGTCGTGATCGACTACGCGACGACGCGTTTCGAGGAGGTCGTCTCCGATGTCGACGTCGTCATCGACCTCGTCGGGAACGTGCACGACGACACCGGCACGCGGTCGCTGACGGTGCTCCGGCCCGGCGGGCTGTATGTCATGGTGCCCACCGGAGGGTGGCCCGACCACGCCGATGCGTGCGCCGCGGCCGGGGTGCGCTCCACGTCGTACAAGGTGATCCCCGATGGCGGGGTGCTCGCGACCCTGGGACGGCTCCTGGACTCCGGTGCGATCCGGGTCTTCGTCGACCGCGTCTTCTCGCTCGACGACGCGGCAGCCGCACACCGCGAAGTGGAACGAGGTCACTCCCGCGGCAAGGTGGTGCTGACCGTCGGTCAGAGCTGAGCGCGTCTCAGTGGCGCGAACCGACCTGATCGTCGATCTGATCTCGGCGTGCGGCGACGAGCGCGCGCACGGCGGCATCGGGCAGCGGCTGTCCGGGACGGAAGCGCACGGTGCCCTTGGCGCGATCCACCCCACCCAGCAGCGGCAGCGCCCGGACGATCGCGGCCGGGCTGAACGGGTACACGCCGAAGTGCGCCTTCGCGCGCATGACCGACAGCAGCGCCTTGCCGCGGTAGGTCAATGCCGGCATCCCGTACCCGATGCCCTGCTCCGCCGAGGGTTCTTCTGCCCGCGCGAGGTCGTAGACGCGTGTGATCGCCGCGGCGTCGTCGGCATCGAGTGTCGCCAAGTAGTCGTCGATCGTCCCCATAGCGGCATCCTGGCACGACCGCCCCGCGCGCGGTACAGCCCGCCCCCGAATCCCACCCCGCACCGGCACGGCACGCCAGGATGGAAGGATGAGGCGAGTGCACGTGATCGTGGACGGGATGGTGCAGGGTGTCGGGTATCGGTACACGCTGCGGATGGTCGCCCAGCAGGTCGGCGCGTCCGGGTGGGTCCGCAACCGCACGGACGGCACCGTGGAAGCCGAGGTGGAGGGCACGCCCGCCCAGGTGGACGAGGTGCTGGCCTGGATGAGCGCGGGGGCCCCGGGCGCCCGGGTGAGGTCGGCCACCGTCGTCGATCAGGATCCGGTCGGCACCACCGGCTTCGACGTACTGCGCGACCGCTGAGGATCAGCGCCCGAGACCCCGGCTCCCAGCGTGCGGCGGGCGTGGGTGATCACCTCGTGCGCCACATCGTCGAGCAACTCGGACCGCAGGTTCCACTGCTGCCAGAACAGCGGCACGTCGATGACGGCACCGCCCAGCCGGACCAGCTCCCCCGAACGCAGGGCCGCCGTGGACTGCAGCGTCGGCAGGAGCGCCCAGCCGAGGCCGAGTCGCACACCGACGGCGAAGTCGTGGGATGCCGGCACCCGATGGCGCGGCGGCCCGTCGGTCACACCCCACCCGCGCAGCCATCGGGACTGTAGCTCGTCGCGATGGTCGAAGTCGATGACCGGCGCACGCGCGAGGGCGTCGACGTCGACGCCGCCGGCGAACCAGCGGTCACGGAACGATCGCGCGGCGACCGCCTCGTATCGCAGTGCCCCCAGTGCGCTCGCCCGGCATCCGGCCACGGGCGTCTCCCGCGACGTGACCGCCGCCATGACGGTGCCCGACTCCAGCAGTCCGGCGGTGAAGTCCTGATCGTCGCGGTGCAGGTCGAACACCACCGGCCGGCGCTCACTGACCCGTGCCAGCGGTGCCAGCATCCAGGTCGACAGCGAGTCGGCGTTGACGGCGAGGGGCATGCCGATCCGGTCGACGTCCTCCAGCGCGGCGATCGCGTCGTGTTCGAGCAGCCGGAGCTGCCGCGCGAAGCGGATCACCGAGTGCGCGGCCGCGGTGGCCCGCACCGGCTTGGCCCGGACGAGCAGCACGCGGCCGATCTGCTCCTCCAGCGCCTTGATGCGCTGACTGACCGCCGACGGGGTGATGTGCAGCCGCCGCGCGGCGGCATCCATGCTCCCCTCGTCGAGCACGACGACGAGCGTCTCGGCCAGCTCGGCCGGGACTCTCATCTGAAGTGCTGCTTAAGGGAGATCAGTTTCATGAACTGGACTGTAGTACACCGACCGCACTACCGTCGAGGCGTGCTCCCCTCCGCCGTCGCGGGCTTCGGCCTCGGACTCTCGCTCATCGTCGCCATCGGCGCGCAGAACCTGTACGTCTTGGGCCAGGGGATGCGGCGGCAGCACGCCCTGCTCGTCGCGACGATCTGCGCCGTGTCCGATGCCGCGCTCATCGTGCTCGGCGTCTCGGGCCTCGGCGTCGTGCTTCTCGCGGTGCCGTGGCTGATCGACGCGGTGCGCTGGGCCGGTTTCGCCTTCCTGCTCGGCTACGGCCTGCTGGCGGCGCGGCGCGCCTGGCGCCCCACGGGGCAGAGCCTGCAGGCGGGCACCCCACGCGGGGACGAGACCCCGGGTGCGTCCCCGGTCGTGACCGGCACCCGCGCCTTGCCCGTCGTGCTCGCGTGCCTCGCGCTGACGTGGCTGAACCCCCACGTCTACCTCGACACGGTGTTCCTCCTCGGGTCCGTCGCGAACACCCACGGCGACCACCGCTGGTGGTTCGCCGCCGGCGCGGCGCTCGCGAGCGTCGTCTGGTTCTTCGCGCTCGCCCTCGGCGCCAGCCGGCTGGGCCGGTGGCTGGGCACTCCCCGCGCGTGGCGCATCCTCGACGCGGTGATCGCGGTCGTGATGATCACGATCGCGGTCAGCCTGGTCCTCCCCGCCTGAACGTCGACGACGCGCGCCGACACGCGAGAAGCCCCACCCGCGGGATGCGCGGACGGGGCTTCTCGTGGAATCTGCCGGTGTCAGGCGATCGCGTTGACGTCCAGCGGGATGCCGGGGCCGAACGTGGTCGACACGGCACCCTTCTGGATGTAGCGACCCTTCGAGCTCGACGGCTTCAGGCGGACGATCTCGTCCAGCGCGGCCTGCAGGTTCTCGTCCAGCTGCTCGGCCGAGAACGAGGCCTTGCCGACGACGAAGTGCACGTTGGCGTGCTTGTCGACGCGGAACTCGATCTTGCCGCCCTTGATCTCCTCCACGGCTTTGGCCGGGTTGGGGGTCACGGTGCCGGTCTTGGGGTTCGGCATGAGGCCGCGGGGGCCGAGCACCTTGCCGAGCCGGCCGACCTGGCCCATGAGCTCGGGCGTCGAGACGGCCGCGTCGAACGCGGTCCAGCCGCCGGCGACCTTCTCGATGAGCTCCGCGCCACCGACCTCGTCGGCGCCGGCGGCGATCGCCGCTTCGGCCGCGGGACCGGGCGCGAACACGATGACGCGCGCGGTCTTGCCGGTGCCGTGCGGCAGGATGACGGTGCCGCGCACCAGCTGGTGGGCCTTGCGCGGGTCGACCGCGAGCTTCAGGGCGACCTCGACGGTGGAATCGAACTTCTTCGACCCGGTCTCCTTCGCCAGCGCCACCGCCTCGGCGGGGGTGTAGAACTTGTCGCGGTCGATCTTTGCCGCCGCGGCTTCGTAAACCTTGGACTTCGCCATGTTCCTACTCCCTTCAGCCTTCGACCGTGATGCCCATGGAACGGGCGGTACCGGCGATGATCAACGAGGCGGCCTCGATGTCGTTCGCGTTCAGGTCGGGCATCTTCGTCTCGGCGATCTGGCGCACCTGGTCCTTGGTGATCTTGCCCACCTTGACCGTGTGCGGGGTCGCCGAACCCTTCGGCAGGCCCGCGGCCTTCTTGATCAGCTCCGCCGCCGGCGGGGTCTTCAGGACGAAGGTGAAGCTGCGGTCCTCGTAGACCGTGATCTCCACCGGGATGACGTTTCCGCGCTGCGACTCGGTCGCGGCGTTGTACGCCTTGCAGAACTCCATGATGTTGACGCCGTGCTGACCGAGCGCGGGCCCGATCGGCGGCGCCGGGTTGGCAGCGCCGGCCTGGATCTGCAGTTTGATCAGGCCGGACACCTTCTTCTTCGGTGCCATTCGTTTTCCTTTCATCGAACCGGATGCCGCGGCATCCGTTCTCCCGCGCGCCGGACGGCGGCGGTGTCTTCATCCCGCGAGGGGACCTCTCAGAGCATCTTGGTGACCTGGTCGAACGACAGTTCGACCGGGGTCTCGCGCTCGAACAGCGACACGAGCACGGTGAGTTTGCCACTCTCGGGCTTGATCTCGCTGATCGTCCCGGGAAGACCCGCGAACGAGCCCTCCTTGATGGTGATGGTCTCGCCGATCTCGAAGTCGACCTCGGCGGCCACGACACGCGCCTGCGTGGCCGAGCCCTTGGCCGCGCTGGCCTTGGTCGGGGCGGCCTCCTTGACCTCGACGAGCGACTTCAGCATGTTGAAGGCCTCTTCGAAGCGCAGCGGCGTCGGGTTGTGGGCGTTGCCGACGAACCCGGTCACGCCCGGGGTGTGACGCACCACGGACCAGGTGTCTTCGTTCAGTTCCATGCGCACCAGCACGTAGCCGGGAATGCGCACGCGCGTGACCATCTTGCGCTGGCCGTTTTTGATCTCGACGACGTCTTCCATCGGCACTTCGATCTGGTAGATGTCGTCCTCGACCTCGAGCGTCGACTTGCGCTGCTCGATGTTGGCCTTCACCTTGCGCTCGAACCCGGCGTACGAGTGGATCACGTACCACTTGCCCGGCAGCATGCGAAGATCGGCGCGGAACGCCTCGTACGGGTCTTCGTCGTCGGGGGCGTCGTCGGATGCCGCCTCGTCGTCGGCGTCCTCGCCCGCGTCGGGCTCGGGTCCGTCGTAGGGGCTGACCTGGTCGGCGTCGTGGGCGGCGCGTTCGGCCTCCTCGTCGGCGAGCGACTCTTCCAGCACCTCGGCGGCCGCTTCGGCCTCCGCGGTCTCGTTGATCTCGAGTGCGTCGTTCACGATCGCGTCTGCCTCCGGGTCGTCGGTGTCGATGTCCGTCAGGTCGTCGTCGACGCCGTCGTCGTCCGCATCGTCGACCACGTGCACGGCGACGTGCTCGGCCGGGGCCGAGGAGAGCTCTTCCGCCGCGAGGACGTTGCCCTCCTGGGCCTCGTCGTCCTCGCTGGACTGCTCCGCCGCGGTCGCCCAGTCGACGTCGTCAAGATTTCGTTCAGACACTTGCGTTCTTCTCCATAGGGTCTGGGGGCCTGTCGACCCGGCGCCGAACCGATCCGCGTCTTGATCAGCCCGGGACGCCGAAGACGAATTCGGTGACCCAGACGAACAGGACGTCGAGTCCGTACACGATCGCCATCATGACGACGACGAAACCGAGCACGACCGCCGTGTACTTCAGCAGTTCCTGGCGGGTCGGAGTGACGACCTTGCGCAGTTCACCGAAGACCTGACGGATGAACAGGGCGATCCGCTGGAAGAAGTTGAGCTTCTTCTCCCGCGAGGCGCCGCCAGCGGCAACGACCTCTCCGTTCGGTTCGTCCTGCACCATCGACCTACCTGTCTGACTTTTCTGTGCCAGCTGAATGCTGACGCGCAGGGCGGACAGGAATCGAACCTGCAACCTGCGGTTTTGGAGACCGCTGCTCTGCCAATTGAGCTACCGCCCTACGGTCTTGCGACCGGGTGCCGAAGCTGCTTTCCCTTCGCTGACGCAACCGGATCGATCGGTCGCAGGCACGGCGAAAGAATGCAGACAACTGCGCGTTCCAGTGTACGTCATGGCACCGCGGGCGCGCGAATCACTCCACCCGCGGCCCCGGGCGCGCTCAGTACTGCTGCACTCCGTACCGATCCGGCTCCTCGCCCCGGCGGAACGAACGCCCCGACAGCGAGGTCGGGGTGACCCGAACGTAGTTGAACTTCAGCGTGGGAACCCACGGGGTCAATGGCAAGCCGTCGGCGTGTTCCACTTCGTCACCGGTGTCCAGCCGGTGAGCGGTGCCGCGCACCACGACACTCCAGGCATCCACCTCGGTGTGGTCGTCGACCTCGAACAGCACCTCGTCGTTGATCGTCAACTCGGTCAGCTTGCTGCCCTCCGCGGTGCGGAACACGATCGTGTTCTCGTCGACGACGAAGTTCACCGGGAAGATGTCCAGAACGTTGCCGACGCGGGTGACCAGGCGCCCGAGCTCCTGACGGGACAGGCGCTCCCAGCATTCCGCGTCGGTCAGTTGGGCTACCGGATCTTCGCTCTCGTGCATACTCCCATCCTGGCGCACCGCGACCTCCGGCGACAGGGGCCGCCGGAGGTTTCCCGCGTCATCAGGCCGAACGGATGAGCTTCTTGTTGACGAACTCGTCCGCGCCCAGCAGGCCCAGCTCACGGCCGGTGCCGCTGCGCTTGACGCCGCCGAACGGCAGCCCCGCCTCGTCGGCGAGCACCAGATTGATGTACACCATGCCCGCGTCGATACGGTCGGCCACCCTCGCCGCCTGGGCGGGATCGGTCGTGAACACGTAGGAACCGAGACCGAAGGAGGTGTCGTTCGCGATACGCACGGCATCGTCTTCGTCGGCGGCGCGGTAGACGACGCCGGCCGGACCGAACAGCTCTTCGCGGTAGGCGTCCATCCGGTCGGTCACGCCGGTCAGCACGGTGCCGGGATAGTAGGCGCCCTCGCGCGTGCCGCCGACGACCAGCTGCGCACCCTGCGCGACGGCCTGCTGCACCTGCTCGTCAAGACGCTCGGCGGCCGCGAGCGACGACAGCGGCCCCAGCACCGTGTCCTCGGCGAACGGGTCGCCGACGACGGCCGCCGACATCGCGGCGGCGAACTTCTCGACGAACGCGTCGTAGTACTCGTCGACGACGATGAACCGCTTGGCGGCGTTGCAGGCCTGGCCGTTGTTGTCGAGCCGTGCGTCGACCGCCTGCGCCACGACCGCGTCGAGGTCATCGGTGGACAGCACCAGGAACGGGTCGGACCCGCCCAGCTCGAGCGCCACCTTCTTGAGGTTGCGTCCCGCGATGGCCGCGACGGCGGCACCGGCGCGCTCGGATCCGGTCACCGACACACCCTGCACGCGCGGGTCGCCGATCACGGTCTCGGCCTGTTCGTGCGTCAGGTACACGTTGACGTACACGCCTTCCGGGAAGCCGGCATCCCGGTACAGGGTCTCCAGCGCGGCAGCCGATTCGGGGCACTGCGGGGCGTGCTTGAGCAGGATGGTGTTGCCGAGCAGGATGTTCGGCGCGGCGAAGCGCGCCACCTGGTAGTACGGGAAGTTCCACGGCATGATGCCCAGCAGCACCCCGAGCGGTGACGTGCGGATGACCGCAGTGCCCTCCCCCTCGATCGACAGCGGCGTGTCGGCGAGGATCTCGTCGGCGTGGTCGGCGTAGTACTCGGTGATGTCGGCGGCGAAATCGACCTCGCCCTCGGCGGCGGCAAGGGGTTTGCCCATCTCACGCACGATGATGGCGGCCAGCTCGTCGCGGCGCTCCCGGTGCAGCTGCGCGACGCGGCGCAGTCTCTCGGCGCGCTCGGCGCCGGTGGACTCCCGCATCCAGCCTCGGTAGGCACCGTCGGCCGCGCTCAGCGCCGCCTCGACGTCACCGGCGGTCGCGGTCGGGTACGTGGCGAGTGTTTCGCCGGTCGCGGGGTTGACGATCGCATACTCGGTCATGGTGTTTCCCTCTCGTGGTGCTCTCGGCCGGTCGGGACCGGGGTGAGTGTGGTGGGCGGTCGGTGTGGGAGGCCGGGGAGGTTCATGGTCGCCTTCTCCGGTGCAGGCTCGGCGGGGCCTCCATCTGCAGCGTCAGTCCGCGGAAGAAGGCGGGACGCTTGTAAGCCTGCCACGCCATGATCACCAGGCCCACGACGATGATCGTGACGCCGAGGATGAACACGAGGCCCACGCCCGCGACGTTCGACCCGCTGCCGTAGGCGGGGTCGATGCTGTCGACCAGCGTGATGGCGAACAGCGCCGCGAGGATCGCGCCGCCCACGAGCGGGAACAGGAACGAGAAGAAGAACATGCGCGACGAGTCGAACCACTGCCGCCGGAAGTACCACACGCAGGCGAACGCGGTGAGGCCGTAGTAGAAGCAGATCATCATCCCGAGCGCGGTGATCGTGTCCCACAGCACGTTCTCGCTCAGGAACCGCATCACCGCGTAGAACACCGAGGCGACGACCGCCGACACGATCGTCGCGAACCCGGGCGTGAAGAACCGAGGGCTCACTCGCGCGAAGACCTTCGGCAACGCCCCGAAGTGCCCCATCGCCAGCAGGGTGCGCGCGGGGCCGACCGCGGTGGACTGCAGCGACGACGCCGAACTGGTCAGCACCGCCAGCGATACCAGGAACGCCAGCGGCCCCAGGACCGGCCCGGACAGGTAGAAGAACACGTTCGCCTGGATGTCGGGGTTGCCGAGCCCCAGTTCGCCCTTACCGACGCCGGCGAACGACAGCAGCGACACCGAGATGAGCAGGTAGAGACCCACCACCACGATCACGGTGACCGTCGCGGCCCGTCCCGGGGTGCGTTGAGGGTCCTTCGTCTCCTCGTTCATCGTCAGGACGACGTCCCAGCCCCAGAAGATGAAGATCGACAGGGACAGGCCCGCCACGACCGCGCTGAGCGACCCCACCGCGAACGGGTCCAACCACTCCCACGAGAACGTCGACGCGTCGAAGGCGGTGCCGCCCCCGACGTGGACCAGCGCCGCGATCGAGAAGAGCACGAGGACGGCCACCTGGAAGCTGACGAGAACGTACTGCAGCCGTTGCGTCGTCTGCAGATCGCGATAGGAGATGAAGGTGGCGCCGGCCATGAACGCCAGGCACACGGCGACGTTGATGACGGGGTTGAACGCCAGGTCGGCGATCGTGCCCGGGTTGCCGGCGAGCTGGTCGATCAGCAGGAACAGGAACTCCACCGCGATGCCGGCGAGGTTCGAGAGCACGATGACCGTCGCCGACACCAGTCCCCAGCCGGCCATCCAGCCCACCCAGGGCCCGAACGCGCGCGTGGCCCACGTGAACGACGTGCCGGAGTCGGGGATCGCGCGGTTGAGTTCGCGGTAGCCGAAGGCGGTGAGCAGCATCGGGATGAACCCGAGCAGGATGATCGCGGGGACCTGGAACCCCACCTCCGAGACGGTGGGACCGAGCGAGGCGGTCAGGGTGTAGGCGGGCGCGATCGTGGAGATGCCGATGACAACGGCGCCGATCATGCCGACCGTGCCGGTGCTGAGGCCCTTGTTCGAGACGCCCCCGGTCGGCGCGTGTGGCGTGGTGGTCATCGTCGACCCTCCTTGTCGGCGGCGGATGCCGGAACTGCGGCGGCGGATGCCGGGGCACCGCCGCGGGTGCGTGGGACCACGACGACGGGCACCGGTACCTCGTGCAGCATCTTCGCGACCGTCGACCCGAGGAACAGCCGCCGCGGCTGCGCCAGCCTGCTGGAGCCGACCAGCAACAGCTCCCCGGGATTCCATTCCAGGTCGGCGACGGCGTCCTCGATCGACTCGCCCTCGGCGACGTGCACATCGACGTCGAGACGGTCGGGAAGGGTGGTGCGGGCCGCCGCGAGCACGTCGTGCACCTCGGTCGAACCGGCGATGCGGATCGCGCCGGTGTCGGCGGTCGGCGGCAGGTCGATGGCCAGCAGCGACAGCAGCCGCACCGGGGCGCCGGTCGCGGTGGCCAGCGCCGCGGCGTCCTCCATCAGCACGTCCGCGCCGGGGCGGGTACCGACGGCGACGGTGAGCCGCGGGATGCCGATGTCGGCGGCGACCTTGCGGGCACCGCGGGGCACGAGCACGACGGACACGTCGGACGAGTGCACCAGTTCGGATGCTGTGGCACCCAGCCGGTGGCGCCCGCGCAGAGCGTCGCCGGCGGCACCGACGACGATCATGCGGGCGCCCAGTTCGTGGGCGAGACCGGTCAGGGTCTCGGCGAACGAATCCCCCGTCCGCACGTGTGCGTGCGCGACGAGATCGGCCGGGATGCGGTCGATCGCCGCGGCGATCCACTCTCGGGCCTGGTCGCGCAGCAGCCGTTCGTAGCCCGCGTTGGGCGGCGTGATGACGCTGCGCGGAGCCGGCAGCACGACAGCGACCTCAAGGGTCGACCCGGTGGCGGTGGCCAGGCGCGCGCCGACGGCGACGGCATCCCGCCCCGACTTCGTGGCCGTGTACCCGACCAGGACGCGGCCGCTCATCCGCGGACGGCTTCGACGATCTGTTCGGCCACGAGGTGCCCCATGCGGATCGCCCCGTCGACATGCTGGTAGCCCGCGCCGGCCATGTCGCTGCAGGCGAACCGGATCGGCCCGACCGCGGCACGCAGGTCGTCGCCGTAGCGCGAGAGTCCTCCCAGGTCGAAGCTGGCTGCGTACGCGCCGCGTGTCCACTCCTCGGCGCCCCAGTCGCTCTCGTAGTACACGATCGGGTTCTTGGCCTCGGGGCCGTAGTAGTGCGACAGCGACTCGAGGATGCGTTCTTTGCGCTGGTCGGCACTGATGCGGAACACGTCGTCGGCGGGCCGGTCCGAGACGAACCCGACCAGGGTGCCCCGCTCGTCGCCGTGGTTGGTGTTGTCGTATGCCTCGTGCGAGAGCTCGTACGGGCTGAACGCCGTGCCGGACAGGCCCTGCTCCCGCCAGAACGGGCGGTCGTAGACGGCATGCACCTTGATGACGAAACCCATCGACAGGTGCTGGTGCATCTGCTGCTGCAGGCGCGGCAACGGCGGCGAGAACTCGATCCGCGGGTACAACACCGGCGCAAGGGCGAGGACCAGCTGGCCGGCGCGCACCGTCAGCCCGTCGCCGGTGCGCACCGTCACGCCCGCGTCACCCCACTCGACGCTGCGGACGGCCTGGTTGAGCAAGACGTCATCGCCGAGACGCTCGGCCAGCCGCAGCGGCACCTGCTGCAAACCGCCGACCACGCGCTCGTCGAGGATGACGTCGGCGTCGACGAGGTTGCTGAAGCTGCCGGCGCTGGCGGCCATCAACAGCGCCTGCAGTGCCGAGAACGCGTGGGCGGGCTTGGTGAGCATGGCCCCCGCGATGAACAGCGCGATGTTGTCACGCGCCTCGACGTCGTCGGTCTGGTCCGCCAGCCAGGCCTCGAACGAGATGCGGTCCAGCGCGTCGGCGTCCGCGTGCTCCCACGGCCGGTCCGGGTCGATCTGAGCGACCAGGGTGTCGAGCACCTCGATGAGGCGGACGATCTCGGCCTCGGTGGCCGGGGCGACCGGGAAGATCTCGCCGGTGAAGCGGGTGAGCGCTCCGTCGCGGCCGATGTAGACCGAGTCGCCGTCGCGGTAGCGCGGATACGTCTCCAAACCCAGTTCGGCGATCGTCGCCTTCAGCGCGTCTTGATCGGGGGAGACCCACTGGCCGCCGATCTCGAGCATCGCGCCGTCGATGACGTCGGTCCACAGCCGGCCGCCGACACGATCGCGCGCTTCGAGCACGACGACCGACAGCCCGGCCTTCTTCACATCGTTCGCGGCGGTCAGACCGGTTGCACCGGCCCCGACGATGACGACGTCCCGAGTGATCTCGGACATTCAAGAACTCCTTCTGGTGTGGATGATGCAGGCGGGCCCGCTCGTCAGTGGGCGGCCAGCGCGGCGGCGACGACCCCGAGGCCCTCGTCCAGCAGCGCGTCGTCGATGGACAGCGGCGGCAGGAAGCGGATGACGTTGCCGTAGGTGCCGCACGTGAGCACGATGACCCCTTCCGCGATGCAGGCGCTCGCGATCGCGGCGGTGAGCGCGCCGTCGGGGGCGCCGGTGACCGGGTCGGCGAACTCCAGCGCCATCATGGCGCCGCGGCCGCGCACGTCGGCGATGCGGGGGTCGTCCTGCTGCGCCGCGGTGAAGCGGGCACGGATGCGGTCGCCGATCTGCTGCGCGCGCGTGGCGAGCCCGTCGGTCTCGTACGCCTCGATGGCGGCGAGCGCTGCCGCGCACGCGACCGGGTTGCCACCGTAAGTGCCGCCCAGTCCGCTGCGGTGGACGGCATCCATCATCTCGGCCCGCCCCGTGACGGCCGCCAGCGGCATGCCCCCAGCGATCCCCTTGGCCGTGGTCACCAGGTCGGGCACGATGCCGAACAGCTCGCTGGCGAACATGGCTCCGGTGCGGGCGAACCCGGACTGCACCTCGTCGGCGATGAAGACGACGTCGTTCGCGGTGCACCAGTCGACGACGGCGTTGAGAAATCCGTCGGCCGGGACAACGAATCCGCCTTCGCCCTGGATGGGCTCGATGATGACGGCGGCGAGGTTTTCGGCGCCGATCTGCTTCTCGATGAGGCCGATCGCACGTGCCGCGGCATCCGGCCCGCTGAGTCCGTCGTGCAGCGGATACGACCCCGGCACGCGGTAGATCTCGGGTGCGAACGGGCCGAAGCCGCTCTTGTAGGGCATGGATTTGGCGGTGAGCGCCATCGTGAGGTTGGTGCGCCCGTGGTAGGCGTGGTCGAATGCGACGACGGCGGAGCGGCCGGTGTGCGTGCGCGCGATCTTGACGGCGTTCTCGACGGCTTCGGAGCCGGAGTTGAACAGTGCGCTCTTTTTGGCGTGGTCGCCGGGGGTGAGACGGTTGAGGGCTTCGGCGACGGCGACGTACTGCTCGTAGGGCGAGATCATGAAGCAGGTGTGCGTGAACTGGGCGGCCTGCGCGGAGATCGCCTCGACGACGCGGGGGTGCGCCGCCCCGACGGTCGTGACGGCGATGCCCGACCCGAGGTCGATGAGCGAGTTGCCGTCGGCGTCGACGACGACTCCTCCCCCGGCGGCCACGGCGGCCACGGGGACCGCGTGCCCGACGCCGGCCGAGACGGCCGCCGCCTTGCGATCGAGCAGCTCCTGCGAACGGGGGCCGGGGATGGACGTGACGAGCCGGCGCTCCTGGCGGAGTGCGGGCCCGCCGAGGGGGACGGCGATGTCTACGGTCATGACGACCAGGCTAGGAGCGGGCCGGTTACGTCGTCGCTCGCCGGAGCGTATATTTCCGGGGTAAGCATGTACACGCAGGAGGGTGACGGGATGGTGGGCGCGCCGCAACCGACGTTGCATGCCCTGCTCGCGCGGCGGGACCTGGATCTGCGTCTGGTGTCCGATCCCGATGCGCTCGCGGACGGGGCGCTCGACGCGCCGCTGCGCTGGGTGCACAGCTCCGACCTGATCGACCCGACCGCGTTCCTCACCGACGGCCTGCTGCTGCTGACCACAGGCACGCAGCTCGTCGACGACGACGAGGTGGCGCGCGCGTATGTCGATCGGCTCGCGGCGCGGGGGGTGCGCGGACTGGGTTTCGGGACCGAGGTCGCGCGAGTGGGGATGCCGGCATCCCTCGAACGCGCGTGTGCCGGGGCGCGTATGCCGTTGGTCGAAGTGCCTTACCGCACGCCGTTCATCGCGGTGGCGCGGGCCAACGCCGAGGCGATCGCGGCGCAGTCGTACGCGCGGCGCACGTGGGCGCTGGACGCCCAGCGCGCCATCTCGCGCGCGGCGCTGCGCCCGGACGGGTTGCGGGCGACCGTCACCGAACTCGCGCAACGTCTGGAGGTGTGGGTGGGCCTGTTCGACGCCGCCGGTGATCGGGTGCACGAGCATCCTGCCGGCGCGGTCGACGCCCCCACACACCGGGAGCTCTCGCGCGAGGTGGACCGGCTGCTGTACAAGGGAACCGGGGCGGGCGTGCGGCTGGCGGTGGGTGATCAGGCGTTCTCGATGCAGACGCTCGGGCACGGCGGTCGGCTCAGCGGTGTGATCGTGACGTCCGGCGCACCGCCGGCGTCGGAGGCGCGCGACCTGGTGACCGCCGTCACGGCGTTGGCCGAGTTGGCGCTCGCGCACAACGTCGCGCTGGCCGGGGCGCACGAAGCGTTGCGCGAGGCTCTGGCGACGTTGCTGCTGGGCGGGCACGCCGACGTGGTCGCTCGGGTCGCGGCGCAGGCCTGGGGGCCGTTGCCGCCCGCGCCGTTCACGGTGGCGTGGGCGAGCGTGCCGGACAGTGCCGCCGCCGTGCTCTCGGATCGCCTCGAGCTGTACGCGCACGAGCATCCGGTGTTCTTCGGCCGGGTCGACGAGGGGATGCTGGTGATCGCGCCCGACGGCGCGGCGGCGACGTGGGTGGCCGACACGTTCGATGCGACCGTGGGGGTGTCCACCGCGCGCGATCTGCCCGGCGTCGGCGACGCCTACCGCGAAGCGCGCACGGCGCACGGCCGCGCGCGACCCGGCGCGGCGGTCTCGTTCGACGACGCGGCCGCGGCCGGGAGGCTCGGCGCTTTACACACCGCCGAGGCCCGTGCCCTCGCGGCGCACCATCTGCGGCGACTGCGTGAGCACGACCTCGACCACGGCGCGGCGCTGGAGGAGACCCTGCGCACCTGGCTGGCTCAGGACGCGCAGCTGGATGCCGCCGCCCGCGTGCTCGGCGTGCATCGCCACACCGTGCGGGCCCGCGTGCACCAGGCCGAGCAGTTGCTCGACAGCGACCTGTCGTCGTTCCCTGCCCGCGCCCAGCTGTGGGCCGCCTTTGCCGCGCTGGCGTGAGCGACGCCGAACTCCCTCTCCACGCTGAGCCGGGGGGCGACGTCGGCAGTTGCTCAGTCGCGCAACCGGGCTCCCTTCGCGGCGCTGAAACCGGACTCCCCGTTCATCTTCAGCCCGCGCAATTGTGAGAGCATCAACAGCACCGGAGATTTCACCCGTCTGACACAGCTGGTCAAACTCCTCATGCGGTCGGCGCACGGACGGTGTCACCCGTCCCCCGGAGCGGTGCGAAGCGCTGCCAGCAGCGCTTCGAGGCCGGTGGCAAGCGCTGCCCGGTCCTGATCGCTCATGGCGTCGAAAACCCCGCAGGTGCGCTGCGACAGCGCCTGGGCCATGTCACGGTGCAGGCGGCGCCCTTGCTCGGTGATGGTCACCATGACCACCCGGCGATTGCCCGGATCGCGGTCACGTTCGACGGCGCCGCGCTCGACCAGTGATGCCACCAGTCTGCTGGCGGTGGACTTGTCCACTCGGACGAGATCGGCGAGTTCCTGCTGGCTGCGCGGTCCCTCGTGGTCGACGTGATGCAGGAGGAGGGTTTCGGTCAGCGACAGTCGCTCCCCGACCGGCAGCGACGTGACGACCTGATCGCCCTGCCTCATGAACTCCACCAGCAGCGCGTTGAGGTGCTCGTGTTCTCCATGGTCTTTCTCCACGTACACCTCACTTGTTCAGAACAACAGTTGTTACACACAACTGTTGTGCTAGGTTGATCTGGACAGTTGCACTGTACAACCAAGGAGGCGACGATGGCGCACCACACCCACGCGACGATGGACGAGAACTACACCTCGGCGCAGGCCCATCGCTACGACCGGACGGCCGGGCTTGCCCGCGGCATGTATCGCCGGATCGCCCAGGACGCCGGCGGCGCTCTCCCCGCTGGGTCCCGCATCGTCGACATCGGCACCGGCCCGGGGAGGCTCGTTGCCGCCATCGCCTCCCTGCGACCCGATGTGCGCGTCATCGGGGTGGATCCGGCGCCCGCGATGGCTGCTCGCGCCGAACTACGGCTGGCGCGGTTCGACCATGCCGAGGTCCGGGTGGCGACGGCTGAGGAGTTGCCCTTCGACGGGGCACAGGTCGATCTGGTGGTGTCGTCGTTCGCGCTCCACCACTGGCGTGACCCTCGCCAGGGAGGCGCCGAGATTCGACGAGTCCTCGCTCCGACGGGGAGCGTCCGGATCTACGACATGGCGTTCGCAGACTTCGCCGGGCTCCAGGCCGGCCTGCGGCCCTCATCTCACCCCGTCCCCGTCGATCGCTTCGCGCTGACCCCGCTAGGGTTCCCTGCGATCCATCGGCTGTCGCTCTAGCCGCACCGACACCCGTCGCCGCACGCGCAACCGTCTGCGCAGCCGCACTGCGCGCTACGGCGCCCGTGGGCCTGCGCGGATTCGGGGACGTCCATCGCCGGATTCACATCCATGAACCCGTACGGCTTGAACCAGAAGCCCGCGTAGTCGACGGGCATGATCGGCCAGTCTTCGGGGCGCGGAATATGGGTGAGACCGAAGGTGTGCCACAGCACCAGGTCTTCACCATCGATGCTGCGGTCGTCCTCGGTGTAGGCGGGAAGCCCCGCCCCGCCCTGGTGCGCGTTCGGATAGCGGCCGGCCGGCCACCGTTCGTCGCGGTCGTACGCGGTGGCCCACAGGTGTTTCGTGGCGAACGTGGCCCGGTCAGCGACCGACGACCCGGGATCGGCCATCAGCAGCGCCGTCGGCTGCGGGATGAGATGGTAGGCGGTCGGCTTGCCGACGTAGTTCTTCGTCGACGCCGAACGCACCTCCCACACGCGGGCGGCGCCGGCATCGGCCTCGCGCTGGGCCTCGTGCTCGGTGCGCAACGGCGTCTCGGTCCAGGTGAACGCGTTGCCGAACGGGTTGCGCTCCCCCATCGGGATGCGCGCGGCGTCGACCTCGACGAGCTGATTGTCCTCACCGTCGATCGCGACGTCCAGGCGCGCGCAGAACAGGTGCTGGTGCACCGGGGCGAACACGGTCGGGGCGATCTCGGCGGCATGCGGATTGTGCGCCCCGTGCTCGCCGGCGCCGACGAACACGATGCCGGTGGCTTTGGCCTCGACCTGGATCGACCCGTCGAGGTAGAAGTACCAGTAGAACCCGTAGTCGTAGTTGCCGACCGTCGCGAAGTACGACACCACCAGCCGCCGCGAGCGCCGCACCTCGGCACCGATGCCCGGTTCGGTGTGCTTCCAGAGGATGCCGTAGTCCTCCTCGTGCATGCACACGACGTTCGGAATGAGGGTGGGGTTGCCGTAGTCGTCGGCGACGTGCCCGTCGAAGTAGTGGATGACGCCCAGACAGTCACACCCCAGGGCCAGCGGGTTCGCGCTCTTGCCCAGCAGATACTCGCCGGCGTCGAAATAGCTGATCCAGAAACGCGTCGGCGAGGTGTCGCCGTAGGGAACGACCATCTCGGGGATGCTGGCGCGCGACAGCACCGACCGGCCGCCGAACGAGACCTCGTGCAGGACCAGTCCTTCGCGGGCATTGAAATCGACGCGCAGCGACCAGCCCTCCCAGTCCACACGGTGACCGTCGACGCGGAAGCTCGGCCCCTCGGGCTGCGTGATCTCGATCGGCTTGAGCGAGGTGCGCGGCGGACCGACGACCTCGGGGGTGTACATACCGCTGGCCGACGGCACCGGCACGTCGCCGTGGTCCTCCACCACGATGACCTCGTCGGTGACCAGATCGATGTGGGCGATCAGCCCCTCGACCGGGTGCGCCCACGGGTTGTCGCCCTCGCTGTCGCGCAGGAAGGTCAGCGAGCGGATCACGCGACGGCCGACCTCGGTGGGGCGGCCGACGAAACCGGGCGCCAGCGGAGACCCGTACGCGAGCGCCATCCGGTCTTCGAGGCCCCGCCGCCGCATCGCAGCCTGCCACTGCGGCGAGGCCTTCATGATCTGCTGCACCCGCTCGTACTCCTCGAACAGGTACTGCGGCTGGCCGTACGGCGGCGCCGAGGCGTCGTGCACGCGCTGGGCATCCACCACGCCGCGAGTGATCGAGACGATCGCTTCGACGACGCCGCCGGTGTCGACGGCCATCAGGGTCACCTCGACCCGGCGATCGACCGGCTCACCCTCGCGCCAGCCCGCCACCTCTGCCTTCTCCGGCTCGTGCGGCAACAACATCGGCACCCGCACCGAGTCTGACAGGAGTCCCCCGGCAACCAGGATCTCGCGCGTACGAGCGATCTCCTCGCCGGTCAACGGATCGAGCGGGTGGATCCCTCCCCGCGCAGAATCCTCCCGTGTCCCGGCCACCATCGCCTCATTCGACATCGCAGACGCCTCCGATCGGTTTCGTTCACTATGGGCCATCCCGGCCCGCGCTGTCGCGTACCGGACGAGGTCGACCCCGGATTCTGTGGAACCGTCAAATCGGAGGGCGAGTCTTGCCCGTTTTCGCGATAGTCCCCTCTCCCGCCGCGGGTTACCGTCGGTCGCGAACACGCAGATCCCGTCACCCTCGATGCACCAGTGGAGGCACTCGCATGGACCCCCGTTCTGCCGTCCTCGTCTCGGCCGCACGCACCCCGATGGGCAAGTTCGGCGGCGCCCTCCGGGATGTCGCCGCCGTCGATTTGGGCGCCGTCGCCGTCCGCGAAGCCCTCGACCGCGCCGCGAACCCGAGTGTGGACCAGGTGTACCTCGCCAACGTCGTGCAGGCCGGTAACGGCCAGAACCCGGCGCGCTCGGCCGGAGTGCGCGGCGGCGTGGCCCGAACGGTCCCGGCGACCACGCTCAACGACGTCTGCATCGCGAGCATGACGGCGACGGGGCTGGCGGCCACCCAGATCCGTGCGGGCGAGATCGACAGCGCCGTCGTGGGCGGTTTCGACTCCATGAGCCGGGCGCTGCACGGTGTGCAGCTGCGTCAGGCGAAGCGATACGGCGACGCCCCGCTGATCGATCTGCTGCAGCGGGACGGACTGTGGTGCGCGCTCGCCGACGAAGGCATGGGCCCCATCTCCGAGCGGGCCAACCGCGATCACGGGATCACCCGCGCACAGCAGGACGAGATCGCGGCCGAGAGCCATGCCCGGGCTGCCACGTCGACCGCGAGCGGACGGCTGCGGCGGGAACTGGCCGCGATGCCCGAACTCGACCACGACGAGGGAGTGCGCCCCGATACGACGATGGAGCGCCTGGCGGGCCTGCGCGCGGCGTTCGCCGCCGACGGCAGCATCACCGCCGGCAACGCGTCGCAGATGTCGGATGCCGGGGCCGCCGGTGTGCTCATGGCCGCCGAGACCGCCCGGGCGCACGGCGTGACCCCGATGGTCGAGGTGATCGGACGGGCCACCGTCGCCGGACCCGACGTCAGCCTGCACACCAAGCCCGCGGCGGCCGCGTACGCGCTGCTGCGCCGGCACGGCCTGACGGCCGCCGACATCGGGCTGTGGGAGATCAACGAGGCGTTCGCGGGAGTCGTCGCCGCCTCGATGGCAGACCTGGGGATCGGGTACGACGTCGTCAACGTCAACGGAGGTGCGATCGCGCTGGGTCACCCGCTGGGCGCGTCGGGATTCCGCACCATCATGACGCTGGCGTACGAGATGGCCGACCGAGAGGCTGAGTTCGGCGTCGCCACGATGTGCGGCGGCGGCGGGCAGGGCCAGGCGGTGTTGCTGCGCCTGCCGCGGTGACCGGCTCCCACCCGACGACGCCCCGCTGACGCACAGACAGGACAACGACATGGACAAGACCTCCGCATCGGCGCTGGAGGCCGTACACGACATTCCCGACGGCGCCTCCATCGCGGTGGGCGGTTTCGGGCTGGTGGGCGTGCCGATCATGCTGATCCGTGCCCTGAAGGAACGCGGCATCCGCGACCTCGAGATCATCTCCAACAACTGCGGCGTCGACGACTGGGGACTGGGCGAACTGCTCTCAGGCCACCAGATCCGGCGCATGATCTCGTCGTACGTCGGCGAGAACAAGGAGTTCGCGCGTCAGTACCTCAGCGGCGAGATCGAACTCGAGTTCGCACCGCAGGGAACCCTCGCCGAACGGCTTCGCGCCGGCGGCTCCGGCATCCCCGCCTTCTACACCGCCTCGGGGGTCGGCACACTGTTCGCCGAGGGCGGGCTGCCGTGGCGGTATCGAGACGGCGAGGTCGTCGTCGCCTCGCCGACCCGGCCCACGGCCGTGTTCTCGTCGCTCGGGCCGGAACGGGAGTACGTGCTCGAAGAGGCCATCGCGCCCGACTACGCGCTCGTGCGCGCCGAACGCGGCGACCGGCACGGAAACCTGGTGTTCGCCCGGGCCACCCGAGCGTTCAACCCGATCATCGCGATGGCCGGGCGTACCACGATCGCCGAGGTCGTCGATCTGGTCGAACCTGGCCAGATCGACCCGGACGACGTGCACCTGCCGGGAATCTACGTGCACCGCATCGTGCAGCAGACCCCGCAGATCGCCACCGACCTGCCGATGGAGCGCCGCACCACCCGCCCGGCGACCGATGTCGCACACCAGGAAGGCGACACAGCATGACTCTCACCCGCCCGCAAATGGCCGCGCGCGCCGCCCTCGAACTCCCCGAGGACGCCTACGTCAACCTCGGTCTCGGGCTGCCCACGCTGATCCCCAACTACGTCCCCGAGGGGCGCCACGTCATCCTGCACTCCGAGAACGGCATCCTCGGCGTCGGTCCGTACCCGATCGAGGGAGAAGAGGACCCGAAGCTGATCAACGCGGGCAAGGAGACCGTCACCGTGCAACCGGGCGCGGCGTTCTTCGACTCCAGCATGAGCTTCGGGATGATCCGCGCCGGCAAGCTCGACGTGACCGTGCTCGGCGGCATGCAGGTGTCGGCGCGCGGCGACCTCGCCAACTGGGCGGTGCCCGGCCAGATGATCAAGGGCCCCGGCGGGGCAGTCGACCTCGTGCAGGGCGTCAAGAAGGTGGTGCTGCTGATGGAGCACACGACCCGCACCGGAGAGTTGCGCGTCCTCCGCGAGTGCACCCTGCCGCTGACCGGGCGGGGCGTGATCGACCGCATCATCACCAACATGGCCGTGATGGACGTGACCGCCGACGGTCTGCTGCTGCGAGAGATCGCGCCGGGGCTGACCGTCGAGGACGTTCAGGCGGTCACCGAGCCGACGTTGCTGCTCGCCGCGGAGGTGACGGAGATGACCGCGAACGACCTGTCGGCGACGGGAGTGGCCGGGTGAGGGGACGACACGCGGTCGTGGGCATCGCCGAACTCGCCCCGCAACGCACCACCCCCGGGTTCACGACGCTAGAGATGATCGCCCGTGTCGCGCGGCGCGCCGCCGCCGACGCGGGGATCGAACCCTCCCAGATCGACGGTCTGATGGTCGGCCCGCACGTCGGCGAGACGGCGCAGCACGTGCCGGCGACCGTGGCCGAATACCTGGGACTGCAGCCGACGTTCGCCGACATCGTCGACCTCGGTGGGGCCAGTGGAGCGGGGATGCTGTGGCGTGCGGCCGCCGCGATCGAGGCCGGCATGGCCACGACGGTGCTGTGCGTGCTCGGCAACAGCCGCGACCCCCAGGTCGTGCACCGCTCCCCCAATCGCAACCCGATTCGCGAGTTCGATGTGCCGTACGGGGCAAGCGGCGCGAACCAGGCCTACGCGATGGTCGCCACAGCGCACATGGCCCACTACGGCACGACACCCGAGCAACTCGCTGCCGTCCCCGTCGGGCAACGCCACAACGCGCGTCTCAACCCCGACGCGGTGTTCCACGGTGAGCCGATCACGATCGACGACGTGCTCGGCTCACCGATGGTGATGTCGCCGCTGCACCTGCTCGAGATCGTCATGCCGTGCGGTGGGGGCGCCGCCGTCATCGTGACCTCCACCGACCGGGCGCGGCATCTGCCGCATCCGCCGGTGCTGCTGCTCGGTGCGGGGGAACGGGTCACCCACCGGGCTCTCAGCCAGGCACCCGCGCTGACCACGTCCCCACTGGCGCGCGCGATCCCGGCCGCCTACCGGGCCGCGGGGGTCACGGCATCGGACATCGACCTGTTGAGCATCTACGACTGCTACTCGATCGTCGTGGCGATCACCCTCGAGGACGGCGGTTTCGTCGCCAAGGGCGAGTCCGGCCCCTGGCTGGCGGAAGCCGATCTCGGGGCCTGGGGAGCGCTGCCGATCAATCCGCACGGCGGTCAGCTCGCGTGCGGGCAGGCCGATCTGGCCGGCGGCATGGGGCACATCGTCGAGGCGGTGCGCCAGTTGCGCGGCACCGCCGGGGCCCGGCAGGTGCCGTCGGCCGACCTGGCCCTGGTCACCGGCAACGGCGCGACCCTCAGCGAAGAGGTCGCCCTCGTCCTCGGAGGTCCGAACACATGACCGCAGTCGCCCCCGCCGTCCCCAAACCCGCGCTCACGACGATCGCGCGCACGCAGCCCTGGTGGGATGCCGCCGCCGCGGGCCGTCTGCTGCTGCAGCGGTGCGCGGGCTGCGGTCACACCCAGCACTACCCGCGGGTAATCTGCGGTTCCTGCTGGTCGGAGGATCTGCAGTGGGTCGAGTCGGCGGGAACTGGGGCGGTGCGCACGCTCACGGTCGCGCACGTGCCCGGCCATCCGGCCTGGCGACCGGACGCACCGTACGTGCTCGCCCTGGTGCGACTCGACGAGGGGCCGTGCCTCATGACGAACATCGTTGGCTGTCCGGTCGAGGCGGTCACCGTCGACGCGCGCGTGCGCATGGCCACCACCGCCGAGACGACCGAGCCGGGACTCATCCAGTTCGTGCTCGACGCGTAGCGGGACGGCCATGTGCGCGGACCGGCCGGCTGAACAGCGGACTGCGGGACTACGCGTACCGAAGCACCGCTTCGCGAATCGCGTCAGTGTGCTCGTATATCTGCTCGAGTGAGTCCAGGGGATGACGGGTCTCAGTCTTGGACTCATCGAGCAAGCCCAGGTACTTCTGCCTTCCGTTGAAGTGCAGACGGGCAATCGGCTTGCGGTTGTTGTCGTCCAGCAGCACGGCGAAATAGCTCTTCTGATCACGCTGTGCCACTCGTTGTGGCTTGACCTCAGCGCACGCGATCGCCTTCACGATCTGGTAACCCTCGAGTTCTTCGAGAGTCGTCTCGATCTCCGTGTCGCGGGCAAGGTCGTTCTCAACGATCGGTTCGCTGGCGAGAGCGCGTACATCCTCAGACGTCGTTCCGGTACCGAGTGCTGCCTTCAAGCGGTCGTTGACACTCTCCGTCAGGAACTGTTTCGAGGCCTTCACGACCAGCGTGGTGAACTGTTCGCGTACACGCTGTGTAAAGGAACCCTCGTAAACCCGAGTGGTAAAGAACCTGATCCATTCGTCGGACGGTTCGTGAAACTGCTTTGCAATCTCGCGCTTGAGTGCACCAAGGTACTTCAGTTCTTCGGCTGCATTGATGATCGACTCAAGATCGAAACTCTCCTTGCTGAGCTTCTGCAGTTCAGGGACCAACATGTCGTCGACGTCGCGAAGATCCAGGACGAGGAAGGGTTTCGAGTCCATCCGGTTGGGCGCATCAAGATCCGTGTAGAACTGCCAGACGACTCCGTTCGTCAGGGCGGCGATCCGAGCATTCGTGACGGCGAAGTAGCGGAAGAGCTGGGACGCGTGCTCAAGCTGCAGTTCGCCGAGCGACGCCTTGCACTCGATCAGGATCTGGACTTCACCATCGCGAACAATCGCGTAGTCGACCTTCTCGCCCTTTTTCGTCCCGACATCGGCGTTGAACTCCGGAACCACTTCAAGCGGGTCGAAGACGTCGTACCCCAAGATCGAAGAGATGAACGGCATGACGAACGCGTTCTTTGTTGCTTCTTCGGTGCCGATCGCGTCAGCCTGGTTCTCTATCTTGGTTGCCAACGCGGCAAGACGTTCCGCGAAACTCATTCTCTCTCGTTTCTCGTACCCCGTTCGAATACAACAAGTTCCCCAGGCATCGAACATATCGACCGACGACCGTCGCTCATGGCCACAAGCGCGGCGTGTTCGCCGCTCTCTCGATCACCTCGCATCAGCGCTTCGAGACGGTGGTTGCACGGGGAGCCGGAGGAGATGTCGGAACCCCCTCGTAGGGTGGCGGTATGTCGCAGGTCGTGTTGGTTGATCGGGATCCCCATCCCGTGCTCGACGGTGTCGGGTGGGTCGTGGAGGCCGCCGACATGGTCACGGTGTTCGCGGCGCACCGGTTCCGGCGCACCTGGGCCTACGTGCGCGAGACGCGCGAGGACGCGCTTCGTGACGCGTCGATGGATCGGGCCCTGGCCGACCGCTCGGTGCGGTTGGAACTCGCCGCCGCCCTGCGGGTGACCGAATACGCCGCGGGCCGGCTCATGTTGGTCGCCGAAGCGCTCGCGGTCCGCTACCCGGAAGTGCTCGACTGTCTGGATCGCGCCGAGACCACGGTGGCCCATGCCGAGCACCTCGTCGACGAACTCGACGGTATCGACGACCCGCGCATCCGTGACCGCATCTACCCCCAGGCGACGGCCGCGGCACGAGAACTCCCGATGGGCACGTTCCGGCGCACCCTGCGCCGTCTCATCGACACCGAGACCGCCGACCAGCGGGCGCAGCGCCACGAACGCGCTCTGACCCAACGACGCGTCTGGGTGGAACCCGCCCCCGACTCGATGGCCTGGCTGTCCGCACTGGTCCCGGCCGTCGAAGCCCGCGCCATCCACAACCGTATGACCGCGCTGGCCACCGCCCTCACCGACACCGACGACGACCGCACGATCGACCAACGCCGGGCCGATGTCCTGTGCGACCTGCTCATCGACGGCGAAACCGCATCTCTCCCGGACGCGCTCCGGGGAATCCGCCCGACCGTCGCCGTCACCTGCCCCGTGCTGACCCTGCTCGGCCACCCCGGGGCAGGTCCGGGCGTCGTCGACGGTGTCGGACCGATCCCCGACGCCGTGGCTCGCGCGCTTGCCGGTGCGGCAGACGGCTGGATGCGGGTCCTGACACACCCCGAGACCGGAACGGTGCTCTCGGTCGGGCGCACTCTGTACCGCCCGCCCGCCGCGCTGCGCCGGCTGGTCAGGTGGCGTTCGCCGCGCTGCGTCGCCCCCGGATGCGGCATGCCCGCCGACCGCTGCGACCTCGATCACACCATCGCGTGGGAGCACGGTGGTCACACCGCGGCCGACAACCTTGCTCCCGCGTGCCGCGGCCATCACATCCTGAAACACCACACACGCTGGCGCATCGAGCCCCTGGGCGGCGGCACGATGCAATGGACCTCCCCCAGCGGCCGCCGGTACCTCGTCGAACCCGAACGAAGAACACCCGCCTTCACGCCCGCGCCGCCGGGCACGCCTAGCGACCCCGAGCCCGACACACCACCCTTCTAGGACGGCGTAGTTCCTACGCCCGCGGAGGATCCGGTGCCATGGGCGCCTACACCATATCGCACAACGCGAACCGCGAGGTCGTGCCGTCGCCGCTGCGCCGGACGACCAAGGCCTCGCCGCCCAGCTCGGTCAACCACACCCGGGCCGTCCCGACGCGCGCTGGC
>NZ_JBKEAY010000044.1:0-17947 GCF_047972865.1 Microbacterium sp.
CACCCCCACCGACACCGCATCCGACAACCGAGAATCCGACACTGGCTTCCGCCACCCAGAACGAGGCATACCCCCAGCGTAAACCTCCAACCCCTAATTCAACGGTATTGCAGCTAACTACAGTGCTGCGGCTGAGGCGGTCGACACGATGGAAGAAGCCCTGGGTGACGCGGCCTCTTCGATCACGAACGCGGAAGTCAAAGAACCGCTCAACGACATGATCGCCGCGCTGGGTGAGTTCGGCACGGCGCTCGGCGGCATGGAAGACGGTGACACAGAGCGCCTCGGCGCGAACGCCGAGGCGCTGCAGGCGGCCGCCATGGCGTTGCAGGAAAGCGGCCTCGCCCTGGCAACTGTCTGCGGCGGATAAGCACGACCCTGCGGGAGACGGTGCGCGGACTGCACACCGCCTCCCGCGCCGGGACGAGTATTTCGTGCCGTACACGCGCGTCTCGCCGGGTAGGTTGGAACCCGACACTTCTGGAGCACTCCTTGACCGATGCCTCGCAGCCGTCCGCCGTGATCTTCCCGGCCGACGGCTTTGCCCTGTTCCCCGATCGATCCGTCGTCGCGATGCGCGTCGACGGTGAATTGCGCGACCTTGCGACTGTTGTCACCGAGTCTGCGACGGTGGAGCCGGTCACGATCGACAGCCCCGACGGGCTCAACATTCTGCGTCACTCCACGGCCCACGTGCTCGCCCAGGCCGTGCAGCGCATCCGCCCGCAGGCGACCCTCGGGATCGGCCCGCCGATCACGGACGGTTTCTACTACGATTTCGGCGTTGCGCAGCCGTTCACGCCCGAGGATCTGAAGGCCATCAAAAAGCAGATGGAGCGGATCGTCCGCGAGAACCAGCGGTTCGTGCGCCGGGCGGTCACGGACGACCAGGCGCGCACCGAATTGGCCGGCGAACCCTTCAAGCTGGAGCTGATCGGACTGTAGGGTGGCGCAGCATCCACCGAGGGTGCTTCCGTCGAGGTAGGCGATGCGGGGCTGACGATCTACGAAAACGTCACCCGCGACGGCGAGGTGGCCTGGAAGGACCTGTGCCGCGGACCGCATGTGCCGGGGACCCGCATGATCGGCAACGGATGGGACATCACCCGGGTGGCGGGGGCATACTGGCGGGGAAACGAAAACAACCCGCAGCTGCAGCGCATCTACGGCACCGCTTGGCCCAGCAAGGACGAACTGCGCGCCTACCAGCAAAGGCTCGAAGAGGCCGCCAAACGCGACCACCGCAAGCTCGGCAAAGAACTGGATCTGTTCTCGTTTCCCGACGAGATCGGCTCGGGGTTGAGCATCTGGCATCCCAAGGGCGGCATTGTGCGCGGCGAGATGGAGCAGCACGCGCGCCGCCGCCACATCGAGGCCGGTTACACCTACGTCTACACGCCGCACATCTCCAAAGAAGACCTCTTCCTCACCTCCAATCACCTTGTCACCTACAAGGAGGGCATGTTCCCGCCGATCGTGATGGACGAGGAGCGGGATGCCGAAGGTCACATCGTCAAGCAGGGGCAGGACTACTACCTCAAGCCCATGAACTGCCCCATGCACATCCTCATCTACCGGGAACGTGCGCGCAGTTACCGCGACTTGCCGATGCGACTGGCTGAGAACGGCACGGTGTACCGCAACGAACTGTCGGGTGCCCTGCACGGGCTCACTCGGGTGCGGGGATTCACGCAGGACGACTCACATCTGTTCGTCACGGAAGACCAACTCGAAGTCGAAGTCACCCGCGTGCTCGAGTTCGTGGTTTCGATGCTGCGTGACTTCGGGCTCGACGACTTCGAGCTCGAACTGTCGATGCGTGACGACGAGAAGGACAAGTGGATCGGCAGTGACCAGTTCTGGGAGTACTCCACCCAGGCGCTGCGCAATGTCGCGGTCGCCTCGGGGTTGAAGCTCACCGAGGTTCCCGGCGAAGCTGCGTTCTACGGGCCGAAGATCGACCTCAAGACCCGGGACGCGATCGGCCGGACCTGGCAGTTGTCGACGGTGCAGGTCGACCCGAACCTGCCCGAGCGGTTCGGCCTCGAATACACCGGACCCGACGGACATCAGCACCGGCCCATCATGATCCACCGGGCACTGTTCGGTTCCATCGAGCGGTTCTTCGCGATTCTCCTGGAGCACTACGCGGGAGCGTTCCCGGTGTGGCTCTCGCCGGTGCAGGTGGTCGGCATCCCCGTCGCCGAGGCCTTCGGCCCCTACCTCGACGAGATCATCGGACGGCTGCGGGATGCCGGAGTACGTGCCGAGGTCGATCATTCCGACGACCGCATGCAGAAGAAGATCCGCACCCATACGACGCAGAAGGTGCCGATCCAGCTGATCGCGGGGGAGCAGGACCGGTCCGCCGGTACCGTGTCCTTCCGATTCCGCGACGGGTCGCAGCTCGGCGGTATCCCCGTCGACGACGCGATCGCGACGATTACCGCCGCCATCGCCGAGCGTGTTCTGGTGAACACTGCTGCGGACCTCACATGACCGAGGCCGGCATGCCACTGCAGCGGGCGGGCGAGCTGGCGGGCGTGCCGGACGAGTTCCAGCGACTCTGGACTCCGCATCGGATGGCGTACATCGAGGCGGGGCCGGAACCGCTACGCGACGTGTGCCCGTTCTGCGCCGCGCCGAAACGGTCGGACGTGGACGGGCTGGTCGTCGCCCGCGGGAAGACCGCGTACGCGCTGCTGAACCTGTTCCCCTACAACTCAGGGCATCTGATGGTGTGTCCGTATCGTCACATCGCGACGTACGATCAGGCGACGGCGGACGAGGTGGCCGAGATCGGTGCGATCACCCAGACGGCGATGCGGGTGCTGCGGGAGGTGTCGCGGTGTGACGGCTTCAACATCGGCATGAACCAGGGCCGCGTCGCCGGTGCGGGCGTGGACGGTCACCTGCACCAGCACGTGGTTCCGCGGTGGGCGACCGACGCCAACTTCTTCCCGATCATCGCAAAGACCAAGGCCTTGCCGCAGTTGCTCGGCGAAGTGCGCGAGGCCGTCGCCGCCGCGTGGCCTGGCGCCTGACCCCCGTCCGCTCCCGCGAGCCCTCCCGCCGCCACGCAGGCCCACCTGCCCACCCCACCCAGACGAGCCTCGCGCCTCGCGAGACGGCAGTTGTGCTATCGAGACCGCGCAGAATCCCGACGGTCTCGATGACGGCGCTGTAGTCTCGCGGGGTGCGGGGTGCGGGGCGCGCCGGGCCGGCGGGGGAGAGTCAGCGGACCTGGGTGACGGGGAACTGCAGGCGCGGGTGGGCGTAGGACTCCTGGGCCTCGATCAGCTGCAGTTCGCGGTGACCGGAGCGGTGCGTCAGATCCAGCAGGTCCCAGACGCTCGACGTCGCGCGGGCCAGGGCGTCGGCGGCGTCGCCGGAGGCGCGGAAGTGTGCCGTGAACAGGGCCGCGGTGACATCGCCCGAGCCGTTCGCTTTCATCGGGATGTGCGGGGTCTGCACGATCCACGCGCCCGCATCCGTCACAGCGAGCATCTCGATCGTGCCCTCGGGACGATCGGGTCGTTCCACGCTGGTCACCAGCACGGTCGACGGCCCCATCGTGCGCGCGGCATCCGCCGACGCGAGCGTCGAGGCGAGGTCGGACGGCTCGGTCTCGGTGAGAAAGCCCAGCTCGAACTGGTTCGGGGTGATGATGTCGGCGGCCGGAACCACGCGGTCACGCAACAGCACCGGGATGGCCGGTGCGACGAAACACCCCGATTTCGCGTTGCCCATCACCGGATCGCAGGAGTACACCGCTCCCGGGTGGGCCTCTTTCACGGCGGCAACCGCCTCGAGGATCACGTCGGCGATGCCCTCGCTGCCTTGGTACCCCGACAGCACCACATCGATGTCGCCGAACGCGCCGCGTTCCCCGATGCCGGTGATCACCTCGCGCACGTCGTCGGGGGCGATGAGCGGCCCGCGCCACGCCCCGTACCCGGTGTGGTTGGAGAAGTTCACGGTGTAGACCGGCAGTACCTCCACGCCGATGCGCTGCAGCGGGAAGACGGCCGCGGAGTTGCCCACGTGACCGAACGCGACGGCGGACTGGATGGAGAGGATCTTCACGCGTCGATCATCCCACGCGTGCGGCGATGCGGACAGCCGCGACGGATGCCGCGATGTCCGCGGCCAGCCGGGCCGCATCGGCATCGTCGAGATCGTGCACCGTCAGCCGCAGGTGGGCGTCGGCGGCCGGGTCGGCGAGGCGGAACTCGTCGCCCGCCCGGGCGAGCCAGCCGCGCCGCATGAGGTGCGCTGTCACATCCCGCGCCGGCAGCGGCAGCGGCACCCACAGGTTGACGCCGTCGCCGGGTGCGGTCGGCAGCCCCTGCCGGGTGAGCAGTTCGGCGAACGCGGCGTTGCGGGCGGCGTAGTGCTCCCCGGCGACGCCTACCCCGGCGACCACCGCCGCATCGGTCACGAGCGCGTCGGTGAGCCGCTGCAGGAGGTGGCTGACCCACGTGGTCCCCGGGGTCAGCCGCAGCCCGAGACGTTCCGCCGTCTCCGCATCGGATGCCGTGACCGCCAAACACATGTCGGGTCCGAGGAACTTCGACACCGACCGTACGAGCGCCCACCGCCGATGACCGGGGCCGATGATCGAGTGGAACGCCCGCGTGGAGAGCATCGAGTAGTGGTCGTCCTCGATCACCAGGACGTACGGGTGCGCCGCGAGCACATCGCGCAGCGCCGCGGCGCGTGCGGCGGTGACGCTGGCGCCGGTGGGGTTCTGGGCTCGCGGCGTGCACACGACGGCGCGCACCCCGGCATCCAGCGCGGCGCGCAGGCCCGCGACGGTCATCCCTTCCGCGTCGACGGGGACGGCGACCGGCCGGAATCCGGCCAGGCGCACGGTGTGGATGCTGGGCAGGAAACAGGGGTCTTCCAACGCGACGGCGTCATCCCGGGTGAGCGCTTGGGTGAGAAGGCGCTCCACGGCATCGGCGGCGCCGCTCGTGATCGTGAGGTGCACGTCGTGCGCCGGGTCGAGCGCCGCGCGCATCCACTCCCGCGCCCACCGCTCCAGTCCCGGGTCGATCACCGGCTCGCCGTACAGCACGGGCCGATCGGTCACCGAGGCCCACGGCGGCGGGGGGATGCGCACCGGGTCGGGGTTGCCGGTACCGACGTCGCGCAGCACGCTGTTCGCGGCGAAACCCTCCTGGGCGACCGGTGCCGGCGCGGCCACGCGGGTGCCCCCGCGACCGCGCGCGACGACCAGTCCCGCCCCTGCCAGCTGGCGGTAGGCGGCGACGACGGTGTTGCGATTGACCTTCAGCCGCTCGGCCAGGGCGCGCACCGGCGGGAGTGCGTCGTCGTCCCGCAGCGCGCCGCGCTCGACGAGGGCGCGCACGCTGTCGGCGATCTCCGCCGCCGAGCTGCCGGTGATCGTCGTCTCCTCCACCGTCATAGCGACCAGACTACGGCGTGGGACATGGTAACTTTTGGCCTAGGTCAGAATTGGCGCCCGGGTCTTCCACGGCGCCCGAGAGGAGTCCCGCGTGTCCACCCCCACCACCGGATCGTCCCGCGTCAAGCGCGGCCTCGCCGAGATGCTCAAGGGCGGCGTCATCATGGACGTCGTCACCCCCGATCAGGCGAAGATCGCCGAGGATGCCGGTGCCGTCGCGGTCATGGCCCTCGAGCGCGTCCCGGCCGACATCCGCGCGCAGGGCGGCGTCTCCCGGATGAGCGATCCCGACATGATCGACGGCATCATCGAGGCCGTGTCGATTCCGGTGATGGCCAAGGCCCGGATCGGCCACTTCGTGGAGGCCCAGGTGCTGCAGGAACTCGGCGTCGACTACATCGACGAGTCGGAGGTGTTGTCGCCGGCGGACTACGTCAACCACATCGACAAGTGGAACTTCACCGTGCCGTTCGTGTGCGGCGCGACGAACCTCGGTGAGGCGCTGCGGCGCATCTCGGAGGGGGCTGCGATGATCCGCTCGAAGGGGGAGGCGGGCACCGGCGACGTATCGGAGGCGACCAAGCACATCCGCAAGATCACGAGCGAGATCAACGCCCTGCGCTCGAAGACCAAGGACGAGCTGTACGTCGCGGCCAAAGAACTGCAGGCGCCCTACGAACTGGTCGCCGAAGTCGCCGAGACCGGCGCGCTTCCGGTGGTGCTGTTCGTCGCCGGCGGCGTGGCGACCCCGGCGGATGCCGCGATGATGATGCAACTGGGCGCCGACGGTGTGTTCGTGGGCTCGGGCATCTTCCGCTCCGGCGACCCCGTCGCCCGCGCCGCGGCGATCGTGAAGGCGACGACGTTCCACGACGATCCGGCCGTCGTCGCCGAGGTCTCCCGCGGCCTGGGCGAGGCGATGGTCGGGATCAGCGTGGCCGAGCTTCCCGCCCCGCACCGCCTCGCCGAACGCGGGTGGTGACCCCGCGCGTCGGCGTTCTGGCGTTGCAGGGCGACGTGCGCGAGCACGTGCGCGTCCTGACCGCTCTGGGCGCCGCCGTCGACCTGGTGCGCCGGCCGGCGGAACTGGCGGCGGTGGACGGGCTCGTGCTCCCCGGCGGGGAGTCGAGCGTCATCGACAAGCTCGCGCGGTCGTTCGGGCTGCAGCAGCCCATCCGCGACGCGATCGCCGGAGGGATGCCGGTGTACGGCACGTGCGCGGGGCTCATCCTGCTCGCCGACCGGATCGTCGACGGGATCGCCGGGCAGCAGAGCTTCGGGGGCATGGACGTGACGGTGCAGCGCAACGCCTTCGGCAGCCAGCTCGAGTCGTTCGAGACCCGGCTGGCCGTCGCGGGATTCGACGTGCCGGTGCAGGCGGCCTTCATCCGTGCCCCGCTGGTGGTGCAGGCGGGTGACGAGGTGGAGCGGCTCGCCGTGCTCGGCGACGGCGGGATCGTCGCGGTGCGCCAGCGCGCTCTTCTCGCGACGTCGTTTCACCCCGAGGTGAGTGGGGAGACGCGCTTCCACGAGCTCTTCCTCGATGCGGTGCGGGGACGCTGACGGGCGCACCGAAACCGCCGGTCGCGCGGCTGAGTACAATCGACGGTGGCTTCAGCGCCGCGATCGACGAGCAGGAGAGACATGTCCGGGCATTCCAAGTGGGCGACGACCAAGCACAAGAAGGCCGTCATCGACGCGCGCCGCGCCAAGTCGTTCGCGAAGCTCATCAAGAACATCGAGGTGGCCGCGAAGATCGGCGGAGTCGACCTGGCAGGCAACCCGACGCTGTACGACGCCGTGCAGAAGGCGAAGAAGACCTCGGTCCCCAACGACAACATCGATCGCGCCATCAAGCGCGGGGGCGGAATCTCCGGGGATGCCGTCGAGTACCAGACGATCATGTACGAGGGCTACGGCCCCAACGGCGTCGCGCTGCTGATCGAGTGCCTCACCGACAACAAGAACCGTGCGGCCGCCGAGGTGCGCACCGCGCTGACCCGCAACGGCGGCACGCTCGCCGACCCCGGGTCGGTGTCGTACAACTTCTCGCGCAAGGGCGTGCTCGTCGTCTCCAGCGAGGGCACGACCGAGGACGACGTCATGCTGGCGGCGCTGGAGGCCGGTGCCGAAGAGGTCGAGCCGCACGCGCAGGGCTTCGAGGTCATCACCGATCCGTCCGATCTGGTCGGCGTGCGTTCGGCGGTGCAGGAGGCGGGCATGGACTACGAGTCCGCCGACGTGGAGTTCGTCCCGAGCCTGAAAGTCGAGGTCGACGCCGACACCGCGCGCAAGGTGTTCCGGCTCATCGACGCGCTGGAGGACAGCGACGATGTGCAGAACGTCTTCAGCAACTTCGACCTGACCGCCGAGGTGCAGGCCGAACTGGAGAACGACGAGGAGTAGCCGCGTTTCGGCGCCGGGGTCGCGTGTGCTCGGCGTAGCGTGGGGGAGTGGCATCCGCACTGCGCGTTCTCGGCATCGACCCCGGACTGACCCGTTGCGGCATCGGGGTGGTCGACGTGCGGGCGGACCGCTCGGCGACCCTGGTTCACGTCGGTGTGGCGCGCTCGCGGGCGGATGACCCGATCGAGACCCGGCTGGCGACGATCGCCGCGGGCATCCGTGAGGTGCTCGCCGCGCACCGGCCGCACGTGGTCGCCGTCGAGCGGGTGTTCGCACAGCAGAACCGGCACAGCGTCATGGGCACCGCGCAGGCCAGCGGCATCGCGCTGCTGATGGCGGCCGAGCACGGCATCGCCGCCGCCACCCACACACCCACCGAGGTGAAGGCCGCGATCACCGGCTACGGGTCGGCCGATAAGCGCCAAGTGCAGACCATGGTCGCCCGTGTGCTGCGGCTGGATGCGCTGCCGACCCCGGCCGACGCCGCCGACGCCCTCGCGCTGGCGCTGTGCCACGCGTGGCGGCAGGGCACGGCGCCGCAGGCGCCGGGCGCAGGGGCCCTCACCCCCGCGCAGCGTGCGTGGGCGGATGCCGAGCGGCTCAGCCGCCGCTGAGCGTGTCGGTCGAACAAAACTCCGATTCGATCCGTAGGCTCGGGTCATGATCTCGTCGCTGCGCGGACACGTTCTGCACTTGGACCCGGATGCGGTCGTCGTCGATGTGGGGGGCGTCGGCTTCGCCGTCGCCGTCACGGGAAGCCTGGCGGCGCAGTTCCACGTCGGCGACGAGATCGTGCTGCACACGAATCTCGTGGTGCGCGAGGACGCCCTGTCGCTGTACGGCTTCGAGACGCGTGACGAGCTGTCGGTGTTCCTGCACCTGCTGAGCGTGTCCGGCGTCGGGCCGAAGTCCGCCCTCGGAGTGCTGTCGGCGCTCACCGTCGCTCAGATCCACGACGCCGTCTCGACCGAGGACGACGCCCCGTTCCGGCGGGTATCCGGCATCGGCCCGAAGACCGCCAAACTCATCGTCGTGCAGTTGGCGGGCAAGCTCGCGGCGTCTTCGGCATCCGCGTCCGGAACCCCGCGAAACGCGTCGGCGGGATTGACCTCACAGGTCGTGGCGGCCCTGGTCGCGCTGGGGTGGCCGGAGCGCGTCGCCGCCGAGGCGGTCTCGGCGGTCGCGCCCGACGCGGGGGTCGACACGGTGCCCGCCATGCTCAAGCTGGCGCTGGCGTATCTGGGGCCGGCGCGCCGGGAGCCCAGCGGTGTCTGAGGTCCGCGACCCCGGCGTCGCCGAAGACGAGTCCGAGCTCGCTGTCGAGGGCGCGCTGCGCCCGGTGTCACTGGCGGAGTTCATCGGGCAGCAGAAGGTGCGCGGGCAACTGCAGCTGCTGCTGGATGCCGCGCGCATTCAGGAACGTCCCGCCGATCACATCCTGCTGTCGGGTCCGCCGGGATTGGGCAAGACGACGCTCGCGATGATCGTGGCGCACGAGAGCGGTCGCCCGCTGCGACTGTCCAGCGGGCCGGCGATCCAGCACGCGGGCGACCTGGCCGCGCTGCTGTCGAGCCTCGTGCCCGGTGAAGTGCTGTTCATCGACGAGATCCACCGTATGGCCCGGTCGGCCGAGGAGATGCTCTACCTCGCGATGGAGGACTTCCGGATCGACGTCATGGTGGGAAAGGGTGCCGGGGCGACGAGCATCCCGCTCGACCTCGCCCCGTTCACGCTGGTGGGTGCGACGACACGGTCGGGTCTGCTGCCGAACCCGCTGCGCGATCGCTTCGGGTTCACGGCGCACCTGGAGTACTACGAGCCCGAGGAGCTGGAGCGGGTCATCTCGCGGTCAGCGGGCATGCTCGACGTCGGGCTGCCGGCACCGGCCCGGGCCGAGATCGCCCGGCGCTCGCGGGGCACGCCCCGCATCGCGAACCGACTCCTGCGACGGGTGCGCGACTACCTCATCGTCCACCGCGACGGACGCGAGGCCGACCTCGCCGACGTATCGGCGGCGCTCGACCTCTATGACGTCGACGCGATCGGGCTGGATCGGCTCGACCGCGCGGTGCTCGACGCCGTGGTGCGCCGGTTCCAGGGCGGACCGGTGGGCCTGAGCACCCTCGCGGTCACGGTGGGCGAGGAGGCGGAGACTATCGAGTCGGTGGTGGAACCGTACCTGGTGCGCATCGGCTTCCTGGGGCGCACGCCGCGGGGCCGCGTGGCCACGGAGGACGCCTACCGTCATCTGGGAGTTCCGCGCGCCGCAGAGGCCCTGAGGTTCGATGACCTATAATCGCTGAAGGCTTCCGCTCGTATCTGTTCGCGCGCCCCCACAGTGCGCACCCCATTGAAAGGTGCATTCGCGCCCATGCTTTTTGCCGCGACCTCAACGCCCGCCCCCCAGCCGGAAGGCGTCGGCGGGTTCTTCTCGCAGTACGGGCTGCTGATCCTCCTTCTGGGTCTCATCGTCTTCATGTTCTGGAGTTCGCGCCGCCGCCAGGCGCGGATGAAGGCCGAGCAGGAGGAGAAGGCGACAAAGATGGTGCCCGGCGCCAAGGTGCTGCTGCAAGGTGGCCTGTACGGGACCATCGTCGACTTCGACGGCGACGACCTCTCGCTCCCGGCACGCGTCGAGATCGCTCCGGGCGTCGTCATCGAGGTGCACAGCCAGGCCGTGCTGCGCATCGTCGAGGACGAGCCGACGACCGATCCGATCCCGGGCGACGACCTCATCCCGGACTCGGTCGCGCAGGACACCACCGAGTCGGCGAGCGAGCAGACTGCCGGCGACGACTCCGATGCGGACTCCGACACGGACGACGCACCGAAGTCCTGATCCACACCGCTCGGCGGTGCTTCCAGAAAGCTGACCACCCGTGGCCACACCGACTCCTGTCCGTCATGCGTGGCGCGCTCTCACCGCGCTGCTGACGATCACCGCCGTCCTGTTCGGCATCAACGCCCTCGGCGTCTACGTCTTCGGCAAGAGTTCCTGGGTTCCCGAGCTCGCCCTCGACCTGCAGGGCGGCACCCAGATCATCCTCGAGGCGCAGACCGCCGACGGGAGCGAACCCGGCGCCGAGCAGATGAACCAGGCGGTGACCATCATCCGCCAGCGCGTCGACGCCTCCGGTGTCGGCGAAGCGCAGATCACCACCCAGGCCGGCAACCAGATCGTCGTGCAGGTGCCCGGCGAAGCGGACGAAGAGACCCGCAACCGCATCGAGGCGTCCGCACAGCTGCAGTTGCGGGCCGTACTGACCACGACCGCAGCGGTCAGCACCTACGTCGGCGAAGACGGCAACGAGACGCCCTATCCCTCGCCCGACCCGACGCTCAACGCCGTTCCCACCAGCGAGCCCACCGACGGCAGCGACCTGGCCTGGGTCACGGATGCGCTGTACGCGGAGTTCCTCGCCTACGACTGCTCCGCGCAGGACAACAACCCGGCCGACGAGCCGGCCGATCAGCCGCTCATCACGTGCGACGCCACCGGCACCGGGAAGTACCTGCTGGGGCCGGTCGAACTCGATGGGTCGTCGATCGACGACGCGACCAGCGGCCTGAACAGCCAGAATGGCCGCTGGGCCGTCAACATCGTCTTCGACGGCACCGGCACGGAGGTCTTCGGCAACATCAGCAGCCGGCTGTACTCGCTGCAGTCGCCGCAGAACCAGTTCGCGTTCGTGCTCGACGGCACCGTGCTGTCGGCGCCGTCGATGGATGCCGTCATCCTCGACGGCAAACCGCAGATCACCGGGTCGTTCACGCAGGACAGCGCCAAGGTCCTCGCCGACCAGCTGAAGTACGGTGCCCTGCCGCTGAGCTTCGAAGTGCAGTCCAGCAACTCGATCTCCGCGACGCTCGGGTCCCAGCAACTGCAGATCGGTGTGATCGCCGGTCTCATCGGTCTCGCGCTGGTCGCGCTGTACTCACTGATCGTGTACCGCGCACTCGGGTTCGTCATCATCGCCTCGCTCGTGGTCATGGGTGTGCTCACCTACGTGACGCTGTGCATCCTGGCCTGGCGGATGGGTTTCCGGCTCTCGCTGGCCGGTGTCGCCGGCCTCATCGTCACGATCGGCTTCACCGCCGACTCGTTCATCGTGTACTTCGAGCGAATACGTGACGAGCTGCGCGACGGCAAGTCGATCACGAGCGCCGTCGAGGACGGCTGGGCGCGGGCCAAGCGCACCATCTACATCTCGAAGTCGATCAACATCCTCGCCGCGGTCGTGCTTTACATCCTCGCCGACGCGACCGTGAAGGGCTTCGCCTTCACGCTGGGTCTCACCACGGCGATCGACATCCTCATTTTCATCCTGTTCACCCACCCCGTACTGCAGTTGCTCGCGCGGACCCGGTTCTTCGGCAGCGGGCATCCCCTGTCGGGTCTCGACCCGGCGGCGCTGGGCGCCGTCTACCGGGGCCGGGCCCAGTTCCGCGCCCCCGTCACGGCGGGCTCGAAGGGATCGGCGGCGCGCGCCGGACGGGCGGGTCGAGAGGCCCAGCGCCGGCAGACCATCGCCGAACGCAAGCTCGCGCAACAACACGGCGATAGCTCCGGTACGACGAAAGGAGACGACTGATGCGCTCCATGAATCAGCTCGGTAACGACCTGTACACCGGCAAGACCTCGTTCCCGTTCGTCGGCCGTCGTCGCCTGTGGTTCCTCATCGCGGCGCTGTTGGTGATCGGCTCGGCCTTGGTCCCGCTGATCAGGCCGGTGCAGTTCTCGATCGAGTTCACCGGCGGGTCGCAGTTCACGATCAACGGCGTCACCGACCTCGACCAGTCGATTGCCACCGAGGCGGTCCAGTCGGTCGTTCCGGGTGCGGCCACACGCGTCACCACGATCGGCGACGACGCGGTCCGTATCCAGACCGACCAGATGACCGACGTCGAGACCCGCGATGTCACCGCCGCTCTGGCGGACGCCTATTCCGTCGAGACGGCGAGCGTCAGCTCTTCGTTCATCGGGCCCGCCTGGGGCCAGGACGTCACGCGGCAGTCGCTGTGGGGTCTGGCGATCTTCCTTGCGCTCACCTTCATCATCCTCGCGGTGTATTTCCGCACCTGGAAGATGTCGGTCGCGGCCATCATCGGCCTCGTGGACGTGCTCGTGATCACGGTCGGTGTCTACGCCCTGTTCGGGTTCGAGATCTCGCCGGCCGCCGTCATCGGGTTCCTCACGATCCTGTCCTACTCGCTCTATGACACGACCGTCGTCTTCGACAAGATCAGGGAGAACACGAGGGAGGACGGCGAGCAATCCGGGCGGACGTTCGGCGAGTCGGTCAACCTCGCCGTCAACCAGACGCTGGTGCGTTCGATCAACACGACGGTCGTCGCAGCGCTCCCCACCGCCGCCATCCTCTTCATCGGTGCGCTGTGGCTGGGTGCGCAGACCCTCACCGATATCTCGCTGTCGATCTTCGTGGGCACGATCGTTGCCGCGTATTCGACGCTGTTCGTGGCGGCGCCGCTGTACTCGCTGCTGCGCGAGAACGAGACGCCGATCACCGACCGCGATGCCCGCGTGCGGGAGGCGCGTCAGGCGGCGCTCGCGGAGAGTTGAGCTCTCGCCCGGGCGTAGGATTGTGTCATCTCGTCGGTAGGAGGTGACCGGATGACGCAGGCGACGCCCGCCCCGGCATCGGGTGCGCAACCGTCGTCCCTGCTTCGTCTCGTTCCCCGCATCTTCTCGCGCGCACCCGCGCGCGACGGCGTGGAGAACCTGCTGCGCACGGTGCGCACGCATCACCCCAAGGGTGACGTCTCCATCGTCGAACGCGCCTACCGGGTGGCGGAGAAGGCCCACGCGCCGCAGAAACGGCAAAGCGGCGAACCGTACATCACCCACCCGCTCGCGGTCGCGCAGATCCTCGCCGAACTCGGGCTCGGCCCGCGGGCGGTGGCCGCGGCGCTGTTGCACGACACCGTGGAGGACACCGACTACACACTGGAGCAACTCAGCGCAGAGTTCGGCGACGAGATCTCGATGCTGGTGGACGGGGTCACCAAGCTCGACAAGGTCAAGTACGGTGATGCCGCCCAGGCCGAGACGGTCCGGAAGATGCTCGTGGCGATGTCCAAGGACATCCGTGTGCTGCTGATCAAACTCGCCGACCGGCTCCACAACGCACGGACCTGGGGTTTCGTTCCGCCCGAGAAAGCGGCGAAGAAGGCCACGGAGACGCTGGAGATCTACGCGCCGCTGGCCCACCGCCTCGGCATCCAGGCGATCAAGAGCGAACTCGAGGACCTGTCGTTCGCGGTCCTGCACCCCAAGCTTTACGCCGAGATCGAGAGCCTCGTCAAGCAGCGCACGCCGCAACGCGAGGAGTATGTGCAGTCGGTGATCGACGCCGTCGACACCGACCTGCGTGATCTCCGTATCCGTGGTCGCGTCATGGGCCGGCCGAAGCAGCTGTATTCGGTGTACCAGAAGATGGTGGTCCGGGGCCGGGACTTCGACGACATCTACGACCTGCTCGGCATCCGTGTGCTTGTCGGCACGGTCCGCGACTGCTACGCGGTACTCGGCGCGATCCACGCCCGCTGGACTCCCATGCCGGGGCGGTTCAAGGACTACATCGCCACCCCCAAGTTCAACCTCTACCAGTCGCTGCACACGACGGTGATCGGCCCCGGTGGCCGCACCGTCGAGATCCAGATCCGCACCAACGAGATGCACCAGCACGCGGAGTACGGTGTGGCCGCGCACTGGAAATACAAAGAACAGGTCGGCGGGGGCAAAGCATCGGCCAAATCGGTCGACACCGACATGGCCTGGTTGGCGCACATCTCCGACTGGCAGGCCGAGACCGCCGACCCGGGTGAGTTCCTGGATTCGCTCCGCTTCGAGATCGGGGCGAAGGAGGTCTACGTCTTCACGCCTAAGGGCCGGGTCATCGGGCTACCCTCGGGTGCCACGCCGGTCGACTTCGCGTACGCCGTGCACACCGAGATCGGGCACCGCACCATGGGCGCCAAGGTGAACGGACGCCTGGTGCCGCTGGAATCCGCGCTGCACTCCGGCGACGTCGTCGAGGTGTTCACGTCGAAGAACCCGGATGCCGGCCCCAGCCAGGATTGGCTGGGGTTCGTCGCCTCCACCCGGGCGCGGAGCAAGATCCGTGGGTGGTTCACGAAGGAGCGACGCGAGGAGGCCGTCGAGCAGGGCAAAGACTCGATCGCCCGCGCGATGCGGCGGCAGAACCTCCCGCTGCAGCGGCTGATGGGGCAGGACTCCCTTGCCGAGGTCGCCCACCAGCTGCGCTACGACGACGTCACCGCTCTGTACGCCGCCATCGGCGAGGGGCACGTCTCGACGCAGTCGGTGATCGAGAAGATCACCGCCCTGGTGCGCGCTCAGGACGAGTCGTCTGCCGCGACGATCGACATTCCGCGCGTTGGGCGCTCGAAGGTGCCGCGCGGCGGCGACTCGGGCGTATTGGTGCTGGGAGCCCCCGACATCCTCGTGAAGCTCGCGAAATGCTGCACCCCGGTCCCGGGCGACCCGATCGTCGGGTTCGTCACCCGCGGCAGCGGGGTCTCGGTGCACCGCGCCGACTGCACCAACGTCGCCGCGCTCTCCCGCGAACAGGCGCGGATGACCGAGGTCTCCTGGGCCCCGCACACCAAGAGCGTGTTCCTCGTGCAGATCCAGGTGGAGGCGCTGGACCGCGCGGGTCTGCTCAGCGACGTCACCCGGGTGCTCAGCGAGCACCACGTCAACATTCTGTCGGCCTCGGTCACGACGTCCAACGACCGGCTCGCGATCAGCCGATTCGTGTTCGAGATGGGCGACATCGTGCATTTGGACCGTGTGTTGAACGCGGTTCGTCGCATCGATGCCGTATACGACGTCTACCGCACCACCTCCAGCTGAGCGGGAAGCTCTCGCGCATACTGTTCGAGCCACGCCCGCGCCGTGCGTTTGTGCCGGAGCTGCTGGCAAGTGCGCAGCCACTGGATCGTCTCCTCGACCAGCTGCGGTCGCCATCGGCACAGCGCCGCGACGACCTCGGCGGCATCCGTGCGGCCACTGACCAGGTCGCGCACCGCGTCGTCGAGGGTGCGGATGGGGTGTGTCAGGTGCACTCCGCTGAGGCACGCGAGGTCTCGCGACGGGATACGGGCGTCGCGGTACTCGAGTCGGGCGTCGATGACATGCGGCAGGCGGTGCGAGACGATGCGCTGGACGCGGTGGCGCGCGGGCAGGCGAAGCAGGGCGCCGTGCACCCATGCCGCCGACTCGTGCGTCAGCGCCATGTCGCTTCCAACGAGCACACTCAGTGACGCTGCGCGCAGTTCCGGAGTCTCGACGGCATCCGCGGGGATGAACGCGTCGCCGAGCTCGACGACAAGACCGTCCAGGCGCGCGGAACGCAGTTCCGCGGCGGAGAGACGGTCGTCGCTGTGGTAGACGAAGGGCCAAGACATGACCCCAGTGTGGCCGCGCGAGCGGGCGTCCGGGTGCGATGAACGCGTGTTGTGGACAGTCGCCGCGCTGTGTGTGTGGGGGAGGGGGATCCCTCAGCCGCCGAGGGCAGCCAGCCACGCCTTCCGGGTCGCCAACGCCTCGCGAGCCGCCGCGGCCGCGGACGCGTCGCCGGAGGAATCGGCCGCAGCGGCCTCCTGCTCAAGCTTGGCGATCGCATCGTGCAGCTGCTGGGTCATGTCGTTCTGGCGCGCCTTGGTCTCGGGGTTGTTCGACTTCCAGTCCTGGTCCTCGCGCGAGCGCAGCGCCTGCTCGATCTTGCGCAGATCGTCGTCGAGACCGCGTTCGACGTCGCGGGGGAAGACCCGCCCGATGTCGTCCCAACGGCGCTGGATGCCGGTCAGCAGCGTGCGCGCGGCAGGAAGGTCCTTCTCGCCCGCGACGCCCTGTGCCTCCGTCAGCAGCGCCCGCTTGGCTTCGATCTTCTCCTTGGACTCCTCGACCTCGGCGCGCTCACGTTCGGCCCGCGCACCGTACAGGGCATCGCCGGCGGCCTTGAACCTTGCCCACAAGGCGTCGTCGGCCTTCCGTACCGCGCGACCGGAACGCTTCCACCGCTCCAGCAGGTCGCGGAAGTCGGCGATGCCGACTTCACCCTTGCTGGCGAGGGCTTCTGCGCGTTCGATCAGCCGGGTCTTCTCGGCGCGGGCCGACTTGTGTTGTTCATCGAGTGTGGAGTAGAAGTCGCGACGGTGGCGGTCGACGACCGAACGCGCGTCACGGAAGCGTTTCCACAGTTGGTGGCTCGTCGACTTCGGCAGCCGAGGACCTTCGGACTGGTGGGTCTGCCACAACGCGAACAGGTCGGAGATCTCGGCGGTGGTCTGCTTCCACTGGATCGTCTTCGGGTCTCGGGCCGCGATCGCCTCGATCTGCTCGACGATCGCGGTGCGATGGACGACCGCCGCCGCGACCGCCTCGCGGGCGGCCTGGGCCTGCTCGGCGGTGGCTTCCACGAGCGTGGCCTCCAGGGCCGTCAGACGTGCCTCCAGTCCCGCAAGATCCCCCACGGCAGCGGCCCCGGTCACGCGCTCGCGCACGGTCTGCGCGGTCGAGCGCAGGTCTGCCGCGGAGGCGCCGCCGCGGCGGTGGCGCTCTTCCAGCAGCCGCACTTCGCCGTCGAGATCGGCGAACTTGCGCTCGAAGTAGGCAAGTGCTTCCTCCGGCGTGCCGTCGGGGTACTCACCGACGACGCGCCACGTCTCGCCCTCCCGGACCTCGACGGTGCCGTTCTCACCGACCCGGCCCCACGGCTCGGACGGGGGCGTCGGGGTAGTCGTTCCCGCGGGCGGCATCGGCACCGGGCGCGGCGTCGGGCGCGGACCGGGGACGGCGGTCGGTGACGGGGAAGGGACCGGCGGTGCCGACGCGGCAGCAGGCGGTCCCGGAGGGGCGGCAGGCGGTGCCGGGGGGGCGGCCGATGGTGTCGCGGGTGACTCGGATGCGGGCTGACCCGGCGCCGCGGTGCCGGGCGCGGTGACCGCCGCAACGTCGGCTTCGGGCGCAGCCGGAGCCTCAGGTTCGGGCTCGGGTGTCGGCGCGGGCGCAGGCTCGGCCGACACCTCAGAACCGGGTGTGGGCGTCGCGCCCTCGGTGGTCTC
>NZ_JBKEAY010000074.1:0-6729 GCF_047972865.1 Microbacterium sp.
CGAGCCCGGAGGCGCACGTGAGCGCCGCCGACGGCGTGGTGACGATGAACCCGATCTCGGGGACGTTCCGCCACCCCGCGGGCGGGGCCACGGCCGCGACGCTGTCGGAGTTCCTGTCCTCCACGAAGGAGACGGAGGAACTGTTCATGGTCGTCGACGAGGAGCTCAAGATGATGGCCGCGGTGTGCGCCGACGGCGGCCGCATCACGGGGCCGCATCTGAAGGAGATGTCGCGGCTCACCCACACCGAGTACATGCTGAGCGGGCGCAGCACGATGGACCCGCGCGACATCCTCCGCGAGACGATGTTCGCGCCCACGGTCACCGGCTCCCCGATGCAGAACGCCTGCGCCGTCATCGAACGGCACGAGCGCACCCCGCGCGGGTACTACTCCGGCGTCGCCGCGCTGTTCACGCCGCGGCCCGACGGCGGCCACGACCTCGACGCACCGATCCTCATCCGCACCGCCTACCTCGTCGACGGCAGGTTGCGGGTGCCGGTGGGCGCGACCCTCGTGCGTCACTCCGACCCCGACGGAGAGGTGAGTGAGACGCACGGCAAGGCCGCCGGTGTGCTGGGGGCGATCGGCGCGATCGAGCGCGACTCGGCCACCCCCGACGACGAGGACGACGACGCGCCCGCCGCGGCACCGCTGCGACTCGCGGACGATCCGGCCATCGCCGCCCAGCTGGCGTCGCGCAACGCGCGGCTGGCGTCGTTCTGGCTCGAACCGCAGTCCGACGTGCCGGGACCGTTCGCGGGACGCAGCGCCGTCATCGTCGACGCCGAGGATCGGTTCACCACGATGCTCGCCCACCAGCTTCGTCACCTCGGCTTCGAGGTCACCGCGGCGCACTGGAGCGACGACATCGATGTGTCCGCCGCCGACGTGCTGGTCTCGGGACCGGGCCCGGGCGACCCGCGCGACGTCACGTCGGAGCGCATCGTGCGGATGCGCGAGCTCGTGGATGCCCGCCTGGCCGCGGGACTGCCGCTGCTGGCGGTGTGCCTCAGCCACCAGATCCTCGCCGATCGGCTCGGCCTCGACCTGGCCGCGCTGGAAGCCCCGCACCAGGGGCTGCAGAAGACCGTCGACGTGTTCGGGTTCCCGGCATCCATCGGCTTCTACAACACCTTCACGGCCCGGGTGGCGCCCGGCACGACCTCGCACGGCGCCGCCGACGTCGCCGCCGACGCCGCCTCCGGCGACGTGTACGCCCTGCGCGGTCCCCGCTTCAGCTCGATCCAGGGCCACCTGGAGTCGATCCTCTCCCGCGACGGCTACCAGACCCTGCAGCGCCTGATCGCCCACGCCCTGGTCTGACCCCCGCCCCAGCCCCGCAGTCCCCAGCCCGACCCCTGGCCCGCGAGACCGCAGCCGCGGTATCGAGACCCCGCGGAATCCGCGCCGTCTCGATACCGCCCGTGTAGTTTCGCGGCTGAGGGGGGTGGTGGCGGGGGTGGCGGGGGCGGAGCAGGTCAGCCGAAGAGTGCGATCGGGTTGAAGACGTCGGCGAGGATCAGGATCGCGCCCATCCCGACCAGCGCGATCACCACCACGAACGTCACCGGCACCAGGGCCGTCGCATCGACGGGTCGGGGCGGCGGACGCCGGAACACCTTCGCCCACCCGCGGCGGATGCCGTCCCACAGGGCCACCGCGATGTGGCCGCCGTCCAGCGGGAGGAGCGGGATGAGGTTGAACACGAACAGCGCGATGTTCAGCGATGCCAGCAGACTCAGCAGCGCCGAGGCGCGGTCGCGGATCGGGGCGTCGATCGCGGCGACCTCCCCGGCGATGCGGCCGGCCCCGACGATCGACAACGGCCCGTCGGGGTCTCGTTCGGATCCTGTGAACAGGTCGACGGCGGTCTCGTACACCTTCACCGGCAGTTGCACGATGATGCCCGCGACGCGCCCGGTCTGCTCGAACGCGGCCGTCGGGCCGTCCGCGATCGGCTGACGCTCATATCCGACGACCGCGGTCATGCCGACGAAACCGACCTCGGCGGTCGTGACCGAGCCGTCGGTGGCGAGCACCTCGCGTTGGGCGAGCATGGGGGTCACCTGCAGCGGCAGGGTCCGGCCGTCACGGTCGACGACCACCTCGAGGGCCGTCCCCGGGGAGGCTTGGATGATCGTGGACGCCTCGGCGAACGTGGACACCGGGGTGCCCGCGACCGAGACGATGACATCTCCCGGCTCGATGCCGGCGGCGCGCGCGGGCGAGATCGGGTCGTCAGGCGTGCAGGTGGTGCGCTCGACGTCGGCGGCGACGACGCACTCGTTCACGCCCGCGATGGTCGTGGTGGCGGTCTGGATGCCGACTCCGCTGAACACGATCGTGAACAGCACGACGGCGAGCAACAGATTCATGACCGGTCCGCCCAGCATGATGACGATTCGCTGCCACATCGGCAACTCGTAGAACGCGCGCTTCCCGTCGGAGCCGGCGAGGGTCTCGTCGTTGGCGTCGCGGGCATCCTGCACCATCGTGGCGAAGAACCCGCCGCCGGCACGCCCCTCCCCGCCGGCGTGCCGCGGTGACGGCGGGTACATCCCGGCCATGGAGATGTAGCCACCCACCGGCAGCAACTTGACGCCGTACTCGGTCTGCCCGAACCGCCGCGACCAGAGGGTGCGGCCGAACCCGATCATGTACTGGCCCACCCGCACGCCGAAGAGCTTGGCTGGCAGCAGATGGCCGAGTTCGTGGAGCGCGATCGACACCGCCAATCCCACCACCAGGAGGACGACACCGATGAGGAAGGCGAGCGCGGTCACGAAGGAACACGCTACCGGCCACGGCTTGGAGTTCACCGAGCCGGGCCGCGCGGGTGAGAGGATGGGGGTGCCATGCCCCGCGACCTTCCTGCTCAGCTGCCGCCGGTTCTCCGCCCGCAGAATCCGCCGCAGCGTCCGCTGTCCGACCTCGCCGCGACGTTCGGGCGCGACACCGTCGGCGACATGTCCGCCGTGACGGTACGCGGCATCACCCTCGCCACCGCCGACCTCCGTCCGGGCGAGGCGTTCGTGGCCGTCCGCGGGGCCCTCCGCCACGGCGCCGAGTTCGCCCAGGATGCCGCCGATCGCGGCGCCGTCGCCGTCATCACCGACGAAGCCGGCGCCGCCCTGGCCGCACCGACCGGTCTGCCGCTGGTCATCGTCGACGACCCGCGCGCCGTGCTGGGGGGGCTCTCGGCCTGGGTCTACGGCACCGACACCGACCTGCCGCTGCTGCGGGGGGTGACCGGGACCAACGGGAAGACGAGTGTGTCGCATCTGCTGGCCGGCATCCTCGCGCAATTGGGCGCCGTGACCGGTCTGTCCTCCACCGCCGAACGCCACATTGCCGGCGACGTGATCGTGTCGCGGCTGACGACGCCGGAGGCCTCCGAGTTCCACGCCCTCCTGGCGCTCATGCGCGAACGGGGGGTGGAAGCGGTGGCCGTGGAGGTCAGTGCACAGGCGCTCTCCCGGCATCGGGTCGACGGGATCGTGTTCGACGTCGCAGGTTTCACCAACCTCAGCCATGACCACCTCGACGACTACGCCGACATGGACGAGTACTTCGAGGCGAAGCTGCCGCTGTTTCGCCCCGACCGGTCACGGCGGGCGGTCGTGTGCCTCGACTCGTCCGCCGGCGCCTGGGTCGCCGAGCGCGCCGAGGTGCCGGTGACCACGATCATCACCCCCGCCATCGCGGCCGAACCGGACGCGGCGGCCGACTGGACCGTCGACATCGTCGACGAACGCCAGGACGGCACCGAGTTCGTCCTGCGCTCGGCGGACGGCCGGTCGCTGCGGTCGACCGTTCCGGTGATCGGACGGCATATGGCCGCCAACGCCGGGTTGGCGATCCTCATGCTGCTGGAGGGCGGCTACCCCTGGGAGCGCCTCGTTGCGGCGCTGGACGGCGCGCGGGTCGACGCGCACCTGCCGGGGCGCACCCAGCGTGTCTCTGGCGATGCCGGACCGGCGGTGTACGTCGACTTCGGCCACTCACCCGACGCGTTCGAGAAGACCCTCGCGGCGGTGCGCCGGGTGACACCCGGGCGGGTCCTGATGCTCGTCGGCGCCGACGGCGACCGCGACGCGACGAAGCGGCTCGACATGGGGCGCACGGCGGTGGAAGGCAGCGACATCCTGGTGATCACCGACCACCACCCGCGCAACGAGAACCCCGACACCATCCGTGCCACCCTTTTGGAAGGTGCCCGCGCGGCGCGTCCCGATGCCGAGATCCACGAGTATTCGCCCCCGGAGCGGGCCATCGTGGAAGCGGTGGCTCTCGTGGGCGACGGCGACGCGATCCTGTGGGCGGGTCCCGGCCACCAGGACTACCGGGACATCCGGGGCGTGCGCACCCCGTATTCGGCGCGCGAACTCGCGCGCCGAGCACTCCGCGATGCCGGCTGGCCCGTCCCCGAGCCCACCTGGCCGGTGCCCTACCCGGCCGACCGCACGCCGGCATCCGACCCCGAGCGTCCCATCCGCTGAGCGGACGGACCGCCCTCGGCTCAGCGGGCTGCGATCAGCTCATCCGCGGTCCGGCGCGCCCAGTCCTCCGCCTGGGCGAGGCTCTCCCGCGTCAACGCGTCGGGCGCGTCATGCGCGTCGATCACGGCCGCAACCGTGTCGAGGATGCCGGCGAAGCCCAGCGCGCCGGCGTGGAACGCATCGACGGCCTGCTCGTTGGCGGCGTTGAACACCGCCGGGAACGTGCCGCCGGCGCGACCGACCTGCTTGGCCAGGCGCACGGCGGGGAAAGCCACGTCGTCGAGTGGTTCGAACGTCCATGTCGTCGCCGTCGTCCAATCCAGCGGCACGCCGACGCCGGAGACGCGGTGCGGCCAGTCCAGACCGAGCGAGATCGGCAGCCGCATGTCCGGCGGGGACGCCTGGGCCAGTGTCGAACCGTCGACGAACTCGACCATCGAGTGCACGATCGACTGCGGGTGCACGACGACGTCGATGTCGTCGTACGGCACATCGAACAGCACGTGGGCCTCGATGACTTCGAGGCCCTTGTTGACGAGGGTCGCAGAGTTCGTCGTGACGACGCGGCCCATGTTCCACGTCGGGTGCGCGAGAGCCTGGGCGGGAGTGACCTCGGCCAGCCGTGCGGGCGACCAGCCCCGGAACGGGCCGCCGGATGCCGTCAGCACGAGCCGTCGCACCTCCTCGCGCGCCCCGCCGCGCAGCGCTTGCGCAATGGCGGAGTGCTCGGAATCGACGGGGACAATCTGCCCGGGTTCCGCGCGCACCGTCACGAGGTCGCCGCCCACGATCAGCGACTCCTTGTTCGCCAGCGCCAGGGTGCGTCCCGCCTCCAGAGCGGCCAGGGTCGGGCCGAGCCCCACCGAACCGGTGATCCCGTTGACCACCACGTCGGCCTCGACATCGCGCACCAAGCACTCGGCCTCCTCGGCCCCGACCGCGGTGTCGGCGACGTCGAACGCCTCCGCCTGCGCCGCGAGGTCGTCGCGCCGCGTGAACGCCGACAGCCCGACGACGTCGAACCGGTCGCGGTTCGCGCGAATCACCTCGAGGGTCTGCGTGCCGATCGATCCGGTGGATCCGAGCACCATGATGCGCCGCATCATGCGCACCTCCCGTTCGCGCTCACGGGGTGGGCGCGCTCTGCGCGGCCAGGATGTCGATGACGAACACGAGGGTGTCCCCCTCGAGGTTGGTCTCGTTGATCTCGCCTTCGCCGTAGCCGTCCGCGGGCGGGATCACCGCGAGCACCTGCGATCCCACCGTCTGTCCTTCCAGCGCCTTCTGGAAGCCGGGCACGTAGTTGGTCGTCGGCCCGGTCAGCGGAGTACCGCCGGCCCAGCTCTGGTCGAACACCTCGCCGTTGGACCACCGCACACCCTGGTATTGCAGCAGAACGTAGTCTCCGGCGGCGAGCTCATAGCCGTCGCCCTTCTTCAGCACCTCGACGGTCGTCTCGCTCGGGGGCTCGGAGTCCGGCAACGTCACGGCCGGCGTACCGTCGTCGGCGAGCGCGACGGTGGGCATCCCGTCGACGGGCGCCTGCGATTGGCCCCAGGCGGACATCGGCGTGACCGATAGGACATCCAGCACGTAGACCTCGCCGGGGGCGGTGTCGCTGCCGGGGAAGGCTGCGACGACACGCGAGCCCAGGGGGCTGCATCCGAAGACCTGCCCGAAGACGCTCTCCGGCGAGACCTGCACGGGAAGGAGCTCGCCGGGCGCGAAGCCCGTCGAGGTGATCTCATCCCCGGTCTCGGCGGAATAAGCGGTGAGCGTGTAGTTCACGAAGTCGCCCGCCGACACCCGTTCCCCGTCGCCTTCGACCACGGTCGACACCTCGAGTTCGGACACGGTCAGCGGTGCCTCGAAGGTCGCGGTGGCGGAGGTGCCGACCTCGCCCTCCACGCTGACGGCGTCGGAGCCCGAGCCGGACGCCGCCTGCGCATCGCACAGCGCGGCGTCGGCGGTGGTGACCGGGGCGGGTGCCCCGTCGGAGCAACCGGCCAGCAGGACGGCTGACACGGCGACGATGGACAGGGCGGACAGCGAGCGCAGACGCACGAAGGGACCTCACAGATGCTGGGTGGTGTGGGACCATCCTCCCCCATCGACCTTCAGACCGGGCTGTGAACACTCCCATGCGCGCAACGGCATCCATCGGGGAGTACTCTCGACGGGTGACCGCACAGCCGCCTCCCGACCCACAGGAGCAATCGGCGACCACC
>NZ_JBKEAY010000078.1:0-17091 GCF_047972865.1 Microbacterium sp.
CGGAGCCGACCGGCTGGCCGGCGGCACGAACGAGCTCGCGAGCGGGCTGGACACGTGGGCGCGCGGTGCCGCCGATGCCGCCGACGGCTCGGGTGCCGTGGCCGACGGGCTCGATGCGTGGGCGGGCGGCGCGACCCAGGCCGCGACGGGTGCCGATGACCTCGCCGCCGGGCTGCGGACGCTCAGCGACGGGCTGGCCCAGGCCGCGGACGCCCCACAGCAGTCCGCCGACGGCGCGGCGGCTCTCGCCGACGGTGTCGCGCAGGCGCGGTCGCTCGTCGCCACCTCCACGGACGGTCTGGCAAGCCTCGCCGGTGAGTGCGCGGCATCCGGGGCATCCGCCGACTTCTGCGACCGGCTCGCCGCCGTGCAGGCCGGACTGGCCCCGGCCACCGCGACCCTCGACGCCGTTGGGACGGGCGCCGACGACCTCTCGGCCGGCCTCACTCAGCTGTCCGCCGCGATGGCGCCCCTCGCTCAGGGCGCCCAGCAGTCCGCCGCCGGCGCCGCGGCGCTGGGAACCGGGGTCTCCGACCTGGCCGACGGCGCGGGCGCCGCGGCATCGGGAGCGCGCGACCTGGCGACCGGCGTCGACGCACTGGCCGCCGGGGCGACCGAGCTGTCCGGTGGGGCGGCGCAAGTGGCCAGCGGGATGGGCGAGCTGACGGCGGGCGCCAGGCAGCTGGCCGACGGTGGCAGCGCCCTCTCCGGCGGGATGGCCGAACTCGCCGGGGGCGCCGCGCAACTGTCGGACGGGGCCGGGTCGCTGTCCGGCGGCGCCAACGCGTTCGCCGTCGGCGCGACCCAGGCGGCCGTCGGGGGCGACGACCTCGCCAGCGGTGTCGGCCAGCTGTCCGACGGGGCGAGTGAGCTGTCCGACGGTCTCGGCGACCTCGCCGAGGGGACGACCACTCTCGCCGACGGCCTGGGCCTCGCCGTGGATGAGTTGCCGACCTACACCGACGCCGAGGCGACCAGCCTCGCGGAGGTGGTCGCCGACCCCGTCGCCGCCGAGGGTGCCGGCACACAGCTGTTCGGGGCATCCGCGATTCCGCTCCTGACCGCGATCGCCCTCTGGTTCGGTGCTCTCGCGACGTTCGTGGCGCTGCGGGCGGTGCCGCGCACGGCGCTCACCTCTCGCCGCCCCTCCGTGCTGCTCGCGCTGCGCGCCCTCGCCCCGGCCGCCGCGATCGGGGCGGCGCAGGGAGTGCTCGTGGCGGGCGTCGTGCAGGCGGTCGCCGGCTACGACGCCGGCACGTGGCTCGGCTTCGCCGCCCTGACGGCCGTGACGGGGGTGGTGTTCGCGGCGGTCAACCAGGCGTTCGTCGCGGTGCTCGGCGGCGCGGGTCGCTGGATCAGCGCCCTGGTCGGGGTGCTGGCGGTGGCGACCGGTGTCGTCTCCACGGTGCCCGACGCGCTGACCGCCGTCGCCGCCCTCATGCCGACCGCGCCGGCCTACCAGGGCCTGTTGGCGGCGCTCACGCCGGCCGGGGGTGCCGCAGCAGCGCTGGCGGGGTTGCTCGCGTGGGGCGCCGTGGCCTTCATCGGCACGATCCTCGCGGTGGCACGCCGCCGGTCCACGACGGTGCGGGCCGTGCTCGCCGCATCCACCGCCTGATCGAGCCGGATGCCGGTCAGCTCAGTCCGCTGTAGACGTGCAGTCCCTTGAAGAACTGGTTGACGATGATGAAATTGAACAGCACGGCACTGAACCCGACGATCGACAGCCAGGCCGAGCGCGTCCCCCGCCACCCGCGGGTCGCACGCGCGTGGATGTAGCCGGCATAGAGCACCCAGATGATGAAGGTCCACACCTCTTTGGTGTCGAAGCCCCAGTACCGCCCCCACGCGTCGTTGGCCCAGATCGATCCGGCGATGAGGGTGAAGGTCCAGAAGATGAAGCCGACGATGGCGAACCGGTAAGCGAGCGATTCCAGCACGTCGGCGCTCGGAAGCGTCCGCAGGAACCGCGGACCGGTCTTCGCGGTCCCGCCCGCGGCGACGGCCGCCACCCGCTGTTCGCGGCGAGCCTGCAGCAACTGCATCACCGACAACCCGAACGCGAGGGCGAACAAAGCCGTCGACAGCGTCGCGACGAACACGTGGATGACCAGCCAGGCGCTCTTGAGCGGGTCGGCCAGCGGCACCACCTCGACGTAGAACGAGAGAGCAGCCCCACCCAGCAGCACGACCGTCAGCCCTGCGATGAACGAGCCGAGGAACCGCAGATCGTAGCGGAACAGGCTCGCCAGGTACACCGCCACCAGCAGCACCGTGCCGGTCAGCGCGAACTCGTACATGTTCGACCACGGCACCCGCTCGGCGGCGACACCGCGCAAGACGTCCCCGGTGAGGTGGAAGACGAACCCCAGCACGGTCAGCGAGGTGCCGATCCGCGCCCACACGTACCGCGGGCGTGCGGCCGGCGATGCCTCGATCTCCGCGGCCGCCGTGGCCTCCTCGCGGCGCACCGCGTCGATCGCCGATCCTCCGGCGGCGACCAGTTCGCGCTCGCGCACGGCATCCTTCGCCTTCACCGATTGGTCGGAACGGCGCGCCAGGTCGATGGCGTAGGCGATGAACGCGAGCGTGTAGATCGCGACGGCCGTCCACACGGTCAGGAGCGATACGGCATCCAGAGAGAGACCGGTCTGCGACATGGATGTCAGTCTACGCGCGCGCTGTCGCCGGACGCCTCGGTCACCGCAGCCCGGTGCCGCGCCGCGATCTCGTCCACGGCGGCACGCAGCGCCGGGTCCTCGCCGCGCGCCAGACCGGCGTATTCGAGCCGGACGACGTAGCCGTCAGGCGTCGCCTTCACCCACACCCGCCGGCGCGGGACGAACAGCGCCACCATCAGCCCGAGGGTCGCCAGCACCGCGAAGGCGAGCACCCAGGGCGCGCCGACGTCGTGGTGGACCGACAGTGACACGTACCGGGTGACCGGCTCCGCCGCCCCCCCGGCGGTCATGTCCTCGAACGTCACCGACCCGTATCCGTCCGGCAACTGCGCCGTCTGCCCGGGGGCGAGTTCGAGGGTGTCGGTGTCGCTCTTGCGTCCCGCGATCTGGGTCATGCCGCTGGGGTCGAGCTCATAGACCGAGACCGGCCTCCCGTCGTCGATCTGCAGGTCACCCGCGTACACCTCCAGCGTGAGCAACGGGTTGAGCAGGTCACCGTAGGCCGACGTCAGCGCGCCGGATGCCAGGTTGGTCGCGCTCGGGTAGAAGAAGCCGATCATCCCGACCTGCTCCGGCAAGCCGTCGGCGATCTTGACCACCCCTAGCGAGGTCATGTTGGCGTCCTGGGGCAAGAACTCGACCGTCTCGCTGAAGACGACGTCGCCGTCGCCGTCGCGCACCGTGATCTTGGGGGCGTAGCCGTTGCCCATGAGGTAGACCCGGTCGCCGGCGACGCCCAGCGGGTGATTGACCCGCACCACGCCGTCGTGCGGGTCCTCGTCCGGCGCCCGCACCGTCACGTGCGCGGCGAAGTCGCCGGCCTGGCCCTGACCGGCCTCGCCGAGCGGCTGGTAGGTCACATCGAAGTCGTCGAGCGTAAGGGTGTACGGCGGCAGCGCCGTCGTGTCCACGAAGCGACCGGGGTTGAACGACGTGTAGCCGAGGCCGAGCGAATTGACGAAGCTGTTGCCCTCCTGCACGACGGTCTGACCGGTGTAGGTGAACCCGCCACCGATGCCCACCGCCAGGAGGACACCGACCAACGAGGCGTGGAACACGAGGTTACCGGTCTCGCGCAGGTACCCGCGCTCGGCCGACACCGACCACACACCGCGACCGTCAAAGCGTTCGACGCGGTATCCGGCCGAGCGCAGTTGGCGCGCGGCCGTGCCGATCGCGCGGTCGGCGGTGTCATCGGCATCCGTTCCCGCCGCGACGGCGTGCTCGCGGTAGTCTGCCAGGCGGGACAGCCGCGCGGGGGTACGCGGCGGACGCGACCGCAGCGCCTTCGCGTGGTGTTTCGTCCGCGGCAGCACGCACCCGATCAGCGAGACGAACAGCAGAATGTAGATCGCCGAGAACCAGGCCGACGTGTACACGTCGAACATCTGCATCCCGTCCAACAGGGGGAACAGGTCGGGGTGGTCGTTGCGGTACTGGCTGACGCCGTTGGGGTCGGCGCTGCGCTGGGGCACGATCGATCCCGGGATCGCCGCGATCGCCAGCAGCAGCAGCAGCACGAGCGCCGTGCGCATGCTGGTGAGCTGGCGCCATCCCCACCGCAGCCAGCCCAGGGGGCCGAGCGCCGGTCCGCCGGGCGCGTCGACGGCGGCGTCGGCGTGGTCGGACGGCCGCAGCGGGTCGAGCGTCTCAGAGCGGGAGTTCGACACTGCCGACCACCGCCCCCAGCTGCGACATGATCGCGGTCCAGACGCCGGTCACCATGAGGATGCCGAGCACGATCAGCAGCATCCCGCCCACGATGTTGATGACGCGGATGTGGCGCCGGAGGAACCCGACGGTGCGCGAGGCCCATCCGAATCCGACGGCCAGCAGCAGGAACGGCAGTCCCAGCCCGAGCGAGTACGCGATCGCGAGGACCGCGGCGCGCCACGGGTCGGCCTGGGTGAGCGCGACGGAGAAGATCGCGGTGAGGGTCGGCCCGATGCACGGCGCCCAGCCGACGCCCATCGCGACGCCCAGGAGCGGCGCACCGGCCAGCCCCAGGCCCTGCCGCAGGTTCGGGCGGAGGGTCCGCTGCGCGAGCCCGAACACGCCCACGAAGACCAGGCCCATCGCGATCACGACGACCCCGAGGACGCGGGTGATGAGGTCTTGATGCTGCAGGAAGAGCCGCCCGAGGGTGCCGCCGAGCACGATGATCAGCACGAACACGGTCGTGAATCCCGCGATGAACAGCGCCACACCCAGCAGCAGGCGCCGTCGCGGCACCGCGTCGGCCGCTCGTGGATTCGGACTCTGGTCCTGGATTCGGACCGTGCTGGCCGCAGCATCCGAATCCGGCGACAAGGTCCGAAGCTGCGCCGCGGCGTGCGGGGCACGGGCACGAGGCGCGGATGCCGGGGCCACCGCCCCGCCGAGAAAGCCGAGATACCCCGGCACCAGCGGCAGCACGCACGGCGAGAGGAACGACACGAGCCCGGCGAGCACCGCGATCGGCAGGGCGAGCCACAGCGCACCGTCGAAGACGATCTCGCCCGCGCTCACGACCCCTCCTCGGCCACCGACGTCACGACCGTGCGCAGGATGGAGGCGCTCTGCACGGCACCGATGAACCGGGCGGCGACCCGGCCCTCCCGGTCGAGCACGAGGGTGGTCGGGGCCGCCTGCAGCGTCGTCTCGGCCGCGAAGGAGAGCTTGAGGTCGGCGTCGCCGCGCAGCAGCATCGATGGGTAGGTGATGCCGTACTTCTCCTCGAACGCCGTCGCCTGCTCCGGGCCGTCGTAGATGTTCGCCCCCAGGAACGCGACGCCGTCGGCGGCGGTGGCCTGGTACACCTCCTCCAGCAGCGGTGCCTCGGTGCGGCACGGCCCGCACAGCGCGTACCAGAAGTTCACGACCGTCACCTCGCCGAGCGAATCCTCGCTGCGGATCGTGGTGCCCTCGGTGTCGGTCCCGGCGAATTCCACGGTGCCGCCCCGCTGCTCGGGCGGGATCTCCTCGACGCTGCCGTCGCCGGAGATGTAGCCCTGGTTGCTGCCGGACCGGTACTGACTGGCGAGGCCGTCGTTTTCGCTCGTGCAGGCGGAAAGGCCCGCCGCGAGCGCGAACGCTGCCAGCACCGCGACGATCCGCCGGGTCATACCGCCCCCACGTCAACGGCGTCGTCGGTGGATGCCGGTGCTGCGTAGCCCACTTCGCGCCACCGCCCGCCGTCGCGTTCGAAGCTCGTCACGCTGGACAGATCGCACCGGCGCCGCCGCGGATCGTGACGCAACGGCTGCCCGGCCACGGCGAGGTGGGTGATCCAGATCGGGAGCTGGTGCGAGACGACGACGACGTCGCCGCCGTCCGCCGCGTCGCACGCGTCATCCATCGCCGCGGCCATGCGGCTCACGACCGCCCGATACGGCTCGCCCCAACTGGGCACGCTCGGGCGGCGCAGGTGGCGCCAGTTGAGCGGGTTGCGCAGCGCCCTGCGCATGCGGGAGCCCTCGAAGACATTGGTGGGTTCGATGACGCGCTCGTCGATGCACGGCTCGAGGGAGAACTCGTCGGCGAACGGCTGTGCGGACTCCCGGGTGCGCTGCAACGGCGAGGCGATGAGCGCCGTCACCGGGCGGTCCAGCGCGCGGACGTAGTCCGCGGCGCTGCGTGCCATGCGATGCCCGGCATCCGACAGCGCGAACCCCGGCAACCGGCCGTACAGCACTCCGCGGGGGTTATGGACCTCCCCGTGGCGCACGAGGTGGAGGCGGTCGGCGGGCACCCGCCCAGTCTACCGGCGGGGATCGAGGCGCCGGTCAGGCCGGACCCGCGGGCATGCCGTCACGGAGGGCAGCGCGCACCAGCTGCACGTCGACCCGGTCGCGCGACGATAGCCGGGCCGAAGTGAAGATGTCGCGGTGCGGTCGCCCCGGAAGGGGCCGCAGCCGCAGCGGGTACGCGCCCTGCAGCGTCAGCAGGTCCGGGAGCATGCCCACCGCATGACCGGCCGCGATCAGCCGCGCGTGCGCGAGCAGGTCTGCCGCCTCGAACCGGACGTCGGGCTCGAATCCCGCGGCCCGGCACTGCTGCACGGTCCAGGTCCGCGCCGCGGTCCCCTCCGGTTCCATGACCCACACCGCCTCACGGAGGTCGTGCAGATCCGCCGCGGGCGAATCCTCCGGCACCGCCAACCGGATCTCGTCGGAACCCAACTGCACCCGGTCGAGGCCCGGCACACGCTCGCGGGCGTAGTTCTGGTACTGCTCGGCGACGACGAGGTCGACCCGACGGGCGACCAGCGCCGCCAGACCCGCCTCGGGGGCGAGCTCGGCCGCCTCGACCCGCAGATCGGGGGCGCGCTCCCGCAGCAGCGACAGCGCCCGGGGCACCACGGAGTGGGTGACGGTCTGGAACACGGCCACGCGCACTGGGCCTGCGCCGGGACCGGTGCCACGCAGTGCACCGCGCGCCTCCTCCTCCAAGGCCAGCATGCGCTCGGCGACCTCGGCCAGGCGCCGCCCCTCGGGGGTGAGGTGCAGACGGCGACCGCTGGGCACGAGCAGCGCGACGCCGGCGTCCCGTTCGAGCGCGGCGAGCTGGTGCGAAACCGTTGACGGGCTGTACGAGAGCGCTTCGGCGACGGCCGAGACGGTGCCGCGATGCGCGAACTCGTGCAGCAGGCGCAGCCGGCGCAGATCGAGCATGGGAAACCTTTCGAAGTCATCGAATGATCAGTACCGATTTTATCTGCTTTTCTCGACGGGTCTTTGGCCTCATGCTGAAGTCACCCCACCCCGATAGGAGCCCCGATGACCTCGATCGAGACACCGCCGTCCCCCCGGCACCAGCCACCCCACCTCGACATCCGCGACCTCGCCCCCGAGGCGATCGCGAAGGTGCACGAATGGCTCGACGCCAGCCGGAGCATCCCGGTCGACGACGCCGCCCGGACCCTGGCGGGCGTGCTCAGCGATCCCGACGGGCTTCGCTTCGCGGTCGGTTTCGTCGACGGCGTCGTGCGCCCCGAAGACGTGCGCGTCGCCGCCCGCAACCTGCGGGAACTCACCGACGTCATTCCGGCGTTCCTTCCCGCGCCGCTGCGGGGCGTCATCCGGCTCGGCGCCTGGGCCGGGCGGTTCGCGCCGTGGATCGTGGTCCCGGCGGCGCGCGTCGTGCTGCGGCGGATGGTCCAACACCTCCTCGTCGATGCCCGGCCGCGCGGTCTGGACCAGCGGCTGCGCCGCCTGCGCCGGGACGACGACTCCGGCATCCGCCTGAACATCAATCTGCTCGGCGAAGCGATTCTCGGCGAACGCGAAGCGGCCCGGCGCCTGCAGGGCACCCGCGCCCTGCTCGAACGCGACGACGTCGACTACGTGTCGATCAAGGTCTCCTCGACGGTCGCCCCGCACAGCGCCTGGTCGTTCGACGATGCGGTCTCCCACGCCGTCGACGCACTCACGCCGCTGTATCGGATCGCGGCGGCCTCCTCGAAGTTCATCAACCTCGACATGGAGGAGTACAAGGACCTCGACCTCACGATCGCGACCTTCATCTCCATTCTCGACCGGCCCGAGTTCCGTGACCTGGAGGCGGGGATCGTGCTGCAGGCCTACCTGCCCGACGCGCTGGGCGCCATGATGCGGCTGCAGGAGTGGGCGGCCGGACGGGTCGCCGACGGCTGCGCACCCGTCAAGGTGCGGGTGGTCAAGGGCGCCAACCTGCCCATGGAGCAGGTGGATGCCGAGGTTCACGGCTGGCCGATGGCGACATGGGGCAGCAAACAGGAGTCGGACTCGTCGTACAAGGCCGTGCTCGACTACGCGCTGCACCCCGAGCGCGTGCGGAACGTGCGGATCGGCGTGGCCGGCCACAACCTGTTCGACATCGCCCTCGCGTGGCTCCTGGCCACCCGCCGCGGCGTGACCGACGGTGTCGACGTCGAAATGCTGCTGGGAATGGCCGCGGCCCAGGCCGAGGTCGTGCGCCGCGACGTGGGATCGCTGCTGCTGTACACGCCGCTGGTCCACCCCCGCGAGTTCGACGTCGCGATCGCGTACCTGATCCGGCGCCTCGAGGAGGGCGCCTCGTCCGAGAACTTCATGTCGGCCGTCTTCGACCTGGCGACCGACGAGACGGCGTTCACCCGCGAACGCGACCGGTTCCTCGCGTCGCTCGACGCCCTGCCCGCCGCCGTCCCGGCGCCGGCACGACGGCAGGACCGCACGTGCGACCCCATCACGTCGCCGTCGGGGTTCGCGAACACACCCGACACCGATCCGAGCATCGCGGCGAACCGAGCCTGGGCGGCCGGCATCCGCGACCGCATGGCGGACTCCACGCTCGGCGACGACACCGTCCGCGACAACACCCTCGGCGACAGCGCGGCGCTGGCGGCAGTGATCGAGACCGGCGTGGCGGCGGGGACCGCATGGCGCGAGCTCGGCGCCGCGGCGCGCGCGCGGATCCTGCACCGCGCCGGGGAGATGCTGGAGCGACGCCGGCCCGAGCTGCTCGAAGTCATGGGGTCGGAGGACGGCAAGACGCTCGACCAGGGCGATGCCGAGGTCTCCGAGGCGATCGACTTCGCCCACTACTACGCCGAGCGCGGGCTCGACCTTGAGAACGTCGACGGCGCCTCGTTCGTTCCGGTGCCGTTGACCGTCGTGACCCCGCCGTGGAACTTCCCCGTCGCGATCCCGGCCGGCTCGGCCCTCGCGGCGCTCGCGGCCGGGTCGCCGGTGATCATCAAACCGGCGCGGCAGGCGCGCCGGGCCGGCGCCGTCATGGTCGAGGCTCTGTGGGAGGCGGGGGTTCCCCGCGACGTGCTGCAGTACGTGCAGCTCGACGGCCGCGACCTCGGCCGGGAGCTCGTCGCGCACCCCTCGGTGGGACGGGTGATCCTCACCGGCGCGTTCGAGACCGCGGAGATGTTCCGCGGCTTCCGCAACGATCTACCCCTGCTGGCGGAGACCAGCGGCAAGAACGCGATGATCGTGACCCCCAGCGCCGACCTCGACCTCGCCGTGCGCGATCTGGTGGCCTCGGCGTTCGGGCACGCCGGGCAGAAGTGCTCGGCGTCGTCGCTCGTGATCCTGGTCGGCTCCGTCGCCCGTTCCGAGCGGTTCCGCCGTCAGCTGGTGGATGCCGTGACCTCGCTGCGCGTGGGGGTGCCGTGGGACGAGGCCGCACAGGTCGGACCGCTCATCGGCCCCGCCGAGGGAAAGCTGCTGCGCGGACTGACCACGCTCGGCGCCGGGGAGTCCTGGCTCGTGCGACCCGAGAAGCTCGACGCGTCCGGCGCGCAGTGGCGACCGGGCATCCGCGTGGGCGTGCAGCCCGGCTCGGAGTACCACCGCACCGAGTACTTCGGTCCCATCCTGGGCGTCATGACCGCCGACACGCTGGAGCAGGCGATCGAGTGGGTCAACGACATCGACTTCGGGCTCACGTCGGGTCTGCACTCGCTCGACGACGCCGAGGTCCAGACCTGGATGCGCACCGTGCAGGCCGGGAACGCCTACGTCAACCGCGGCACGACCGGAGCGATCGTGCAGCGCCAGCCGTTCGGCGGGTGGAAGAAGTCCGCCGTCGGCCCGGGCGCGAAAGCCGGTGGCCCGAACTACCTCATGGGCCTGGGCGACTGGGTCGACCGCGCGCCGGCGGCGCGGGCGGCGGATGCCGGGGACGGTCCCGCCCGGGACGCCGATCTGCTGACCGTCGCCGCCGGGCACCTGCCGGACGCCGATGTCGCCTGGCTGCGCGCCGCGCTCGCAACCGACGCCGCGGTGTGGCAGGACGAGTTCGGCCGCGTGCGCGACGTCACCGGGTTGACGTTCGAACAGAACGCGTTCCGTTACGGGCCGGTCCCCGTGACGATCCGCCACGAATCCGACCGGCCGGTCGAACTGATCCGCGTCGTGGCGGCGGGCCGGCGCGCCGCCGGGGCGGTGAGCGTCAGCACCGCGGAGCAGCTGCCCGGCTGGGTGGCCCGCCTGCTCGCCCGCGCCGAGGTCATCCCGGTCGTCGAGGACCGCGACGCCTGGTACGCCCGGGCCCGCGAGCTGGCCCGCCTCGGCGGCCGCACCCGGCTCATCGGCGGCGACGCCACCGAGCTGGCGACGGCCATCGGCGGCGCACCGGGACTGGCGGTCTTCGCCGGACCGGTCGTGAGCGCGGGCCGGGTCGAAGCCCTGACGTTCCTGCGTGAGCAGTCGGTGTCGATCGCCTCGCACCGCTTCGGCGCACCGCGACGCACCGAGATCCCGGCGTTGATCGGCGGCGTCGCCGATCGGCCCGAGGCCTGAGCGGGTTCAGTCCGCAACGGGCGCGACGACGACGGATGCTGCGGTGGCGCGACGCTGCAGCATCCGTTCGACCGCGACCAGCACGGCGACCACGGCCGCACCGGCCAGCGCCCACAGCACCGGCCCCCACACCGGGTCGTAGGGCAGCACCGGCGCGCCGACGCCGTGCGCGTCACCGGCGGGCGTGGTCTGCCACGGCCACAGTGCCCGCAGCGACCCGAGCATGAGGCCGGCCATGGCCAGCAGGGTGAGCCGGCGATGGTGGTCGAGGAGCCGCTTCATGACCTGCACGATCGTGACCAGTCCCACTAGCGCGCCGAGGACGAACACGCCCAGGTAGGCCAGGTCGCGCTGGTCGACCGCCACGAGCGTCGGGGCGTACAGACCGACCGCGAGCAGGAAGAACGATCCGGAGACGCCGGGCAGGACGAGCGCGCAGACGGCCACCGAGGCCGCGAGGAACACCCCCCACAGTGGTGGGTCGTCGGTGGGTGCCCCGCCGCTCAGCCCCACGAGTGAGAACGCGATCACCGCGGCCGCGGCGAACACGACCACCCCGGCGACCCGCGAGCGGGCAGTGCGCACCGCTCGGGGGATCAGCATCAGCGGCACCGGCACGCTCGCGGCGATGAGACCGAAGAACAGACCGCGGGCCGCCTCCGGGTGGGCACTGACGAGGCCCTCGATCATTCCGGCGAGGGTGAACACCATCGCCGCCATCCCGAGCACCAGGGGAACGACGAGCCACCAGTCGACCCGGCGCAGCTCGGCGGCGCAGCCGGCCCGCCGGTCGGGGCCGCCGGCGAGGCGCTTCAGCGCGGCGAGCAGGTGCGAGGCGGAGTCGATGATCCGCTCGTAGACGCCGGTGACCAGCGCGATCGTGCCGCCGGAGATGCCCGGCAGAAGCTCGGCGAGGCCGATGAGCGCTCCGCGGACGGCGTTCAGCGCCGCGGTCAGCACCGCAGCCGGCGCACCGCGCCGCGAGGTCTGCGGGGCGGGGACGGGCGTGACCATGCCTCCGACGCTACGCGGCGCGCGGCGGCGGAACCTGGACGGAACCTGGATCGACCGCCGGCCGCTACCCCAGACGGTGCACGGTCACACCGCGCGCGACGGCCGCGTCGGCGAGCGCCGCATCGGCCGTCGCGACCTCACCGACGTATCGCTCCGCGGCGCGCAGCACGACGGCATCCGGCATGCGGAGCCGGGTGGCGTCCCGCAGCGTCGCGAGCTCCAGCACGTCCGAATCGTCCACCGCGAGGCAGGTCACTCCCATCGAGGCGAACGCGGCGCGGGTATCTGCCCCGTGTCCCGCGCGTACCGGACGCACCAGCGCCTCTGCCAGGGTGAGGGCGCTCGCGGCCAGTGACGAGCCGAGGTGCGCGCGGGTGAACTCGTGCGCGGCCCCGTGGTGCGTGTCGGAACGGTCCAGCAGCGCGATGAGCACGCTCGCGTCGAGGACGATCACTCCGGCCACTCGTCACGCAAGCGGTCGCGATGGCCCGGGTCTCCACCGCTGTCGACCGAGCCGGCGAGCGCATCGAGGGCACGATGGCGGCGGGCCACCTGCTCGGCGGCGGATGCCTCGACCTGCCCCGCCCCCACGGCCACCATGCGGCGAAGCAGCGCGCCGCGGTCGCCGCTGCACTCGGGCCACAGCTGCGCGGCCGTGTCGAGCGCCCGCGCGAGATCGTCAGTCTCGGTGAGCGTGTGACGTGGCCGCATGGTCGGCATGAGGCAAGTGTAACACTTAGGTCTAGGTGTCGCACCGGTGGCATCGCACCGCGCGGCGGTCGCGTCGGCGAGCGCCGCATCGGCCGTACACTAGACGACCGTGAGTGAACGCGTTCTCGTCAGCCAGTTGCAGTCCCGCGAAGACGGCCCGGTCTCGGTATCGGGGTGGGTGGAGACCGTCCGCGATCAGAAGCGGGTGCAGTTCGTCATCCTCCGCGACGAGAGCGGCGCGGTGCAGCTGGTCAACCCCGCGACCCGGCCCGATCCTGAGCAGGAGCAGGATGCCGCGGCTCTCGCGCTCACCGCGCTCATCTCGGAGCTGGCCACCGGCACCTTCCTCACCGTCACCGGCCGCCTCACGCACGACGAGCGCGTCAAACTCGGCGGCGTGGAGATCAAGATCGGCGCGCTGGAGGTGGCCGCCGCGGCGCTGCCGGAGACCCCGATCGCCGCCGACAGCGGCCTCGACAAGCGCATGGACTGGCGCTTCCTCGACCTGCGTCAGCGTCGCAACAACCTCATCTTCCGGGTGCAGACCACGCTCGAACACGCGATGCGGACCTACTGGGTGGAGCGCGACTATATCGAAGTGCACTCGCCGAAGCTGATGGCCTCGGCGTCGGAGTCCAACGCCGAGCTGTTCGAGGTGCCCTACTTCGACGACCAGACCGCGTACCTCGCGCAGTCGCCGCAGTTCTTCAAGCAGATGGCGCAGGTCGCCGGCTTCGGCAAGATCTTCGAAATCGCGCCCGCGTTCCGGGCCGACCCGTCGTTCACCTCGCGCCACGCCACCGAATTCACGTCGGTGGATGCCGAGATCAGCTGGATCGACTCCCACGAGGACGTCGCGCGGATGCAGGAGGAACTGCTGCAGTTCGCGATCCAGGCCGTCAAGGACACGCACGGTGCCGAGATCGCGGAACTGTTCGACGTGGACGTCGTCGTGCCGTCGCTGCCGTTCCCGCGCATCCCGCTGGCCGAGGCCCGCGAGATCGTCGCCGCCCGCGGCTACGAGATCCCGCGCACTGACGGTGACCTCGACCCCGAGGGGGAGCGGCAGATCTCCGCCCACGTGCAGGAGACGTACCGGCACCAGTTCGTGTTCATCACCGACTACCACCCCGAGATCCGTGCTTTCTACCACATGCGCGACCAGGCGACGGGGCTCACGAAATCGTACGACCTGCTGTTCCAGGGGGTGGAGATCACAACCGGGGCCCAGCGCGAGCACCGCGTCGACGTGCTGATGGCGCAGGCCGCAGAGAAGGGTCTCGGGGCCGAGCACCTCGACTTCTACTTCGACTTCTTCCGCTACGGCGCCCCGCCGCACGGCGGCTTCGGGATGGGCCTGGCCCGCGTGCTGATGCTGCTGCTCGGCCAGGAGTCGATCCGCGAGGTGACCTACCTCTTCCGCGGCCCGACCCGTCTGGCCCCCTGACCCGGCCGGTGTCGGATCACGCCACGATGTCGACGGCGAGCCGATCGCCGCGCACCGTCGCGAGGTAGGCGCCGACCTCCTCGTGGGCGGGGTGGACGAGGTAGGCGTCCAGACCCGCCTCGTCGTCGAAGTCGGCGACCAGACCGAGGTCCCAGTTCGTGCCGTGCGCCAGAACGTTGGCCCCGGCTGACATGGCGCGCAACGTCGGTACGACGCCGACGAGCGCGTTCAGGCGCCGGGCAGACTCGGCCGCGTGCGCGGCGCGCTCGGCGGCGTCGTCGGATGCCATCTGGAAGACGACGATGTGGCGGATCATGCGGGCATCCCCTCGATGCGGTGGCGGAGGTCGGTGCGCAGCCGGTCGGCCGAGACCCGCCAGTGCGCGTGCAGCCGCCCGTCGATGAGGACGACCGGGATCTTCTCCCACCACGTCGCGTAGAGCTCGGGGTCGTCGAGGATCGACGCCTCGGTCACCTGGACCGCCCCGTCGGGGAGGTCGGCGACGACGGCGTCCACGATCTCGTGGGCGACGTCGCACAGGTGGCAGTCCGGCTTGCCGATGAGCGTCAGGGTGGTCACTCCCCCATCCTTCCACGCCCCGGGCCGGCCACCGCCGGCAACACGAAGCGCCCGTCCGCGGGGACAGGCGCTCGGTGCGGACGCCGCGGATTACTTCTTGTTGCGGCGCTGGTGGCGGGTCTTGCGAAGCAGCTTGCGGTGCTTCTTCTTCGCCATGCGCTTGCGGCGCTTCTTGATGACAGAACCCACAGAGAACCTCACAATGTCGGGGTCTGAGCGCGCACCGTGCGCGCCCGGAGTGCAGGCACTTCGCGAGAAGGCCCCGGGAAAGTCTAGCCGACGTCGGCGACCGGTCGTTGCAGAGCCGCCGTCACGGCGTTCTCGGGAACGCGGTAGCTGCGCCCGAACCGTACCGCGGGCAGGTCACCGGCGTGCACCAGCCGGTAGACCGTCATCTTCGACACGCGCATGAGGTCAGCGACCTCCGCAACCGTCAAAAAGCGCACCTCAGACAGCTTCGACATCGTGCCCCCGAATTGTTTCCTGATCGTGGTTCCCCAAACCGGTATCCGTCCAGACTAGAGGCTAGTGCTAACGCGTGTAAACCTCTGTGTCTGGTGTGACAGGAGAATCGATCACTTCACCGTCCGGGCCAGCGGGAGAACACAGTGGTGACGGCGTGTTTGGCCGACGCGGCGGCTCGTCCGACCATGTCGGCGGCGTGCACGGCAGACTCCGGCAGCGAGGCGATAACGGCATCCGTCTCGCCCTGGTCGTCAAGGAACGGCACCAGCCAGTCGTCGACGGCGTTCAACGGCACCGGCGCCAGGCTGTAGAAGCGGTGCTGCCCCTCCTCGCGCACCGACACGAGATCGGCCTCGCGCAGCACCTTGAGGTGCTTCGAGACCGTGGGCTGGCTGACCCCCAGCGTCGCGACGATGTGGGACACGCTGGTGCCGTCCGCCCCGTCCGTGCGCCGGTCGAGGAGAAGCTGCAGGATGTCCCGACGGGTACCGTCGGCGATCACGTCGAAGATGTCCGCCATGACGATAGGTTAGCCCCGCCCCGCGCGGAGTACCATGACAACGGCTCGGCCGACCCACGATTAGCGACGAGAGGGGCGCACATGGCGGAGGACTCCGTCCTCGTCCGCGCACGGCGCCGCACCGCGTCGACCCTGCGGGTCGTCCTCGGCGGCGCCCGCGACCTCGCCACCGCCTCGCCGTCGCGATTCGCGGTGCTGGTGTTCGTCTCCCTCATCACGTTGTTCACCGCCCTGCTGTCGCTGCCTGCCGCCGCCGCGGACGGCAAACAGACCCCCCTCGCCGACGCCGTCTTCACCGCGGTCTCCACGATCTGCGTCACCGGGCTGACGACGGTCAACATGGGGACGCAGTGGTCGCCGCTCGGGCACGTCATCATCTACATCGGCGTCAATGTCGGCGCCATGGGCGTGCTCACTCTCGCATCGATCCTCGGCATGGTCATCTCCAAGCGGCTGGGGCTGCGGGCCAAGCTGATCGCCGCCGGCGACACCAACCCGATGCGCGCCCACGGCGGCCCCGTCAACGAGGGCCAGGCGGTGCGGCTGGGTGAAGTCGGCCAGTTGCTTCGCACCGTCGCGCTGTCGACCCTGGTGATCGAAGCGGTGATCGCCGTGCTGCTGTACCCGGCGATGCTGATGAGCGGGATTGCTCCGCTGACCGCGCTGTGGGAGGCGCCGTACTACGCGGCGATGTCCTTCACGAACACCGGATTCACTCCGAACCCGGAGGGACTGGAGCCGTTCGCGACGAACTACTTCTTCCTCAGCGTGCTCATGATGGCCGTCTTCCTCGGCTCGATCGGCTTCCCGGTCATCTACACGCTGTGGCAGCACCACTGGCGTTACCGCGCCTGGTCGCTGCACACCAAGCTCACCCTCATCACCACGGTCGTGCTGTTCTTCGCCGGCGCGCTCACCTTCTTGATCCTCGAATACGACAATCCCGGCACGTTCGGGTCGATGGATGCCTGGGACACCTTCTTCCAGTCATTCTTCCTGTCTGCCATGACGCGGTCCGGCGGGTTCGCCGTCGTCGACGTCGGCGAGCTCAACGGCTCCTCGCTGGTCGTGGGGTCGATGCTGATGTTCGTCGGCGGCGGCTCGGCCTCCACGGCGGGCGGCATCAAGGTGACCACGCTCGCCGTGCTCGCCCTCGGCGTGTGGTCGGAGGCGCAGGGCCGCCAGTCGGTGCAGGCGTTCGGCCGCCGCATCCCGAGCGACGTGCAGCGGGTCGCGCTGTCGGTCGTGGCCTGGGGAGCAACGATCGTGGCGCTGTCGACGATCATCATCTCCCAGATCACCAAGGCACCCATCGCGACGGTGCTGTTCGATGTGATCTCCGGGTTCGGTACCGTCGGGTTGTCGACCGGCCTGACCGCGAACCTTCCCGACCCTGCCGTCTACGTCCTGGCGACCACC
>NZ_JBKEAY010000146.1:0-9031 GCF_047972865.1 Microbacterium sp.
GGAGTCACCCGGCAGGCTCTACCGCGTGGCACCCGAATCGCTGAAGCGGCAACTCCTCGAAGGGTTTTTCACCCAGCTCTACATCAACGACGAACTGGTGGTGGCCAGCGAGCCACAACCCGCGCTGGAAAACATGCAGGCACTCGAACGCCAGTTCACCGCGACTCAGGGCCAGCACGTCGCACAACGCAAGAACCCCCGCCCGAAGGCGAGGGTTCTTGGTGTCGGCCAGGTCAAAGACTCGAAAGTCGAGTGTTTGACCCGGACGACCTTGGTTGCGGGGGCAGGATTTGAACCTACGACCTCTGGGTTATGAGCCCAGCGAGCTACCGAGCTGCTCCACCCCGCGGCACGAGAAGCAAGCTTAGCACGCGAAAACGGTGTCGGCGTACGCGGTTGGCATCGCCGTCACGAGCACGCGAGGATGAGAGCACCACCGGAAAGGGGACCTCATGACCGCGGATGCCGTCGCCGTGGCCGTGGCACAATTCGCGCCCACCGCGGACACCGCCACGAATCTCCGCGACATCGGCCGTTTGGCGGAGCGCGCGGCAGCCCGGGGAGCGCACGTCGTCTTGTTCCCCGAGTACTCCAGCTACTTCGTCGACCCCTTCGACCGTTCCCTCGCCGCGCACGCGCAAGATCTCGACGGAGATTTCGTGGCGGGCCTGCAGCAGATCGCCGCGCGACGGGGCATCCACCTCGTCGCCGGGCTCGTCGAACGCGCCGAAGACCCCACGAAGGTCCGCAACACCGCCGTCGCCGTCGACGGGACCCGGGTCGTCGCGACATACCGCAAGCAGCACCTGTACGACGCGTTCGGTCAGTGCGAATCGGACTGGGTGGAACCGGGCGCGCTCACCGCGCCGGACACCTTCGAGGTCGGTGGTCTTACCTTCGCGCTGATGACCTGTTACGACCTGCGCTTCCCGGAGGTATCGCGCACCCTCGCCGACGCGGGCACCGACGTCGTGCTCGTTCCCGCCGAGTGGGTGCGAGGCCCGCTCAAAGAGCACCACTGGCGCACGCTCCTGCACGCACGCGCCATCGAGAACACCGTGTTCGTCGCGGCCGCCGACCACCCGCCGCCGCTCGGGGTCGGCCACTCCATGATCGTCGACCCGCAGGGCGTCGAGATCGCCGCCGTCGGCACGGCCACCGACGTCGCCGTCGCCCACCTCGACCCGACCGCGATCGAACGGGTGCGCCGGATCAACCCGGCCCTCTCCCTGCGCCGCTACACCGTCGGGCCCAGAGAGTGAGCCCGACGGCTGTCAGCTGCGCGGTCACATGCGAGCCAAGCGCGCCGCGGCCTCCTCGAGCACGTCGGTGCGTTTGCACGCGGCGAACCGGACCAGCCCGGCATAGTCTGCGCGGTGTTCCGGGGTCACGAACGCCGTCAACGGAATCGCGACGACTCCTGCCCGCTCGGGCAGCCGACGGCAGAACACCGCGGCATCGTCCGCGCCCAACGGCGACGCGTCAGCCACGGTGAAATAGGTGCCACCCGGGCGCGTGACGTGGAAACCTGCCGCGCGCAGTCCGTCGCCCAGCAGTTTCTGCTTGCTGTGCAGCGTCGCGGCGACACCGGAGAAGAAGTCGTCGGGGAGCGACAGCCCGGTCGCGACCGCCGGCTGAAACGGCGCGCCGCCGGAATAGGTGAGGAACTGCTTCACCGCGACCACCGCGTCCACCAGCTCGGCCGGTCCGGTCACCCAGCCGATCTTCCACCCGGTCGCCGAGAACGTCTTCCCCGCCGACGAGATCGACACGGTGCGCTCCCAGGCACCGGGAAGCGTCGCTGGCGCGACATGGACGCCCTCGAACACCAAGTGCTCATACACCTCGTCGGTCACGATGAGAGCGTCATGCCGATCCGCCAACCGCACGATCTCGCTGCGAAGCTCCGGATCGAGGACGGTTCCGGTCGGGTTGTGCGGATCGTTCACCAGGATGATGCGGGTGCGGTCGGTCACGGCCGCGCGCAAGTCATCCGGATCCGGCTGAAAGTCGGGGCGGCGCAGCGGCACGGTCACCAGGCGTGCGCCGGCCAGCGCCACCAGCGCCGCGTAGGCGTCGTAGAACGGCTCGAACACCACGATCTCGTCGTCGGGTCCGTCGACGAACGCGAGCAACGCCGCCGCCAGCGCCTCGGTGGCTCCGGCGGTCACCAGCACGTTCCGGTCGGGGTCGAGCGTCAGCCCGTAGAACCGCCGCTGGTGTTCGGCGATCGCGGCCCGAAGCGCCGGCGCGCCGCGCCCGGGCGGGTACTGGTTGACCCCGTGCGCGATGGCATCGCGCGCGGCCTCGAGCACCACGGGCGGACCGTCCTCATCGGGGAACCCCTGCCCCAGGTTGATGGCGCCGGTGTGCACGGCCAGCGCCGTCATCTCGGCGAAGATCGTGGGCTGGGCAGAGCCGTCGGCAGCCAGCAGACCCGCGCCGCGCGCTGCGCGTCGCCACGCGCCGAAAGGGGGAAGCACGCGGCCAGGCTACACGCATAGGGTTGTCGAGGCCGCGACATAAGAAACCCACAGGATCCCGCGTCATGCTGGGAGAGCTTTCGAGAAGGAGCAGCCAGTGAGCGACAGCAACCCGACATCGTCCGATCAGCCGGACGCGTCCCCCACGCCCGCCGACGCGGTGCAGACCCCCGCCGGGGATGCCGGAATCGCGGGCCCCCCGAATCCCCACACTCCGCCAAACACGGCGGTAGCCGCCGCGCCGCCGAACCCGCCGGCCGCTGCCGCGCCGTCAAACGCAGCGGCCGCGGAAGCCGCCGCACCCGCGAGCGCCCCGCCGCAGCCCACATCGCCGGTCGCTCCGACCCCCGGCCCGCTCTCGTACACACCGCCGACGGCACCGTCGCAACCGGCACCTGTGCCGCCTACGCAGCAGGGTGCAGCGCAGCCCAGCCCCGTGCACCAGGCCCCGGCGCAGCCCAGCCCCGTTCAGCCCGCTCCGTACACGCCGCCGGCGCGACCGGCGTATGGCGAGACCGGCCCCGCCGACGCACCGCACCGCACCGCCGCGTACCCGGCCGTGACCGAGTCGTTCGACGCGTTCGGGCAGCCGGCCCCGGCTCAGTCCGCCCCGCCCGAACCGGCGCCGCAGCGGGTGGGCGCAGGCATGGTCGTGGCGATCATGGTTGCGGCGGCGCTCGTCGGCGGCGCGGCCGGGCTGGGCGGCGCCGCGATTGGTTCGACTCTCCTTGCCACCGGCAGCGGAACCGTTGTGCAGAGCGGCCCGACCACCGTGACGGTCAACGACACCGACGACGTGACCCGCACCACCGGGATCGCGACGAAGGTGCTGCCGTCCGTGGTTACCATCTCGGCCTCCACCTCGTCCGGAGGGGGGACCGGCTCGGGTGTGGTGCTCAGCGACGACGGCTACGTCGTCACGAACACGCACGTCGTGACGCTGGACGGTGCCACCGGCAGCGCCTCGCTGTCCGTGACGACGTCGGACGGCAAGGTCTACGACGCGACGATCGTCGGCACCGACCCCGTCTACGACCTCGCCGTCATCAAGTTGGACGGTGCGACGGGGCTCACCCCGATCGAGTTCGCCGACTCGAGCGGGCTCAACGTCGGCGACGCGACCGTCGCGGTCGGCGCACCGCTCGGACTGTCCAACACCGTCACCACGGGCATCGTGAGCGCCCTCAACCGGTCCATCCAGATCGCCTCATCCGCCGCGCCCGACACGGGCGACACCCAGGAGGACGATGGCGACAGCGGCTCCGGTCCGTTCCAATTCGACTTCGGCCAGGGCCAGCAGCAGGTGCGTTCCAGCGGCACCATCTCGATCGCGGTCATCCAGACCGATGCCGCCATCAACCCCGGAAACTCCGGCGGTGCCCTGGTCGACGCGGACGGCAAGCTCATCGGCATCAACGTCGCCATCGCGACCGCCGGCAGCACGACCGCCGGTGACGCGGCGGGCTCGATAGGCGTGGGCTTCTCGATCCCGTCGAACATCGTCGAGCGTGTCTCCGGCGAGATCATCGACAACGGCTCGGCGACGCACGGTCTGCTCGGCGCGATGGTCGGTGACGCCGCCGTGCAGGAGGGCGCCACCACGACCGGTGCCTACATCAGCGACGTCACCCCGGGCGGAGCGGCCGCAGAGGCGGGCCTGGCCGCCGGCGATGTCGTCACCCAGTTCAACGGTTTCCCCATCGCGGACGCCACCGACCTGACCGCCCAGGTGCGTGCCGCCGCGGCCGGGACCGCCGCCGACGTCGTCTACATCCGCGACGGCGAGACCGCCTCGGTGCAGGTGACCCTCGGCGAACTCGACGGCTGAGCTGCCGGAAAGGACGTCACCGCGCGATAGGCTAGCGGGGTGGCGTCCTTCTCGTTCCGCGCCGGGAACGCCGGCAAGCTGTTGCGCATTCCGCTGTACGCCGCAGGGTGGCTGGCCACCGCGTTCATCCCGCGGGCACCGGACCGGTGGGTCTTCGGGAGCGCCGTGGGCGTCGCCGACGGCGCTCTCGCGCTGTGGCGGGCGGGGGCGGACGACCCGCGCCGCGCGGTCTGGCTCACCGCCGACGCCGGGCAGGATGCCGACGCCGCCGCCGCGGGCATCCCCACGGTGCGGAAGAGTTCGCTGCGCGGCTTCTGGCTGACGGCGCGGGCGGGCGTCACGGTCATCACTCACGGGTTCGGCGACGTCAACCGGTACGCCGCCACCGGCGGATTCGTGGTGCAGCTGTGGCACGGCATCCCGCTCAAGCGGCTCGGGCTGGACTCCGCCGCCACGACACGCAGCCCGCTTCGCGTGCTCGAACCGCTGGTGCGGCGACTGTACCGGCGGACGCAGCGGCGCATCCGCCTGGTGCCGGCGGCCTCCCACCTGGTGCGGGGGAGGTTGGAATCCGCGTTCGGTCTGGGCGACCGGCGGGTCCCGGTGACGGGGGAACCGCGCACCGACGTGCTGTGCACCGGATCGGGCGCCGAACGCCGCAGCGCCGCGCGGGCCGGCTTTTCGCGTGTGGTCCCGCTGAGCCCTCGCACCCGTGTCGTCCTGTACGCCCCGACATGGCGCGACGGCGCCGCCGACCCCGCGGTGCCCACGCCGGAGCAGTGGCACGCGCTCGCGGCGATCCTCGAGGAGCAGGACGCGGTCCTCCTCCTGCGCTCGCATCCGCTCGGATCGGGTGCCGCCGCATCGCCGACCTCGCGGGCGCGCATGCTGGGGAGCGATCTGATCGCCGATGTGACGCCGCTCCTGCCGGGTGTCGACGTCCTCATCACCGACTACTCCTCGCTGATCTTCGACAGCGCACTCGTTCCGGGTCCGGTGGTGCTGCTGGCCCCCGACCTCGAGGAGTATGAGCGCGACCGCGGGTTCTACGGCACGTACGCGGACGTGTCGGCGGGCGAGCACGCAATCGGCTGGGACCAGGCCACGGCGCAGCTGCACGCCGTGCTCTCCGACCCCGCCGAGCGCGCGCGCCGCAGCGCCCGCGCGAGCGCGCTGAGCGAGCGGGTGCACGAGTTCCGCGACGGGCGGTCGGCGGCACGCGTGCTCGAACGCATCCGGGTCGGATCGACGGCAGGGGGCCGGCCATGATCACGACGGCACACGTCGACGGCGCCGACGACGCCGCTCTGGTCGTCGCCGGCACCGGTCCCGCGCCCGCCGACGTGTCCCTGACCGGACCCCGCGCACACGTGACCCAGACCGCCGTGGCCGACGAGACCGGGTGGCACTGCCGGATGCCGCTGCGTGCGGCACGGTGGGGCGGGCCGCCGCTGCCTCTCCCGACCGGTGACTACCGGCTCACCGTCGACGGCGTCGTCCAGGGGGTCCGCGCTCAGGCCACCGTCGTCCTGCCGACCCTGCGCGTCCGGCTCACCGATGGGCTGGTGCGGGTGGGTCCGCCGATTGACCCGGCCTACGACTCCGGAGAGGGGCAGGACGCGCTGGAACGTCGCTACGCGACCCGGCCCGGCGGGGTCGAGAACGCGGTGTTCTTCGAGGCGTTCTACGGGCGGATCGCTGGCTGCAACCCGCTGGCCATCGACCGCGAACTGGCGCGGGTCGCCCCGGGGATCACGCGCTACTGGAGCGTCGTCGACCTGTCGGTCCCGGTCCCCGAGGGGGCGATCGCCGTCGTGGACGGCACGCCCGAGTGGTGGCGGGCGCGCGGCACGGCGCGGCTGCTCGTCGTCAACGATTGGCTGCGCCGCCGGTTCGCGCGCCGCGCGGGTCAACGGGTGCTGCAGACCTGGCACGGCACACCGCTCAAGCGGCTCGCGCTGCACCGCCCCGGATTCGCGCTGCGCCGCCGCGTCGCGGTGGTGCGGGAGTCGCGCCGCTGGGACGTGCTGTTGGCGCAGAACCCGTACGCGGCCCGCATCCTCCGCTCCGCCTACGGGTTCGGCGGGTCGCTCTGGGTCGAGGGCTACCCGCGCAACGACCTGCTCGTGGGGGGCGACGGCGCACACACGCGGCGTGCGCTGGGCATCGACCCGGCTGATCGCGTCGTGCTCTACGCGCCGACCTGGCGGGACGATCGTGAGGAGATCGTCGACTTTTTCGACCCGGCCCGCCTGGCCGAGCGCACCGGAGCTGTCGTGCTCGTGCGCGGTCACACGCGCACCCTCGCGCCCGGCCACGACGCGGCCGGGGCGCGAGTGATCGACGTGACCGCCTACCCGGACATCACTCCGCTCCTGCTGGTGGCCGACGCGCTCGTCACGGACTATTCGTCCGTGATGTTCGACTTCACGGTCACCGGCAAACCCCTGGTGCTGTTCACCCCCGACCTGGCGCACTACCGCGGCGAGCTGCGCGGGTTCTCCTTCGACCTCGCGGCGCATGCGCCGGGCCCGCTGACCACCACCGAGGACGAGCTGGTCGCCGCGCTCACAGATGCCGATGCTCCGCAGCGTTACGCGGACCGATACGCGCGGTGGCAGGCGCGGTTCAATTCACGCGATGACGGCCGTGCCGCCGAGCGCGTGGTGGCGCGGATCCTCGATCAGGGGCTCGTGGAGCGCTGAGGGGTGCCTCACGGCAGCGGCGTGTTGCGGGTGAGCCGGGAGGTGTCGACGGCCGTCCCCGCGCCGCGCAGCAGCCCGCGGAGGAATCCGGTGCCCCAGGCGAGGTGCATCGAGGGCAGCACCGCCGCGAACCACGCGCGTTCGCGCGGCGCGGCGGGAGGGGGCCGGAGCGTCGCGACGGCGACCAGCGCGACGTACGCGGCCACGGGCAGATACACGATCGACAGCACCCACGACCAGACGCCCGCCAGCACCCCGGCGAATTGCAGGATCGCGGTCACCGCGGCCGCACCGACCGTGAGCACGAGCGCCGGCGGGGCGAAGAAGCGCATCGAGTTGCGTCGCCCCAGGCGGCGGACCAGCTCGCCGCGCCACACCCCGGTCGCGTAGAACTGCCGCACCAAACGGGACCAGCTCTCCCGTGGCCAGTACACCGTGGACAGGTCCGGATCGAACCACACCAGGTATCCCGCGCGCCGAATGCGAAGGTTCACCTCCCAGTCCTCACCGCGCCGGACCGTCTCGTCGAAGCCGCCCACCTCGTCGAGCACCGCACGGCGCATCACACCGAGGTAGGCGGACTCCGCCGGACCGGCTGTCGAGCCGCCGTGGTAGGCACCGCCGCCCAGGCCCACGGGGGAGTTGTACGCTCGTGCGACCGCCCGCTGGAAGGCCGTGCGACCCGCCGCCCGCATGACCCCGCCGACATTCGCGGCTCGGTGGGCGGCCAGCACCCGCAGAGCCCGCCGCGTGTAGGTCGGATCGAGTTCCGAGTGCGCATCCACGCGGACGATGGTCGGGTACACGGCGGCGGCGATGGCCCGATTCAGCCCGACCGGGATGTCGGCATCGGGGTTGTCGACCAGCCGGATACGGGAGTCCGCGTCGGCGAGGCGCCGGGCCGCCTGGGTCGTTCCGTCGGTGGACGGCCCCAGTGCGAGGATGAGTTCGCACGGCCCCTCCAGGCGCTGCGCGAGCACGGAGGCCACCGCCTGCTCCAGATACGCCGCCTCGTTGAGCACGGGCATGACGAAGGTCACCCCCGACCCCGGCGGGGGCACCGGAGCATCCCGGCGGGGGCGGTGATCGTCGTGCATCCGTCGATCATGTCACGGTGCCGGGGTGGTGTCGGCGGCTCGGTAGGGTAGTGCGGTGAGAATCGTCTCAGATGCGAAGAAGGCGTCCGCGCTGCTGCGCAAGGCCGTGTCCGGGCGTGCCGCCGCGATCGCCGTGCGGCGGATGATCGCCGAGCGCGCCCCTCACCCGGCACACCGCTTCGCGATCGCGGTGTACTTCGCCGACAGCGACGTCAACATGTACCAGGTGCGGCAGTGGTACAAGCCCCTCGCGCAGATCGCGAAGACCTGGCCCGTCGTGATCGTCAGCCGCAACGCACGCGGTGCGCGGGCGCTGTTGGCCGACGGCGCGCTTCCGGTCGTGTTCGCACCGACGGTGCGTCACATCGAAGGGTTCATCGCCGAGCAGAACATCCGCGTCGTGCTGTACGTCAACCAGAACACGCGCAACTTCCAGATGTTCCGCTACGGCCACCGGTGGCACGTGTTCATCAACCACGGCGAGTCCGGCACGATGTACATGACCACCAACCAGTTCAAGGCGTACGACTACGCCCTGATCGCCGGGGACGCCGCGCGCGAGCGGCTGGGGCGCGTGCTGTGGGACTACGACCTCGACGACCGTACGATCGCGATCGGCCGCCCGCAGGCGGACCACTACAGCGGAGCGGCGCCGTACCCCGACGACGACCGCACGGTCGTGCTGTACGCCCCCACGTGGGAGGGCGACCGTCCCTCCGCGCACTACGGTTCGATCCTCAGCCACGGTGAAGCGATCGCGACGGCGGTCCTGGCGTCACCGTCGCACCGGCTGATCTACCGGCCGCATCCGCGTTCCGGTGTCGTCAATCCGGCCTACGGCGCCGCGAACGAGCGGATCGTCGCGGCGATCGTCGCGGCGAACGACACCGACCCGGGGGCGGGCCACGTCTACGACGA
>NZ_JBKEAY010000066.1:0-24732 GCF_047972865.1 Microbacterium sp.
TCGGTCGGCTCACCTACATCCGCGTGTACTCGGGCCACCTCGACTCGGGCGCGCAGGTCATCAACGCGACCAAGCAGCGCAAGGAGCGCATCGGGAAGATCTTCCAGATGCACGCCAACAAAGAGAACCCGGTCGACTCGGTCACCGCCGGTCACATCTACGCTGTCATCGGCTTGAAGGACACCACCACCGGTGACACCCTCGCCGACCCGAGCAGCCCCGTCGTGCTGGAGTCGATGACGTTCCCCGAACCGGTCATCGAGGTCGCCATCGAGCCGAAGACCAAGGCCGACCAGGAGAAGCTCGGTGTTGCCATCCAGCGCCTGGCCGAAGAGGACCCGACGTTCCGCGTGGAGCAGAACGTCGAGACCGGCCAGACCGTCATCAAGGGCATGGGCGAGCTGCACCTGGACATCCTTGTGGACCGCATGAAGCGCGAGTTCAAGGTGGAGGCCAACGTCGGCAAGCCTCAGGTGGCCTACCGCGAGACGATCCGCAAGACCGTCGACCGCCACGACTACACCCACAAGAAGCAGACCGGTGGGTCGGGACAGTTCGCGAAGATCCAGTTCGCGCTGGAGCCGCTGGAGGTCACGGCCGACAAGACCTACGAGTTCGAGAACAAGGTCACCGGCGGTCGCATCCCGCGCGAGTACATCGAGCCGACCAACCAGGGCTTCCAGGACGCGATGCAGGTGGGCGTGCTGGCCGGTTACCCCATGGTCGGTGTGAAGGCGACCCTGATGGACGGCGCGTCGCACGACGTCGACTCGTCCGAGATGGCGTTCAAGATCGCGGGCTCCATGGGCTTCAAGGAGGCCGTCCGCAAGGCGAACCCGGTCATCCTCGAACCGCTCATGGCCGTTGAGGTGCGCACGCCCGAGGAGTACATGGGCGATGTCATCGGCGACCTGAACTCGCGTCGCGGTCAGATTCAGTCCATGGAAGACGCGCAAGGTGTCAAGGTCGTGCGCGCGCTGGTCCCGTTGTCCGAGATGTTCGGCTACATCGGCGACCTGCGCTCGAAGACCTCGGGCCGCGCGGTCTACTCGATGGAGTTCGACTCGTACGCCGAGGTTCCCAAGGCCGTCGCCGACGAGATCATCCAGAAGACCAAGGGCGAATAGGCCCGGCATCCCCACAACTTCATAGACCTAAACTAGGAACATCCCCGTAGCCGACCGGTCGCAATCCAGCGCCCGGAGCAGCTACACGACCGTCCTGAGGAGGACCCAGTGGCCAAGGCCAAGTTCGAGCGGACCAAGCCGCACGTGAACATCGGAACGATCGGACACGTCGACCACGGCAAGACGACGCTCACCGCGGCGATCTCGAAGGTGCTCGCCGAGAAGTACCCGTCGAACGTCAACGTCCTGCGTGACTTCGCGTCGATCGACTCCGCACCCGAGGAGCGTCAGCGCGGTATCACGATCAACATCTCGCACGTCGAGTACGAGACGCCGAAGCGTCACTACGCGCACGTCGACGCCCCGGGCCACGCGGACTACATCAAGAACATGATCACCGGTGCCGCCCAGATGGACGGCGCGATCCTCGTGGTCGCCGCGACCGACGGTCCGATGGCGCAGACGCGTGAGCACGTGCTGCTGGCCAAGCAGGTCGGCGTGCCTTACCTGCTGGTCGCGCTGAACAAGAGCGACATGGTCGACGACGAGGAGATCCTCGAGCTCGTCGAGCTGGAGGTGCGTGAGCTGCTCAGCTCGCAGGACTTCGACGGCGACAACGCCCCGGTCATCCAGGTCTCGGGTCTGAAGGCGCTCGAGGGCGACGAAAAGTGGACGCAGTCCATCCTCGACCTCATGGACGCCGTCGACGAGTCGATCCCGGACCCGGTGCGCGACAAGGACAAGCCGTTCCTCATGCCGATCGAGGACGTGTTCACGATCACCGGTCGTGGCACCGTGGTCACCGGTCGCGCCGAGCGTGGCACCCTGGCCATCAACTCCGAGGTCGAGGTCGTGGGTCTGCGCCCGACGCAGAAGACGACCGTCACCGGTATCGAGATGTTCCACAAGCAGCTTGACGAGGCCTGGGCCGGCGAGAACTGTGGTCTGCTGCTTCGCGGTACCAAGCGTGAGGACGTCGAGCGCGGTCAGGTCGTCGTGAAGCCGGGTTCGGTCACGCCGCACACTAACTTCGAGGGCACCGCGTACATCCTGTCCAAGGACGAGGGTGGCCGCCACAACCCGTTCTACACGAACTACCGTCCGCAGTTCTACTTCCGCACCACCGACGTCACCGGCGTCATCTCGCTGCCGGACGGCACCGAGATGGTCATGCCCGGCGACACCACCGACATGACGGTCGAGCTGATTCAGCCGATCGCCATGGAGGAGGGCCTTGGCTTCGCGATCCGTGAGGGTGGCCGCACCGTCGGTGCCGGTACCGTCACCAAGATCCTGAAGTAAGAACCTTCGGAATCATGCGGGACCCCTCGGGCTTCGGCCTGGGGGGTTCTCGCGTCGGAGCAGGACGGACGAGGCAAAGGGGCGTGGGTCGGTGAGTGGCATCCTGGTGCACGAATGGCTTTCGCCGGAGGGCGGATCGGAGAATGTCTTCGCCACGCTGTGCGAGATGTTCCCGGATGCCGAACGCTGGGCGTTGTGGGACGCGAGCGAGGGGCGTTTCGCCGGCATCCACGAGACCCTGCTGGCGCGGACACCGTTGCGGGGCCAAAAGGCCGCGGCGTTGCCGTTCATGCCTGCTGTATGGCGCGCGTTGCCGTCGCGGAGTGCGGAGTGGGTGCTCTGCAGCACGCATGCTTTCGCCCATCACGCCCGGTTTCATGGTCCCGCTCGCGACGCTCCCAAGTTCGTGTACGCGCACACGCCCGCCCGCTACGTCTGGGCACCGGAGCTAGACGGCCGTGGCGGAGGTGCGGTCGCACGCGGGCTGTCCTCGCTCCTCAAGCGGGTTGATCGCGCCCGGGCTCAGGAGCCCACGGCCATCGCGGCCAATAGCGACTTCGTCGCCGATCGGATCGCGCGCTGCTGGGAGCGCGAGGCATCCGTCATTCACCCCCCGATCGCCGTCGATGAATTCGGCGTGGAGCCGGACCTCGACAGCGTGGACGAGCGAGTGCTCGACAACCTCCCCACCGGCTACTTGCTCGGGTTCTCTCGTTTCGTTCCCTACAAGCGGCTTGACGCGGTCATCGATGCGGGTCGAGCCGTCGGCCTTCCAGTCGTGCTGGCCGGTGCCGGGCCGGATGAGCAGCGGTTGCGTGCGATCGCAGACGAACGTCACCCCGGGAGGGTGACCTTCGTGCATCGCCCGAGTGCTCCGTTGCTGCGTGCGCTCTACCGCCACGCCCGCGCGCTCGTGTTCGCGCCGGTGGAGGACTTCGGCATCGTCCCGGTGGAGGCGATGGCCTCGGGGACGCCTGTGGTGGCGAATGCTGTCGGCGGTGCCGCCGAAAGCGTCGTGGTCGGAGAGACAGGTACCTTGGTCAGGGAGTGGAACTCCCCGTCAGAGGTGCGGGAGGCGGTGGAACGAGCCGTGTCGATGGATTCGGCAGCCTGTGTGCGTCGGGCCCGCGACTTCTCCCCGGAGGTGTTCGAGCAGAACATGCGTGGGTGGTTGCAGACCCGCTTGGACGGGAGAGCGCTGACCGCATGATTCACCACTTCAACGTGGGCACTGCGAGGACCTGACGTGCCGAACATTCTGTTCGCAATCGCGACGCTGGCGGGATTCGCAGTCCTCGCGTGGCGGTGGGGGGCCCGACGGGCGGTGGCCATCACGTTCCTCGTTGTCGCCATGCTGTTCCCACGAAACCTCTTTGAGCTGGGGCCCGAGGCAACGCCGGATGGCTATGATGTCGGGCTCGCTGCGACTGCTGGGCCCGCAATCACAACCCACGGCGTGATCCTCCTGGTTGCGGCCTTCACGGTGGGTCGGCGCGCGTGGGATGCGTTGAGCCTGCTCGCGGTTGTATTCCTCGCGATCGGGACGATCCTGTGGTGGCCCTCAGACCCTCACGTTCTTGGTGGTGTGATCTACCTGGCAACCGCGGTGTGCTGCTGGGTAGTGGGGCGTGCGCTTGGAGCAGAAGGCTTGCGAGGGCAGGTCTACCGCACTCTCGTCGTGGTGACGACGGCACTCGTGGTGGCTGAGGCAGCGCTGCAACTGTGGCAGATCGCAACCGGAAGAGTTGATGTCAACGGGAGGCCCGCTGGCACGTTCGACCATGCTGCGGTGGTCGGGAAGAACGCTGTCGTGCTCCTGCTCATCCTCCTGCCCGCCACGCGAGGATGGACGTCCGCGAGGACATCTTTGGCGTGGGTCGGCGTCGCAGCCGCTGTCGCCGCGACGCTCTTGTCGGGAAGTCGAGCCAACTCGTTGGCGGTCGTGCTGACCTTGCTCGTCTGGATATTCCTCCTGCCGCGATCGGTGATGAGCGTGCGGCGCAAGGTCGGACTTCTCGCGGTGCTCGCTGCCGCAGTATTGCCGACCTTGCCGTTCTTTGTCGCCCGGCTTCAGGAAGACCCAGACGGTGGAGACCGCCCAGAGCTTCGGGATGCCGGGTTGCGGGTGATCTCCGAGCATCCGTGGACCGGAACCGGTCCCAACAACTATGCGCACGTTGCCGCGCAGACAGAGTCCATCGTGCAGCAGACCGGATATCCGCCGCACAACGTGTTGCTCTTCGGGCTGGCTGAACTGGGGATCATCGGCACCGTCATCTTCGCGGGCTTCGTCGTCGCCCCACTCTTGCGTGGGTTGCGCATCACGTTCACAGCGCAGGCGCCACACGCCTCAGACGTGCCGCGCGCTGCGTTCGCGGTCTTCATCGGGTTGATTCCGGTGGCAGCGACGGGGTGGGGACTGGTTGGACGCAATACGCTGCTGCTGCTGATGTTCGTCGTGGCCTACATCTACTCGGCGATGAAAGCGGCACAGGATCGTCCGGTGGCATTCAGGTCCTTGGATCAGGTCACGCCCACTCACGGGCTCGTCCACCGGGAGGGCAGGTGACCGGCTCGCCGCCCCCCGAGCGCTCCCTCGCCAGTAGTGCTTCGTCAGGAGCGCGCCTGACGATCGTGGGCCAGGTTGCACGGATCGCCGTCCAGGTCCTTGCGGTCGTCTTGCTCTCGCGTCTGCTCGACCCGACAGACTTCGGGCTCGTGGCCATGGTGATGGCCGTCATCGGCGTCGCTGAGGTCGTCCGGGACTTCGGTCTCACCCAGGCAGCTATTCAGGCGCGGTCGTTGAGCGCTCAGCAACGTTCCAACCTGTTCTGGATCAACTCTCTGATCGGGCTCGGCCTCACGATCGGCGCGTTCGCGCTGTCCTGGCCCATTGCAGCCTTGTTCGACGAGCCGCGACTCGTCCTGTTAACTCAGGCGCTTTCGGTGGTCTTCTTCTTGAATGGCCTGTCCACGCAGTACCGGGCGCAGATGGCGCGAGATATGCGTTTCGGAGCGTTGTCGGCAGTGGAAGCGGTGTCACCAACCGTCGCGCTCGCGCTGGCTGCGTGGGCGGCCGTTGCCGGATGGGGGTATTGGGCGCTTGCGGTGCAACAGATATCGATGGCCGGGATCGCGCTCCTGGGGTTGGTCGTTGCGACTCGCTGGTTTCCGAGCCGATACCGGCGCGGTGGCGAGATGGGGGGCTTTCTTCGATACGGCGGATGGTTGATGCTCGCACAGCTCGTCACTTACGGCAGTAAGAACGTCGATGCTGTTGTGCTTGGCGCACGGCTGGGAGCGCCGGACCTCGGCTACTACAATCGCGCATTCCAGATGGTTCAGTTGCCGCTCAACCAGATCAACGCCCCGGCCTCGCGGGTCGCGCTCCCCGTGCTGTCCAGGCTGCAGACCGAGCCGGATCGTTTCAACCGGTACATGGTGACGGCGCAGTCAATCTTCTTGCAACCGGTGGCCATGATGTTTGCCCTGGGGGCGGCGCTCGCCTCACCCGTGGTGATGCTCCTCCTCGGTCCTGGATGGGAGCCGAGCGTACCGGTGTTTCAAGCGCTCGCTGTGTCCGGGATCCTGCAGGCCGCGTCCAACGGAACCTACTGGGTATTCCTGGCAAAGGGAGCGACCCGCTCACAGCTGTGGTGGGCGTTGCTGACCCGACCGCTTCTCATTCTGACGGTGATCGTGGGGTCGGCATGGGGGCTGCTCGGCGTCGCGTGGGGATACACGGCGGGAACTGCGTTGCTCTGGCCTCTCGGCCTGTTGTGGATCAGCCGTACCCTGGGGGCGCCGGGTCTTGCGATGCTCCTCAACGGTCTTCGTGCCATCGCCGTGTACGGGACTGCCGGAGTGGTCGCGGGAGTGATCTTCGCGCAGGTTGATCTCCCAGAAATCGCGACGATCGCGCTCTCGGCCGGTGCGTTCTTTGCGGTGGTGGCGGTCGGTGCGGGGCTCTGGCCCGCGTTCCGACGCGACATCGTCTCGATGCGTCGACTGCTCCGTTGACGCTCCCGGGGACGACTGGTTGCCTCACATGCTGTCGAGGAGTCTCTCCCGTAGCAGGGGCGCGATGCTGCGCACGTACGTCGCCGTGAGGTGGTGGGCATCACGGTAGACAACAATATTCCCCGCAACCATGGGGCATCCGGACGACGTGCAGTAGAAGTCGTTGGTCGCGACGAAACCGATTCGTTCGTCTTGGCGCGCTGCGTACCGATAGGGGTCTGTCGGCTCCTCCGCGCGCTTCGCCGCCATCACACAGGCATCTCCGGCCTGTGCTTCGGCGGGATGCGTGATGACGCAATCGACCATGTCTGCGGGCACGGCCGGGTTGTCTCCGAGCACCACGACTCGGGCACCCTGGTCGGTGGCGTTCCTCCAGGAGGGCAGCCGCATGTCCGCGAGCGCGCGTGCGGTAGCCTCCGTCGTGTTCGTGCCGCGGAAGCCCGTGACGATGATCAGATCGTAATTGCCGGCCAAAAGCGTGTCGTCGAGATCTGATCGGTACCCGTCGCACTCGGGCGAGTTCGGTGCGGGTGCGCCCCACAGGCAGCCGCGCGAGAAGTAGGTATCCAGTGTCCAGCCCAGTTCATCGTGTGCCTCTATGAAAGCGGGCGCGAGTTGCCGTGCGTGGGAGTCGCCGGTGATCGCGACTTTCAGATTGCCGGGCGAGTCCGAGCCGAACCGACAGCTGACGATGCCGTCCACCGGCGGCTCGTCGCTGTTGCAATCCGTGAGGTCCATGTCGTTTCGAATCGCGGCGAGACTCGGAACAAGTGGTTGTGCGGGGTCGGGCACACACGTCGTGTCGCGCAACGCGTTCACACCAACGCATGACGCGGTCACATCGGCGATCGCGGCGTCTTCGGCAGAGCGTGCTTGCTCAGAACGCGCTGCCCACCAGCCTCCAGCCGGAAGCAACATCGTCACCACCATGACGGCCGCGGCAAGCCAGAGCGTAGCCCCGGGGAAAGACGTGACCAGGCGAGGCGCGGTTCTGGCGGGGTCCTCGATGAACCGTTTGGACAGGGCAGCCAGGACGATCAGCCCACCGAACAGGGCGATCTTGTCAGCGAGAGTGAGCGATCGCCCTAACGCGAATGGCAGGATGACGATCGGTGGCCAGTGCCAAAGGTACAGCGAGTAGGAGATGTCGCCGAGGAAGCCCACACCGGGGGCGCGGGACATCGAGTCGAACGACCATCGACTCGGCGCTACGCGCGCCCAGATGACGAGTGCGGTGGCCGCAGTGGGAACGATTGCGGCGAGCCCAGGAAAAGCGGTGTCCGAGTCATAGAGGAAGGCCGTTGCCAGGATCGCCGCGACTCCACCCCAGGCGAGCAGCGAGCGCATCGTCCTCTCACCGAGTGGCGGAACGAACAAGATCAAGCCGCCGAGCGCGAACTCCCATGCGCGTGTTGTGGTGACGAAATAGGCGGATGCGGGTGTCAGCGCGGTTGCGACCGCTGACCACACCAGTGACACGATCGCGACGATGAGGAGGGCGTACATGATGGCGCGCCCAGAGCGCCGACGTCGAGCCACCCGCATGGCGAGCAAGATCAACAGCGGCCACACAAGGTAGAACTGCTCTTCCACCGCGAGCGACCAATAATGCTGGACCGGTGATGCGGCGTTCTCCGCCGCCAGGTAGTCGACGGAGCCGGCGGCGAGCAGCCAGTTCAGGACATAGCAGATGCTCGCGATCATCTGTGTGAAGTAGTCGAGCCAGAGTGTGATCGGTACGAAGGTGAGTGTCGCTGCCGCCGACACGAAGATGACGACGAGCGACATCGGGAGGAGCCGCCGAGCGCGGCGTGCCCAGAACGAAAGCAGCCGGACGGTACCGGTGGCCTCAGCCTCCCGGACGAGGTGAGACGTGATCAGGTAGCCAGAGATCACGAAGAAGACATCGACGCCGACGTAACCTCCGGGGAGCCTGTTGGGCCAGAGATGGAACACCACAACGAGGAGCACGGCGATCGCACGCAGTCCTTGGATGTCGGCTCTGACCCGCTGACCGGGTCCCCGACTCGGTTCGGCGCGGATCATTGCTACGGCTCGGCGCACTCATCACCGCCTGGGGTTTGTGTCGAGGCCAGTGCTCTGCGGTACGCGCGGTGGTGCGCGTCCCGCACACGCGCCCACGTGCGTGCGGAAAGGTCGGGTGCGCCGCTCGGTTGATGTGATGAGGCGGCCTGCGCAAGAGCAGCCTCATCGAACGGCGGCGAGAAGATTCGTACCCACTCTGTCCCAGCTTCTTCCTGTAGTGATCGGGCGGTTGATCCATCGGGTATGACGATCGCACGTTGCAGGGACAGCGCCACGAGAGCCGCGCCGGAACTGTGCAGCTCGCGGTACGGAAGAACGACGGTCTGCGCGGACGTGACTTCACGCACGAGGTCGGCGTCTGACACGAAGCCGAAGGTGTAGGAGATCCTCGGATCTGCGCGTGCAGCAGACACGATCCGTTCTTGAAGCGCTGTGTCGCGCGGGGAACCGACGATCCGCAGTTCGCAGTCAACGGGTGACTGTTCGAAGGCATCGAGGAGCGCCTCGACGCCTTTGTAGGGACGGATCAACCCGAAAAAGAGCACTCGACCCGGTATGGAAGGTGCACGCTCATATTGCGCGAACGGCTCCACGTAGCTGCCGTGCGGGATCATCATTGACGGCGGTCCCGATCCGCGATCGGCTTCGGGGACGAGGTGTATCTCCATACGCGTGCGGCTGTCGAAAGCATCGAGTACTCGACGTAGTCTCGGCGTGATGTCGGCGTCGTGCGGGCGCAGATTGTGGAGCGTGCGGACCACGGGAGTTCGTGTCACGCGTAGGCGCGCGTTCAGCAACCGGGTCAGCGCATACGTGACTTGACCCTTCACGCTCCCGCCACCCGACGTCAGGCCTTCGGGCCAGTGCAGATGGAACAGGTCGTAGCGCCCGAAGAGCGCTGCACGCCAGGTGAAAAAGCGGATCTCGACACCATCGGCTTCGAGAGCAGTCATGTGATTGGCATAGCGGGTCTCGGCCCCCGGCTTTCGCATGGAATGCAGAACTCGCATGTGTCTCCACTCGGCAGTGTTGGGTCAGCGCGTTGTGGTCGCCTTGATGATGCTATCCGAGCGCGTCCGCTGGAGCGACGCTGTGGGGTACGGTGACATGCATGCTCGCTGCCGCGGCCGTCGTGTCCATCGTCATGTGTCTCGCGCTGCTGACCTCGTATGTGGTCGCCGCGCGCCGCGCGCGTCCCCATCCGACCGGGGGTCAACGAGTTCGCCTCGTGTCGATGCTCCCCGTCTATGCCGCAGCATACGCTGCAGTCGCTGTGATCGCCTTGTTTGCCGCCGTCCAGGAGTCGTAGTTCGGTGACAGTTCGCGTCGTTCACTGGAACCCGCTGCGCCCCGTACGCTCGGGGCTAGCGGGTCGACTCTTGCCCGTACGGCGTAGGGTGAACAACTTCGGAGACCTCCTCGGGCCGGAGATCGCCCGTGCTCTCGTCGAGCGTGCCGGGCTCGCGTGGCAAAACGACCGTCGCGCGCGCCTGGTATCGGTCGGCTCCATCATGAAACTCACCCGACCAGGTGACGTCGTGTGGGGTACTGGTCTCAACGGCAAATCTATGAGCGTCGGCGCAGCACCGCACCTCGACATCCGAGCTGTGCGGGGTCCGCTCACGCGAGAAGCACTGTGCCGCGTGGGCGCGACCGTGCCGGAAGTCTTCGGCGATCCGGGGCTGCTCTGGGCCTCGCTCTGGCCACGGGAGGCGTATCTGTCAGGAACGTCCCCGAGCGGTCCTGCGGTCGTCCAGAACATGCACGATCACCCGATGGACGTCGATTCTGCTCGGGTGATTTCTCCGATCGGTCAGCCGCACGACGTCATCGCGCAGATCGCCCGAAGCGAGTTCGTCTGTGGATCTTCGCTGCACGGCATCGTGATCGCCGAGTCGTTTGGCATTCCCGCCCGACTCGTCCTCCCGCAACGAGAGCCCCTGTTCAAATACCGCGACTACTACGAAGGCACCGGGAGAGCGGACCCGCGCCCGGCAGAGTCCGTGGCTGAGGCCCTACGTTTGGGCGGTGAGCGCGCGCCGGTGTGGAATCCCCAGGAGCTCTTAGGGTCGTTCCCCTACGACCTGTGGCGCGACTCGCCGCGCCTGGAACGTGCTTGAATAGCCGGATGCACAGCGAGGACATCCCCGCGCTCACCTGGACCCGACTTGCCCAGAAGCTGCTCCGCAACACGGTTCTCATCGTGCTGATCGGGGTGATCGGAGCCGGCGCGGCATACGCGTGGGCAGCGACCCGCCCGCTTACCTATTCCGCCACGGCGAGTCTCGTGGCGGCAAACTTGCAGCGTGTCCCGACGTACGTCCGTCTTGCGAGTTCGGACGAAGTGCTCGACGGCGCGGTTTCTGGTCTGTCTGTGGCGGACGCCCGAGCCCAGCTGACGGTCACGACCCCGAGCAAGACGAACTTCGTGATGGTGAAGGCGACCGGTCGCGACCCGCAACAGGTCGCCGATCTCGCGAATGCGGTGGCGGACGGGCTGCAGCGTGAGGCGCGCCAGATCGAGGAAGCACTGGGCAACAGTGCATCAGATGATGCGTTGCGCGTTGTCACCGCCGCGCACGCGCCGCAAAACCCCACGCGGGACGATCGCCTCGTCTACACCCTCGCCGGCTTCGTCATCGGCGTGCTCATTGGTGTTGTCGTGGTGCTTGCCCGGGAATGGTGGGGGCGGCCCATCAAGGGCATGCGTGACGTGCGTGCGCAGGCTCCCGGCATTCCCATCGTGGACATGGGTGCCGCGCAGCCCGGCTCCTCCCCGGCATCACCGAGCAGAAGCGGTCGTGGGACCCTCCATCGGCAAGTGGCGTTCCTGCAGCTCGCCCACCCGAGGGTGCTCGTGTGCCTCGTGCCCGGGACCAGCGACCGACGTGCGGTCGGGGCTGCAGACGTCGCCCGAGCATTGACGGCGGAGGGACGCACGGTGATGCTCGTTGATGCCGACTTCGTGGAGAGCAGCGCATCGAGGTCGTGCGGAGTCGATGCGTCCCGTGGGCTGACCGACGTCCTCCTCGGCGCAGCCGCGCACGCCGATGTCGCGGTCCTGCAGGGCGACCTCACGGTCGTGCCGCCGGGTGATGCGCCCCCCAACCCCGACGAGGTTCTCGCGTCGGAGGAGATGCGAGAGTTCTTGGCGTCCGCTGAGGCGAGCCACGAATCGGTCGTGGTCCAGCTCGGTGCGGGCGCCGAGCGCCACTTTCCGTGGGTCGGTGTCCGTGCTGCTGTCATCGTGACGCGGGGTCGAACGACGACCCGACAACTGAGGATCACTCTGAGGAACCTGGCAGAGCAGAACATCGCCCCGGCCGTGCTGCTCGCGTCCGCAGGGAAGGAGACCCCAGACGCGGAAGCGCCCGCTCCCGGAGGGTAGTATGCCGCGGAGGTGCCGATGGGACGTTCTGTCGGGGCGAGCGCGAGGTCAGGAGTTTCATGAGACTATCCGTCATCGGTTGTGGTTACCTCGGAGCGGTGCACGCCGCCGCCATGGCATCGATCGGCCACGAGGTGGTCGGCGTCGATGTCGACGAACGTAAGGTCGAGGCTCTCTCTCGAGGCGAGGCGCCGTTTTTCGAACCGGGGCTCGCCGAGATTCTGCGCGAGGGCGTCGCGTCGGGCCGGCTCCGGTTCACGACCGACATGGCCGAGGTGCGCGGGAGCGCCGTCCACTTCGTCGGTGTCGGCACGCCGCAAAAGCGCGACGGATACGCCGCCGATCTGACCTTCGTACGTGCTGCGTTCGATGGCTTGCGTCCGTATCTGTCCGCGGACGATGTCGTCGCCGGCAAATCGACCGTTCCGGTCGGGACGGCCGCCGAGCTGGCGCCGTCGATCAGCGAGACGGGCGCGGTGCTGGTGTGGAACCCCGAGTTCCTGCGCGAGGGATGGGCGGTGCAGGACACCGTCGACCCCGACCGGCTGGTCGTCGGTATTCCCGACGGTGAGGCGGGTGAGCGGGCGGCCCAGGTGCTGCGGGAGGTGTTCCACCCGTCGGTGGCGAAGGGTACCCCGTTCATCGTCACCGACTACGCCACAGCCGAACTCGTCAAAGTGTCGGCGAACGCGTTCCTCGCCACGAAGATCTCGTTCATCAATGCGATGGCAGAGATCGCCGAGGTCACCGGCGCCGATGTGACGACGCTCGCCGACGCGATCGGCCACGATGCCCGCATCGGCCGCCGCTTCTTGGGAGCCGGCATCGGGTTCGGCGGTGGGTGCCTGCCGAAGGACATCCGCGCGTTCGCCGCCCGGGCCGAAGAGCTGGGCCAGGGGCAGTCGGTCGCGTTCCTGCGTGAGGTCGACGCCATCAACCTGCGCCGCCGTGCCCGGGCCGTGGAGTTGGTGGTCGAGGCTCTGGATGGCGCGGTCCACGGCAAACGGATCGCGGTCCTCGGTGCCGCGTTCAAGCCACACTCCGACGACATCCGTGATTCGCCGGCACTGGACGTGGCCGTACAGCTCCGGGGCCTCGGCGCGGATGTCGTGGTCACCGACCCCGAAGCGCTCGACAACGCCCGCCGCGTCCACCCGCAGCTGGAGTACACCGACGAGCGTGACGACGCGCTGCGCGATGCGGACGCGGTTGTCATGGTGACGGAGTGGGACCTGTATCGCCGCGAACTATCGCCCGAGCACGCCGCCTCACTGGCACGCGGACGGGTCGTCGTCGATGGCCGCAACGGCCTCGACGCCGCCGCGTGGAAGGCGGCGGGCTGGGACTACCGCGGAATGGGGCGCCGCTGAACGACAGCTGTGTCGTTCGGGTGGCTCCGGCCTGGGTCAGTGGGCAAAGCGCCGCACCGCGTCCTGAAACACAGCGCTGTGCGCGCGGATACTGTCCGCGTCAGTCGGTACCGACGTCTTTGCCGCGCCCCGCGAGAGTCGTACACGCAGCTGCGGGTCGCCGACCAACTCAGCGAACGTGCGTGCCAAGGCTGCCACGTCCCGCGGCGGCACCAACACGCCGTTGTCGCCGCTGGTGATCCACTCGGCCGGGCCGCCCTCGTTCGCTGCAACGACGGGCCGCGCGCGGGCGAGATACTGCAGAACGTTCTGCCCCATTGGCTCGGGGCGGGTCGAGTACTGCACGCACAGGTCGAGGCCGTCGATCGCCGCTGACACATCGTCGACATGCCCCGCAAAGTGCACGTTGTCGTGACCCTGAGCCCTCTGGCGCAGCATCTGCGGGTACGCCGTGGTACCCAGCGTCGCGGCCCCGAAGAAGGTCAGCGAGGCGCGGGACCCCAGTTCGGCGCGGCTGAACGCCTCGAGCACCTCCCGCTGCCCCTTCCATTCATCCAGCCGCGCGACCATCCCGATTCGCACCGGACCGGTGGTCGACCCGTCGAGTGGCTCGCCCCGATCCACGCCGGCCGGACTCGGGATCACCACGACCCGCTGACCCTTCCGCAGGAACGGTCGAACGGTGTCCGCCGTGGATTCCGAGTTGGCAATGAACGAGGTCGCCCGGCGCAGCGCCGTCAGCCGGAACATCGCATAACCCGGCCGGCCGAGCGCGGTCGGCTCGATGCGGTCGCGTAGGTGCACCACCAGCGGGACGCGTCGTCCCCACACCGCGAGGGCCCCGTAGACGGCCGATCGTGTGGAGTTGGCGTGCACCACGTCGGCGCCGCGAAACGTCTTGTTCCAGCGCAACTGTGCCGCCTGATGCAGGATGGCCCCGGCGAATCTTCCGGCGCCCGCAAAGCCTGCCGTCGCCGCTCCGGCCGCCTGCGCAGCACCGACGGACACCATTTTGACGCCCGCATCCGCCGCCGCTGAGAAGACGCCGCAGCCGTCCGGCGCCGGCACCGCCAGGCACGGTACCCAGTCGGTGTGCGCACCCGACACGAGCCGCACCAATGCGAGTTCGGCCCCGCCGGGCTCGACGGTATGATCAAGATGCACCACACGTAACGGGCGCTGCGTTGCAGAGTGGCGTTGCATTCGCACAGCCTAGTGCGGTCAACACGTCCCGCTTCGTCGCCGTCCGGCACCGCTGCCGCGGCCCCAACCGCGGAATGAGGGACTGTCACCGAAGGATCATGCGCAGATCGACGACTCGCGTAGGAGGCTGCGCCTTCCTGACCGTCGCCGCCGTGCTGTGCACGGCGTGTATCGATGCGGCGCCATCGACGCCGACCGCCACCCGCACGCCGTGGACGCCTCCGGCGTCGATACCCGTCGCGGCGGACGCGCCGCGAACGGCGTTCGCGGATGCGGACATCGTCGGCTGGGAGCTCGCTGCCCCCACCGTCGTGGCCGCGGTTCGTCCCGAGGTCGGGTCCGCTGCGGATGGCGACATAGCGCTAGCCATCGACGCGCCGGTCGTGGACGCACCGGTTACCGCGGCCTCTACTCCGGTTCTCCTCACCGCAGGCGAGGAGTACACGGTTCGCGTCGATGCGCGACTACGCACACCGTTCCCCGAGCCGGTGCCGGTGGTTCTGCTGGTCGCCGGTCGCGAGATAGCGCTGCCTGACCTGGATGCCCGCTGGCGCACGGTCGAGCGCACATTCACCGCGCCCGACGACGTCGCGGACGCGGCGATTGAGGTGCGACTCGATGGTGCCGTGACCGGCCTCGCGCTCGATCGGATCGGGGTGACCGACTCGGGTGGGAACGGCGTCGTCGAGAACGGCTCCTTCGAGTCGGTCGACCCTCCCTACGGGATCGTCAGCGAGTCGCTGGTGTTCGCGGCCGATACCGCGGCGGTGGCCGTCTCACTCGCCGAGGGAACCGCCACGTGGCGGGTCGACCGGGACGAAGAGCTCGTCGCCCAGGGCGAGGTTGCCATCGGCGATCACCTCGAAGCGTTCCCGCTGGAGGGCGTCCCACAGGGCTACTTCGAGCTGACGGTGACTGACGGCGCCGGTACATCGACGGTGGCACCGATCGTGGTGATCGACGGCGATTCCGAGCGGCTCGGCCCCGACGATCGGTTCGGGGTGGGGTTGCACGTCGAGAGAGACCTGTACCGGAACTCGGCACGGTACGCCGCGTCGTTGGGCCTCGCCACCGCTCGAAACGACATCCGTTGGCACCTCAATGAGACCACTCCTGGTCGCTATGACTGGCTGCCCGAGTATGATCGTGAGTTCGCTGCGCTCCGCGCGCGCGGCGTCTCCCTGGTGGGGATCGTCAACTACGGGAATCCGCTGTACGGCAGCAAGCTGACGCCCGACAACCCCACCGCCATCGCCGAGTACGGGCGATACGCCGCGGCCGTCGCCGGTCGATACGACGTGCTCGGCTTGGAAGTGTTCAATGAGTTCAACCAGAAGCGGTTCAACAAGACCGGATGCGGTATCGCGCCGGAGTGCTACGTGCCGCTCCTGGAGTCGGTCCACCGCAACGTCGTCGAGGTGGACCCGGACCTGCCGATCGTGGCCGGTGCGACCGCGCGTTACGACGCCGACTGGTTCGACGGACTGTGGCGGGCGGGGGGACTCGAGTATGCCGACGCGATCAGCTATCACCCCTATGAGGTCAGCCCCGATCCCGACGCCCTGGGCGCAATCGTGCGCGAGTCCGAGCGGAGCATGCAGGACAACGGCGGTGGCACCCGGCCGGTGTGGATCACCGAGCTCGGCACGTCTTCGAAGACCGGCGGTCGCACGCAGACGCAGCAAGCCGTGTATCTCGTGAAGACATCGGTCACGGCGATCGGGCACGGTGTCGAGCACTTCCTCTGGTACGACCTCATCAACGACGAGCCGAACCCTGCCGCGCACGAGGGCAACTTCGGGTTGTTCGGTCAGCCGCGCACGGGGGTCGCTGCGTTGCCCCCGAAGCACGCCGCGTTTGCGCAGGCGTTGTTGGTGTCGCAGCTGTCGGGGCGGGAGTTCAGCGAACATGAAGACCTCGGCGACGGCGTGTTCTCGTACGCCTTTGGAGACGAGGGCGATCGGGTCCGCGTGCTGTGGGCCGAACACGACGTGACGACCGTTGCGATCCCCACGACCCAGCCGCTCACCGTCGTCGCGTTCGACGGGAGCGAGCGCCTGGTGCAGCCCATCGGTGGGGTTGCGCAGGTCGAGGTTGGCGGGCAACCTCAGTACGTGCGCTCCGGAGACGCTGTCGACCGGACCGAGCCTCTCGGCTCAGAGGCTCCGGCTGGCGCGCAATAGCGACTCAGCTGAGCGCGAGACCCCCGAACTAGGATCGGACCATCATGCCCCACGAGACTCGACGCGCGCGCCGCGAGGCCGCTGCGGGCGCGGTGCCTGCCTCGCCGGGTCGGTCACGCGCGCCTGGAGCACGGCGTAGAGGACGAGTTGTCGGTTTCACCATCGGGATCGTCATTGTCGTCCTGTTGCTGATCGCGATATGGCTGGCCTTCCGGGTGCTGGTGGTCAAGGACAATCTCGAGGCCGCGCGCGCGGTGCTCTCATCGGCGCAGCAGGGCGGCGACATGGGGGACGCTCTCACCACCATCGGCGAACACGCCGCCGTCGCGACCGCGGCTGCGAACGACCCGGTGTGGCGCGCCGCCGAGATCATCCCCGGAGCGGGAGAGAACCTCCGGGCGGTCCGATTCACTTCGGACGCGCTGGATGCCCTCGTCAACGGCATCGCGGGGCCGGTGGTGCAGATGCAGGGTGACGGCGAGGGGAACCTCCTCGCGCGCAGTCTGCCCGTTCTGCAGTCCGGCGCCCACACGCTTGCCCCCTTGACCGCTGACCTGGAGGGGATTCGAGACTCGCCCGCGCTCGTCGATCAGGTTCGCTCGGCTGTCGAGATGGTCGCCGACGTATTGACCGCTGCTCAGCCGGTGCTCGATGTGTTGCCCGATGCCCTCGGTGCAGACGGCGCCAAGAACTACCTGCTCGTGTTCCAGAACAACGCCGAGTCGCTGCCTCTCGGCGGCAGCGCGGCATCGCAGACCCTGATTGGCGCGGACGCCGGGGAACTGGAGATCGTCGCTCAGGCCGGCAGTGGTGATTTCCCGTACGCGCCGCTCGATCTGGAGATTCCGGACAGCGCGACGAGCCTGTTCGGAAGCACCTACGGTGAGCGGGTCAACATGTCGACGACCCGGCCTGACTGGCCGTCAGCGGCACAGATGCTGCGCGCCTTCTGGAACCGCGACATCGACGAGACACGGATCGACGGCGTGATCTCCGTCGATCCGCTGGCGCTGGCGCGGATCCTCCGCGCCACAGGTCCGATCGACGTGGACGGCGTCATGATTGACGACTCCAACGCGGTCAACGTGCTGCTGAGTGAGGTGTATGCATGGTGGGACGCCTACACGCCTGAAGGCGCCGTCGCGTCCGACGCCTTCTTTGCCTCGGTCGCCTCACAGATGTTCGCCAAAGTTGCGTCCGGAGACTTCGGCATCATGGACATGGCCTCAGCCGTGTCTGAGAGCGTCGACCGGGGGAGCATCCTGGTGTGGCTCGAGGATGCCGATGCGCAGTCCGTCGTGGGAGCGGGGCGGATCTCGGGCGTGCTCCCGGCCGACAACATGGCTACGACGACGCTGGGAGTGTATTTCAGGGACGTGTCGGCTTCCAAGATCGACTACTACATGAACTCTGCGATCGAGGCGGAGCTCACTTGCGTGGACGGTCGTGCCACGTTGACGGCGACGGCCGCGTTGCGGCTGGACATCACGCAAGAAGCCGCCGACGCGCTACCCCGTTATGTGCAGAGCTTCCGCAACGGCAGCGACTACTTCAGCACCCACATCTTCATGTACGCGCCTCCCGGCATGGAGATTGAGTCGGTCAGAACCGATGGCGCCTGGGTGGAGCCGTTCCGCCAGGGAAACGTCGACCTCGGTCGGGAAGTGGCTCCGTTCCAGATGCGAATCGTCCCCGGAGACAAGGTGACAGTGGAGGCGACGTTCGTCGGTCCCGATGACATCGGCCCTCTTGACGTGTGGTTTACGCCGATGATCCGTGAGACTGCGGTGCGGATCGACGACTCGTGCGCGGCGGGGGCTGACGGGCTGTGACCGGAGCGGCGGCGGGACGGGTCATGGCGTGGCTGTGGGGACAAGACGACAACGTCGGCGACTCCGCGCTCCGCCGTGGCTACGCCGACGCACTTCGCCGCGTCGGCACGATCGACGCGTATGTCGGGCCCGCCAGTGATTCCTTCGTGAGCGGCCTGGGGCTGGCCACGACTGACTCCGTGTGCCGTTCATTTGTGCCCTGGTTGGTCTCCGGGTTCCGTGGTGCTCGTCCCAGTGTCATCGCGGTCAACGCAGGCGAGTTCAGCATGTCGGGTTCGTACACGGTCAAGATGCTCGCCCTGGTGCCCTGGTTGCGTGCGATGCGATGGCGCGGAGTCCGAGTGGTGTGGTTGGGGGCCGCGGTCCCGCGGCTGGTCGCGCGGCGCACCTGGTTGTTCCGGGCACTTTTTCGCAGTTGCGACGAGGTGCGCTGGCGGGATGGGCAAACCAGCCGCATCTTCGAGCATGCGCCTTGGATGCCGGATTGGGCCCTGGGGCTCGATTCTCGAGGTGCATCCCGGCCCCGCACATCACTGGTCGTCAGCCTCCGTAGTGATCGTCCGTACCCGACGCCCGAATGGCTCGACGCGGTGCGCCGTTGCAGCGCGCGTTTGGAGGTCGAGACCGTTGTGATCGCCCAGGTGGGCCGGGACTCGGCGCGGGCGCGCGAGTTGGCGGCGGTCCTCGGTGGGCGCGCGGTGGTTTTCGAGGAGGGAACCCACGCCGTGCAGGAACAGCGGGTGCGCGACGAGTATGCGGGTGCCTCGGTCATTCTCAGTGACCGATTGCACGCGCTGCTGATCGCTGCGGCGGAGGGCGCTGTGCCGTTGGCGTGGTGCGAGGCAGCAACTGACAAGATCCAGCGCCACTTCGATGCCCTCGGGGCTACGTGGGCGACGTGTGATCGCGGCGCGAGTACGGGGCAGATCGACGGTCTCAGCGCGAGATGGCTCGAGCAGCGGCGCGCCGACACCGCGGGTATCGTGGCTGATGCGCGGTCGCTTCTGGCCGCGGTAGCTGGAGAGACGCTCCCCGCGATCTGAGGCAACGTGCCACGCCGTGGCGTGTCGCCGCAGCGCTCGCGCTTTTTTGGTAATCGGGTAGCCTTATTCCGCGGAGCCCGAGTCCCCAACCGGGCGGAAAGCAGAAGTGACGAGTGTTGGAAAACGCTGTCGAGCACCCCGCTGCCACCGTTCGCCTCGTCGCTGACGGTGGTGTCAAGCGTGCCGAGAAACGCCTCCGTCGTGCTGCCACCGTGGTCCGTCAGCGGCGATCGTCGCGTGACTGGCCCGCCCGCTACGCGGCACGTCTCGTCTACAGCGACGTCGTCGTGGTGGTCGCTGTGCTGCTCGTGTTCGCGGCCGTCGCGCTTCCCTCCCTGCGCAGTCACATCGCGTGGTCCGGTGGTGCGCGCGTGCCGTACTGGGCGGTCCTCGTGGTCATCGGCCTCGCGTGGCTCCTCGCGCTCAGCGTGCTGGAGACCCGCGACAAGCACATTGTCGGCGACGGTGTGCTCGAGTACCGGCGCATCGTCAGCGCCACCGCGCTGGTGTTCGCCGTGTTCGTCGCCCTCGCGTTCTTCCTGCGCGCCGACATCTCGCGCGCACTGTTCCTCGTCGCCCTGCCCCTCGGGGCTGTCGCGCTCGTCCTCTCGCGCTGGCTGTGGCGGCAATGGCTGGGCGCACAGCAACGACGCGAGAAGTACGTGTACCGCGCGGTCGTCGTCGCCGAGCCCGCCAAAGCCGAGCACATCATCGAGGCGATCCGCCGCGCCGGCCGTACTGGTTTCGACATCGTCGGCGTGGTCAGCAGCGGGCGGCTGCCCGCCCACATCGACGGGATCCCCGTCGTCGGCGGGTACGGCAACGCCGTGCAAGCGATGGATGCCGTCGACGCCGACACCGTCATCCTCGTCGGCGCCGACGACCTCGACCCCGCCGCCGTGCGCCGCCTCGGGTGGGAGGTCGCCGACCGCGACGCCAACCTGGTCGTCGCCCCCGCCCTCACCGACGTCGCCGGCCCCCGCATCCACTCCCGCCCCGTCGCGGGGCTGCCGCTGATCCACGTCGAATACCCCACGCTCGAAGGCGGCAAACGGTTCGCCAAGCGCACCTTCGACCTCGTCGGCGCCGCGGTGCTCACCGTGGTGCTGTCTCCGATCATGCTCCTCACGGCCATCGCCATCCGCCTCGATTCGCGCGGAGCTGTCTTCTACCGGCAAGAGCGCATCGGTCGGCGCGGTCGACCGTTCCGCATGAGCAAGTTCCGCTCCATGGCGGAGGGGGCCGACGCGCAACTGGCGAGTCTGCTCGACGATCAGGGCACCGCCGAGCAGCCCCTGTTCAAAGTCGCCGACGATCCCCGCATCACCCGCGTGGGCCGGTTCATCCGCAAGTACTCGATCGACGAACTCCCGCAGCTGTTCAACGTGCTCGCGGGAACCATGAGCCTGGTCGGCCCGCGCCCGCAGCGCAAAGCCGAAGTCGCCCTGTATGACGACGACGCCCACCGCCGGCTGCTGGTCAAGCCGGGCATGAGCGGTCTGTGGCAGGTCAGCGGCCGGTCTGAGCTGTCGTGGGAAGACGCGCTGCGGCTGGACCTCTACTACGTCGAGAACTGGTCGTTCACGCAGGACATCCAGATCCTGTTCCGCACCTTCAGGGCGGTCATCGCCCCGGGTGCCAGCGCCCACTGATCGCGCAGGTGCGCCGGTTAGGATCGGTGCGATGACGACAGCTGCAGACACCCGTACCAGCGGCCCGCGCCTCTTCCTGGCCTGGCTGCTGGCCGTCGGGTACGGCGGATGGGTCGCGTTCCTCGTCTTCTCGCCGAGCCCGGTCGACGCTCCCGTCGTGCACCTGTTGGAACGTGCCATCCAAGAACTCCATGAGCGCGGTGTTCCGACGTTCATCGATTACGAGTTCATTGAGTTCAGCGCGAACATCGCATTGTTCTTCCCGCTCGGGGTGTTGTTCGGGTTGGCGCTGCCGTTGCGTGCGTGGCCGGTGATGTTCCTGCTGGGGCCGGTGCTGTCCACCGCGATCGAGCTCATTCAGCGCACGTTCCTCGCCGAGCGCTACGCCACCGTGGCCGACGTGATCGCCAATTCGCTCGGCGCCACGATCGGTGTGATGTGCGCGCTCGTGCTCCGCGCCATCGTCGCCGCACGTGACGAACGCGTGATTGCGCGCCATGAAGCGAGTCTCACCGCTTAGTAGTACTTGCGACGCCCGGCGATCCGGGTCAGACTGATCGCCGCGGGACTGTCCGCATACCCGAAGGGACAACACATGGGAATCGATGACCTCGTCAACAAGGGCAAGGACCTCTACGAGCAGAACAAGGACAAGGTTGAGGATGCCCTCAACTCCGACCAGGCCGAGCAGGTCAGCGACAACGTGCTCGACGCCGCCGCCGGGTTCGTGAAGAAGCTCACGCCCGACTCCGTCGACGAGAAGATCGACGGTGTGCGCGACTCGATCGACGGCAAGATCGGCAACGACTGAGCTGTTCTCACGGTGCGGCCGACGGGTGACCCCGTCGGCCGCATCGGCGTGTAAGGCGCGAAAAAAGAAGGTGCCGACCGGCGCTCGCACGGTGCCGGTCGATCACATGAACGGCGTTGTGGTCATTCGGGCTCGTATCACGACCGATATATCGCAGGCTTGGCAGCGAGAGATATATCGCGGTACATTGGCTCGCATACACCTTCTCGGTGGGGTGAGCGCAGATCCGATATGCACCATCGGTGACGTGTGTGGCCGAGGAATACGACGCTGTAATCCGGTGCCCAACTCGGGAGCAAGATGTCTTACGCTGCGCCAAAAAACCGCCCATCACGCACGCCCAAGGGCTGGCGAGTACTCGCCGCAGCCCTCGCAACGACCGTGATGGTCACGACGATGGGCTCGACGGCCGTTGCCGCGACGCTGCCGCAACCGCCGGCATCGGGTCTGCCCGACATCGTCACGAAGTTCGAGATCGACGGCAACATGTCCGGCGCCGACGACTGGGACGGTGTCCTCGTGTCGCCGTACGGGCCGTACACGCCGACCAGCGGCGGTGCCAGCGCCTCGACCGGCATCATCGACGCCAACGCGGGGGATGAATACTGTGTGGTCCCGGGCGGGACGGCGCAACCGGACCCGAGTGGATTCAGCGGCAGCAACACGGTTGACGCCCTCACCTGGAACATCCAGCCCATCAACGTCAACAAGAAGGGCGATCTGTGTTCGTCGGGTGTTGCCTACGAGATCGTGCAGGTGGGCGGTCAGCAGCACATCATCCTCTACCAGTACTGGAGCCGTTCGCCCGAGGGCACCGGTGACCTGACGATCTACCAGCTGCTCGAAGGCCCCCTGGCCGGCCGCGCCGACGACTACATCCTGCAGTTCGACTACGACGCCAACGGCACGGGCATCTCGATCAACGCACTGGAGTGGAACGGGTTGCAGTGGGAGACCGCGCCCAGCGGGCTCTACTACGAAGCCGCGTACGGTCAGGTCTCGGCCGCTGATGAAGAAGGCACGTTCGGCGAATCGGCCATCGACCTCACCGCTTCGGGGCTGCTCCCCGCGACGGAATGCGTCAACGTGACGACCGGTGCCGTGCTCACCCGGACCGGAAACAATCAGACCGCTCAGCTGCAGGACTACTTCGTCGGCGCGCCAATCGAGATCAACACGTGCAACTCGCTCGAGGTGAGCAAGGTGGTCACCGGCGGCACCGTGCCCGAGGGTCAGACCTTCACCTACCGGGTCGACCAAGCCGACGGGCTCACGGTGCACGACGACACGCTGGTCGGCACCGTCGCCGAGAGCGAGACGCCGCCGACCACGGCCGCGATCGAGGCGGAGATCGGTGCCGGCCAGACGCACACGTGGCAGAACGTCATCGCCGAACCCGACTACCGGGTGAGCGAGCTCACCGGCAGTCTCCCGCCCGGGGTCACGCTCGACACCGTGCAGTGCACCTACCAGGACCTCTACGAAGCGGGGTGGCCGACCAAGACGATCACGCTGTACGAGAACGGCGCCTACACCACCGTCGGCGACCCGGCGGTGCGCACGATGTTCCCGATGTTCCCGTCGTCGACCGGGGCCGCCGCGCCGAGCTGCGAGATCACCAACGTCGTCACCTCGCTCACGCTGCACAAGAACCTCGTCAACGACCACGGCGGCACCGCCGAGCTCACCGATTTCACCCTCACGGCCACCGACGGCGGCACCGAGGTCCTCAACGGGATCGACGGCGTCACGGGCCTGGTTGCGCCCGGTTCGTACACCCTGTCCGAGACGACCGCCGCGGGCTTCGCCGGTGACTACGCCGCGGGTGCGTGGAGCTGCACCGGGGGGACCCTCACCGGCGACTCGGTGGCGGTCGCGGCGGGCGCAGAGGTCGTCTGCACCATCACGAACGACGACCGGCCCGCCGAACTCACGCTGCTCAAAGAGGTCAACAACTCGTGGGGCGGCACCGCCATCGACAGCGACTTCACGCTGACGGCATCCGGTCCGCAAGACATCTCGGGCAGTGAGGGCGACCCCTCGGTGACGGCGGCCGCCGTCGCGGCCGGAACCTACACGATCGGTGAGGACGCGCTGGCTGGCTACGAACTCGATTCGATCAGCTGCACCGGCGGCACCTTCGACGGTGTCGATCAGCTCTCGCTGGGTAACGGTGAGAGCGCGACCTGCACGATCCGCAACGAGGACGCCCCGGGGAACCTCACCCTGATCAAGGATGTCGTCAACGACAACGGCGGCACCCTGGATGCGTCGCAGTGGAGCCTGTCGGCGGCCGGCCCGACCACCGGAATCTCCGGGATCTCGGGGGCGACAGCGGTGACCGGGGTCGACGTGATCTCCGGTGACTACACCCTGTCGGAGACTGGTCCTGCCGGGTACGACGCGACTGCCTGGATGTGCACGGGCGGTGCCGTGACCGACGGTGTCGTCGCGGTGGCCAATGGTGCCGAGGTGGTCTGCACGATCACGAACGACGACGTCGCTCCCCAGCTGACCCTGGTCAAGCAGGTCACCAACGACAACGGCGGCGACGCTGTCGCGACCGACTGGACCCTGTCGGCGACCGGTCCGGTCACCATCAGCGGCGCCACCGGCGCAGACGCGGTGACCGACGCTGCGGTCAACGCGGGCGAGTACACCCTCGCCGAGTCCGACGGCCCCGACGGCTACGCCGCAGGTGCGTGGTCATGCACGGGGGGCACGCTCTCCGGGAACACGCTGACGCTCGCTCTCT
>NZ_JBKEAY010000067.1:0-32058 GCF_047972865.1 Microbacterium sp.
ATCCTCATCGGCGACCGCGACGTCACCGACGTCCCGCCGAAGGACCGCGACATCGCGATGGTGTTCCAGAACTACGCGCTGTACCCGCACATGAGCGTCGCCGAGAACATGGGCTTCGCGCTGAAGATCGCCGGCGTCGGCAAGGAGGAGCGCGCCCAGCGCGTGCTGGAAGCGGCCAAGCTGCTCGACCTGGAGCAGTACCTCACCCGCAAGCCCAAGGCGCTCTCGGGCGGTCAGCGTCAGCGCGTCGCGATGGGTCGCGCGATCGTCCGGCAGCCGCAGGTGTTCCTCATGGACGAGCCGCTGTCGAACCTCGACGCGAAGCTGCGTGTCCAGACGCGAACCCAGATCGCGTCGTTGCAGCGCCGGCTGGGCGTGACCACCGTCTACGTGACGCACGACCAGACCGAAGCGCTCACGATGGGTGACCGTATCGCCGTCCTCAAAGATGGTCTGCTGCAGCAGGTCGGCACCCCGCGCGACCTGTACGAGCGCCCCAGCAACGTGTTCGTCGCCGGATTCATCGGCTCCCCCGCCATGAACCTGTTCCCCGTACCGATCACCTCGGGCGGCGTGCAGTTCGGCACCAAGCTCGTCGGAGTCGAGGCGGACACCCTCGGCAAAGCCCACGGGGCCAACGTCACCCTCGGCATCCGTCCGGAGGACATCGTCGTCAACCCGGAGGACCGCCAGGGCCTCACCGTCGACGTCGACCTCGTCGAAGAGCTCGGCGCCGACGGGTACCTGTACGGCCACACCGAGATCGACGGCACCCGCACCGACATCGTGGCTCGTGTCGACGGACGCCGGCACCCCGACGCCGGCGACACCGTCATCCTGGCTCCGATCCCCGGACACGTGCACGTGTTCGACGTCGAGTCCGGAGAGCGCATCAGTGAGGCGGCCGTCGCCTCGGCCTGACCGACACCGACGCAGCGCGGCGCAGGCGGGTCATCAGACCCCCTGCGTCGTGTCGTATCCTCACCCAATATCGACCCGGGGGCCGACGTAGTGGATTCCCTCACGATCACCGCCAGCAGCGCGGATGCCGGTCTGCTGACGCTGCCGTGGTCCACTCCCCTCTCGGAGTGGAGCCGTGACACGGTCGTGAGCCTGCCCAAAGGGCTCTCGCGACACCTCGTGCGCTTCGCGGACCTGTCCGGGCGGGTGGTCGCCGTCAAGGAGACCACCGCGGCGATGGCCCGCCGAGAGTACGACATGCTCGGCTCCCTCGGTCGCCTCGTCGTGCCGTGCGTCGAACGCGTAGCCGTCATCGACGGAAGGCGCTCCGCGAAAGGCGAGGCACTGCCCGCCGCCCTCGTCACTTCTCACCTGCGTTTCTCGCTCCCCTACCGGGCCCTTTTCACCCATGTGCTGCGTCCCGACACCGCGACGCGTCTCGTCGATGCCCTCGCGGCCCTCCTGGTACGGCTGCACAACGTGGGATTCTTCTGGGGCGACGTGTCACTGTCGAACACTCTCTTCCGCCGCGACGCGGGCGCGTTCGCCGCGTACCTCGTCGACGCCGAGACCGGCGAACTGCACGAGAGCGGGCTCACCCGCGGACAGCGCGAACACGACCTCGACGTCGCCCGCACCAACATCGCCGGCGAGATCATGGATCTCGCCGCGGGGGGCCGGCTGGAAGGCGGCGTGGACGCCCTGGCCATCGCCGACGGCATCCTCACCGCGTACCACTCCCTCTGGGGCGCGCTACGCGACCAGCAGACCTTCGCTGCCAACGAGGCCTGGCGCATCAGCGAGCGCGTGCATCGGCTGAACGAACTCGGCTTCGACATCGGCGAGATGTCGATCGAGACCACCGGCGACGGCACGACGGTGTCGATCCAGCCGAAGGTGGTCGACGCGGGGCACCATCAGCGCCGGTTGCTGCGCCTGACCGGACTCGACGTGGAGGAGAACCAGGCCCGGCGCCTGCTCAACGACCTCGATGAGTTCCGTGCCCGCGTGGCCCGGGTCGGCACGGACGAGGAGATGGACGCGCACGAGTGGCTCACGCGCGTGTTCGAGCCGGTCGTGAAGGCCATCCCGTGGGACCTGCGCGCCAAGCTGGAGCCCGCCGAGGTGTACCACCAGGTCCTGGAGCACCGGTGGTACACCTCGCAGGAACGCGGCGCGTCGGTCCCGATCGCCGAAGCGGTGTCGTCGTACATCGACACCGAGCTTCGCCACCGGCGCGACGAGGCGACCGTGATGGGACCGCCAACCGAGACGATGCCGTTTCCGGTGATCCAGGACGACGACGACGTCCCCGAGCCGGGACCCATCACGCGCGCGCTGGACTGGCGCGACCTGGTGTGAGGCGGGTTCAGTAGCCGACGGTGAAGCGGGCGCGGTGGTGTGCGGGATCGTCGATCTCGTCGAGCACTGCGATGGCCAGGTCGGCGCCGGAGATGAACGATTCGCCGTTCTCGTCGGTCACGATCACGTCGCCGCCGGTGCGGTACTTCCCGGTGCGCTCCCCCGGGGCGAAGGACCCGAAACCACCCGCCGGGTGGACGAAGAACCAGTCCCGGCCCGATGCTTCGGCCAGCAGGTCGTCGAGGATGCCGATCGCTTCCTGCGCCTCCGCCTTGAACGCCTCCGGGAATCCGCTGTCGATCACCCGCGGCCCGCCCTCGGCGACCAGGCTCCCCCCGGCCCCGCCGATGACACCGACGCGCACCTCGTCGGGCAGCACCGACCACAGCGCCTCCAGGTTCGGACGCACGCTGCCGAGCATGTCGCCGCGCGGGGCGATGGCCGAGACGAGTACCTCGACGCCCTGCAGCTCCGCCGCCAGAGCCGGTACGTCCAGCAGCGTCCCCTCCTGATAGGTGGCCCCGGGAACCCGCTCGGCGGGCAGGTTGCGCGCGATCGACAACACGGTGTGTCCTCGGTCGACGGCTTCGGCGACGATGTGACGGCCGGCGTATCCGGTCCCTCCCAGAACGGCGATGCGAGTCATATGGGTGTCCTTTCGTGGCGGTGTGCTCGTGGAACCCAACCCTGTCACGCGCGGGTTGATTCCCGCATCACTTCGAGGCCGCGCGAATCGTCGCCACCTGGTAAAGCGCAACGGATGCCGCGATGCCGGCGTTGAGCGACTCGGCGGCCGAGGAGATCGGGATCGACACGATCTGGTCGCACGTCTCCGTCACGAGGCGCGACAGCCCTTTGCCCTCGGACCCGACGACCACGACGACGGGCCGGTCGGCCAGTTGCAGCGCTGGCAGCGACACATCACCGCCGCCGTCGAGACCGAGCACGAACACACCCTGCTTCTTCAGCTCCTTCAGCGTCGTGGTGAGGTTGGCCGCCATCGCGACCGGGATGCGCGCCGCTGCGCCCGCCGACGTCTTCCATGCCGCCGAGGTCACCCCGGCGGAGCGACGCTGCGGGATGACGACGCCGTGCCCGCCAAACGCGGCCGTGGAACGGATGATCGCGCCGAGGTTTCGCGGGTCGGTCACCCCGTCCAGCGCCACCAGGAGCGGCACCTCACCGTCGTCGAACACCCGCTCGATCAGGTCTTGCGGATGCGGGTAGTCGTACGGCGGTACCTTCAGCGCGACGCCCTGGTGCACCCCGTCGAACCCGGCCATGCGGTCCAGTTCCTGCCGGGTGACCTCCAGTACCGGGATCTCACGGTGAGTCGCGATCGACAGCATCTCCTTGACGCGGTCATCCATTTCGACGCGCTGCGCGACATAGAACGCCGTCGCGGGGATCTTCGCCCGGAGCGCCTCCAGCACGCTGTTGCGCCCCGTCACGGTCTCGGTGTCGTCGCTCTTGTTCTTGGGGGCGCGGTTGACATTGGCGGAGCGCGCTTTGGGCTTGCCGCCGGCGGCGGCGAATCGTTCCTGGGCGGCCTTGCGCTTGCCAGCCGGATGCCAGGCGCGATCCTCGGCCTTCGGGGTGGGGCCGCGTCCTTCCAAAGAACGGCGGTTCTTCCCGCCCGTGCCTTTCGTGGGCCCCTTCTTCTTGCCCCGTCCTGCCGACGGGTTTCCCGGCTTAGCCACGCTCCACACTCCAATGGGTCCCGTCGGGACCGTCTTCGAGGGCGATTCCGGCCGCCGCGATCGCGTCACGGATGCGGTCGGCTGTCGCCCAGTCCTTGCTCGCGCGTGCCTGGGCGCGCTGGTCGATCATGGTGCGCACAAGAGCGTCGAGGGCGCCCATCCCGCGCTCAGCGTCGGCTTTCCACCGCGTCGGCCAGGCCATCGGATCGATGCCGAGCAGCTGCGTCATCGACGAGACAGCGGTGAAGGCCGCACGCGCGTCCTCGAGGTCGCCGGCATCGAGCGCGACGTTGCCTGCGCGGACGGTCTCGTGCAGCGTTGCGAGCGCCTGCGGCACGCCGAGGTCCTCATCCATCGCCGCCGCGAAAGCCGCCGGGACCTGCGCCCCGAAGAACGAGAACCCGCCGGCCTCGGTCGGGAAGACCGCCCGCACCGCCCGCTGTTGGAAGACGGAGATGCGCTCCAACGAGGCCTCCGCCTCGGCGAAGGTGCTGTCGCCGATGTCGAGGCTCGACCGGTAGTGCGCGGCCAGCAGCGCATATCGCACGACCAACGGATCGTGTTCTTCGAGGAGGTCGGCGGCGAGCACGAAGTTGCCGAGCGACTTCGACATCTTCTGATCGCCGACGGTGACCAGTCCGTTATGCACCCAGTAGCGCGCGAACGCGTCGCCGGCGGCGGTCGACTGGGCCAGTTCGTTCTCGTGGTGCGGAAAGCGCAGGTCGAGCCCGCCGCCGTGGATGTCGAACTCCGCACCCAGGTAGCGGCGGCTCATCGCCGAGCACTCGATGTGCCAGCCCGGCCGCCCCGGCCCCCACGGCGACGCCCACGCGGCATCGGCGGGCTCGGTGGTCTTGGCGGCCTTCCACAGCGCGAAATCGCGCGGGTCGCGCTTTCCGGCATCCGTGTCGGGAGAGGCGTCGAGCGTCCCCGCCCGCTGGTTGGTGAGAGCGCCGTAGTCGGGCCACGAGGGAACGTCGAAGTAGACGCTGCCCGCCACGGCGTACGCGTGCCCCCTGGCGATGAGCGCCTCGATGAGCTCGATCATCTGCGGGATCGAACCGGTCGCGCGCGGCTCATACGTCGGCGCGAGGATGCCGATGGCGGCATACGCCTGCGTGAACTCCTGCTCGATGCGGTATGCCAGCGCCCACCACGGCTCGTCGAGCCACGGTTCGTCAGGGTGAACGGCGTTTTCGAGCACTTTGTCGTCGATGTCGGTGACATTGCGGACGAACGTGACGCGCCCGAAGCGGCGGTCGAGCCAGCGCCGCATGACATCGAACGCGAGCGCCGCCCGCAGGTGACCGATGTGCGGACCCGACTGCACCGTCGGACCGCACACGTACATGGTGACATTCGACGGGTCGATCGGCGCGAAATCGCGCAGCGCCTGCGCCTTGGTGTCATAGAGCCGAACCGTCACCAGAACAGCCTACCGACGGGGTGCGCGCGGCGCGGGTCGTGACGTGCGATCACGAGCGCGCCGGACCGCTCAGCAGATCGGTGCGACGCTGCCGCACGCACCCGAGGCTGCGGCGCAGCGGGCCGGAGGTCGCGCAACGCGTAGCCGTCCACCAGTGCGCTCACAGCGGGGCGATCGGCGAGGTCGAGCCAGCATGAGCGCGTCCTCGACCCGCTCGAATCCGCGCTCGAATCCGAGAGGCCTGCATGGCGGCATCCTCACGATCGGCCTCGGGCGAGACCGCGTCGATGCCGAGCGACGCGGCGTGCGCCCTGCCGACGTCGAGCACCGCGGCTACCCTGTCGATCGACGTGCCGGGAACCGTCGCCACCCGCAGCGCCGGGTCACTGTCGAGCCTGGAGTCCCGCGCACTCCCGTCGGTAAGGATCGCGGCAGCGACCCGCCCTCGCTGATCGAGCCAGAACAGCTGATCGACCGTGTCGGTCGAACCGGATCGGCGCGGGGGATTCGCTGCAGCAGTGCCGTGGCAGTCCTGACGGAGACAGCATGGCACGGGCGACCGGTTCCGGTGGCGGCATCCCCCGACTGCACTGGCTGGGCCGGCCAGCGTGTAGAACGGGAAGCATGATCCCCGTTCTCGCCGTGCTGGCCGCCGCCGTGCTGTTCGGCACGACGGGCACAGCGCAGGCGCTCGGTCCGGACGGCAGCACGCCGCTGTCGGTCGGCGTCGCCCGCCTGGTGATCGGCGGCACCGCGCTGGCGGTGATCGGGCTCGGAATCGGCCGCGGGCAGCGCATGCGGCAGGCAGCGCCGCCACGACTGACGCGGCGCGCCTTCGCGCTCATGGCCATCACCGGCGTCTGTCTGGCCGCCTATCAGCCGCTGTTCTTCCTGGGCACCGCCCGCAGCGGTGTCGCCGTGGGGACGGTCATCGCGCTCGGCTCTGCGCCGGTACTCGCGGGCCTGCTCGAGTGGGCGCTGACCCGGCGGCTGCCTTCGCGGGCGTGGATGGCCGCGACCGCCCTGGCGACGATCGGCGTCGCCCTGCTGGTCGTCAACGGTGGCGGCTCCGACGGTGCGGACCCTCTCGGCATCATGGGCTCGCTCGGGGCGGGCGCTTCGTTCGCCGTGTTCGCCAACGCGCAGCGGCGGCTGATGGATGCCGGATGGGACCCGTTCACCGTCGCAGGGGCGATGGGAGGCGGATCGGCGATCTGCGGCGCCTGTGCCGCCCCGTTCACCGATCTGGGGTGGCTCGCCGCCCCCGACGGGCTGACGCTCAGCCTCTGGCTGGGCCTCGCCACGATCGCCGTCGCCTACACGCTGTTCACCTGGGGACTGCAGCGGCTGACCGCGGCGACGGCCGCGACCCTCACCCTCGCCGAACCGCTGACGGCGGGCGTGCTCGGTGTGCTCGTGCTGGGCGAGACGCTCACGGACACCGCCATCGTCGGGCTCGTGGTGCTGGCGGCCGGGCTGGTGCTGCTCGCCGCGTTCTCGCGCGCGCCGCGCGATCCCGAGCCGTACGCAGTCGAAGCCTGACCGCCCGACATCGACCACAGCGCTCGCCGCCCGCGCCCCGGGAGGAGGACCACTCTCGGGAGGACCATCCCCGCCGAACCGGCCCTCCACAACGCAGAACCCCTCCCGAACGCGCCTCACCCGCTGCGCCGGCACGGGCGCCTCCCCGCACCCGACCGGGTGGACCGCCGGGCGCACGACGCCGCTCCGCCGGCGGCGACCGTCACAGCGGCAGAACGACCGCCACCGCGAAGGCGGCGCCGCCGTCACCGGTGCCGGTGAACCCCCGGCCGTCGGTGGTCGTCGCCGACACCGCCACGGGTGCGCCGAGCGCAGCCGACAGCACCTGCTCGGCCTCGGCGCGGCGAGCGGCGAAGCGCGGCCGGTTGGCCTGCACCTGCACCGAGACGTTCCCGATACGGTAGCCCGCGGCCTCGACCAGCTCCCGCGTCCGGCCGAGGAAGGCCGCGGCGTGCGCTCCGGCGTACTCGGGATGCTCGGTGCCGAACTGCGTACCGATGTCGCCGAGCCCTGCGGCGGCCAACACGGCATCCACGATCGCGTGCGCGACCGCGTCGCCGTCGGAGTGGCCGTGCAACCCGCGCTCCCCCGGCCACTCCACTCCCGCGAGCCACAGCGTGCCCGCACCGCCGAAGGCGTGCACATCGGTGCCCATGCCGACCCGCGGCGCGGCCGAGCGCACGGCCGGGTGCACCGGGGTGATCGGCGAGACGAGGCTTTCGGCGCGCTCCAGGTCACTCGGCGTGGTGATCTTGAACGCGCGTTCGTCACCGGCCACGGTGAACACGGGGAACCCGGCCGCCTGCACCAGCGCGGCGTCGTCGGTGAACTCCGCAGTCGCGTCGCGGTAAGCGAGATCGAGGATGTCGCGGCGGAACCCTTGCGGCGTCTGTGCCGACGCCAGATCGGCGCGGTCCACCGCCGCCACCACCGTCTGAGCGGCGACCCTCTTCAGCGTGTCGACGACTGGAAGCACCGGGAGCACGGCATCCTGCCCACTCGCGACGGCGGAGATGACGCGCGCGAACACGTCCGGTGGCGTGAGCGCGCGGGCCGCGTCGTGCACCAACACCGTCTGCACATCCGGCCAGACCGCCCCGAGTCCGGCGGCGACCGAGGCCTGGCGCGTCTGCCCCCCGGCGACGACGGTCACCAGGTCGCCGCGCGACCCGGCAGCTTCGTCCGCCTCGGTGCGGGCATCGCCGACACGGTCGCTCGGGGCGACGACGACCACCTGCGCGGGCGGGCCGGCGAACACCCCGCGCAGCGCGTGCCGGAGAATGCTGTGTTCGCCCAGGCCGACGAACGCCTTCGGTCCCGCCCCGCTCAACCGGGTCCCGGACCCCGCCGCGACGACGATCACGGCCACGCGGGGAACGGCGAGGATGGTCATGACACCGAGGCTAGCGATCGATCCCGTGTTCCGCGCAACAGCACGACCGACACCGCCAGCAAAACGGCGCCGCCCACCGCGAACCAGACGTTCAGCGACCATTGCATCACCGCGAACGGCGGCAGGAACGCACACAGCCACGCGACGGCGACGACGACAGGCGGCGGAACCGGCCCGAGGTCCCGGATCGTCTCCCAGCGACCGGCGACGGCCGACAGCGCGAGCAGCACCGCGATCACCACGACGAACATCAGCGGCCTCGTCCACCACCAGGCCGGGCTCGACGGGGTCGGTGCCGCTCCCGGGATCAGCAGCGCCACCCCGGTGACGGCCAGGATGACCGGAAGGTGCCACAGGTAGATCGTCATGAGGCGCGAGCCGAGCACGAACACCGCGGCGCGCGAGGCGCGCCAGGCCATGACCCGGGCCAACGCGGGCCGGCAGACACGCAACAGGCAGGCCTGCGACAGCCCCAGGACCACCAGCGGCACGGTGGGCGGGTTGAGGTTGCCGAGCATGCTGGTCGAGTACGGCCCCCACACCGTCAACGGCCACAGCGTCGCGTACCCGGCTGCCGCGATCGCCACGAGGGTGAGCGGACGCCGCCGATCGAACCACCCGTCGGCGTACCACAACCCGAACTGCTGGATGAGCGGCCACACGAACAGCAGATTGAGCAGCCCCCACTCCGAAACACCGGTGGAGAACCGCAGGACGTCGACGAAGACCACCCCGGCTGTCAACCCGACGACGGTGGCTACCGGTGCCCGCCGATGCGCGCGCACCAGCGCCGGGAGCGCGGCCTGGCAGATGAGGTACGCTGCGAGGAACCACAGCGGCATCCCCGCGCCCACCGCCGCCGCGGCGACGAGGTCGGGCGCGAGACCGGCGACGGTGACCGCCGTGAGCACGACCGCCAAGAACACCATCAACGGCAGTGCGGGCTGGGCCAGACGCAGCGTGCGCAGCCGGATGAACCCCGTCGCGTCACCGCCTTTGGCGAGCCAGGATGCCCAGCCCGCCGCGCCCGCGAACCCGCCGACGACGAAGAACAGCGGCATGATCTGCCCGACCCAGGTCGCCGCGTCGAACCACGGTTCCTGTTCCGCGGGCCGCGAAGTGACCAGCCCGCCGCCCGAGTCCGGTCCGATCCCCACCTGGAGCAGGTGCACGACCACGACGAACAGCACGCACACCACGCGCGAGAGATCCAGCGTGAGATCACGACGTGAGAGGTCGATTCCGGGAGGTCGGGTTCTCACCCCACCATCATCCCGGAGCGGCGCCGCTCAGCGCGGCGCAGTGATCAAGAAACGAGCGATCAAGAAGCGAGCGATCAAGAAGCGAGCACGTCGTCCAGAACGCCCGAGGCATGCTCTTCATCCGACTTCAGCGCGAGGGCGATCTCCGACACGAGGATCTGGCGCGCCTTCGCGAGCATGCGCTTCTCACCGGCGGACCGGCCGCGGTCCTGATCGCGGCGCCACAGGTCGCGCACGACCTCGCTGACCTTGATGACGTCACCGGAGGCGAGCTTCTCGAGGTTCGCCTTGTACCGACGCGACCAGTTGGTCGGCTCCTCGGTGAAGGGGGCGCGCAGCACGTCGAAGACCTGCTCCAAGCCGTCTTTGCCGATCACGTCGCGGACGCCGACGAGGTCGACGTTGTCCGCGGGCACCTCGATGATGAGGTCTCCTTGGGTGACGTTGAGCTTCAAGTACTTCTTCGTCTCGCCCTTGATGATTCGGTCTTTGACCTCAATGATCGTCGCGGCCCCGTGGTGCGGATAGACGACCGTCTCGCCAACCTCAAAAAGCATGCAGTTGTGTCCCTTCGGCAAACCCCAGGATACCACAGGCGACATACGCTAAGGTTCGCGATGCACCTCCCGCCCCGCCCACCGAGAGCCCTCTCCACGTCACGATGACGTGACCCCTACAATGGGGAACACACCGTCAGGAACCTCGGGAGGATCCGTGAAATCGCGCGTCATCGCCTCGCTCGCCGTGGGCGCAGCCCTCGTCCTCGGCGCCACCGGATGCGGCATGATCGCGCCGCAGGCGACCACGATTCCTTACTCCCCGGCCGAGGGCGTCAGCATCGCCGACTCCTCCGGCCCGCTGAAGGTGCGCAACGCCCTCGTCGTCGCCAACGCTGACGGCTCCACGGGCAACTTCCTCGCGGCCATCGTCAACGACACCATGGAGCCGCAGACGTTGTTCGTCGGGCTCGCCGGGGCCAACCAGAGGGTGGAGGTTCCCGCGCTGAGCAGCCTGAGCCTCGGCTTCGGCGGCACCGCGCCCATCGAGTTGACCAACCTGGGATCCGTGCCGGGCACCGATGTCGAGATGACATTCCAGTCCGGCGATGGAACGGGCGTGATGACCTCCGTTCCGGTGCTGGACGGGATGCTGCCTTACCTCGCGCCCTTCGTCCCGGCGGTCTGACCGACTCAGCCCTCGAACCGGTAGCCGAGTCCGCGCACCGTCAGGAGCATGACCGGCGAGCTCGGGTTCGCTTCGATCCGCGACCGGATCCGTTTGATGTGCACGTCGAGCGTCTTCGTGTCGCCGAAGTAGTCACTCCCCCACACACGGTCGATGAGCTGGCCGCGGGTGAGGACCCTGCCGGCGTTGCGCATCAGGACCTCGAGCAGCTCGAATTCCTTCAGGGGCATCGCGATCTGCGCACCGTCGACGCTGACGGTGTGGCGGTCGATGTCGATCGACACCCGGCCGCCGTCGATCACCCCCTCGTCGAAGTCGGGGGCGACCGCCTCCGCGCGGCGGAGCACGGCGCGCATGCGTGCCAAGAGCTCCCGGGAGGAGTAGGGCTTGGTGACGTAGTCGTCGGCGCCCAGCTCCAAACCGACGACGATGTCCACCTCCGAGTCCTTCGCGGTGACCATGATGATCGGCACCGACGAGGTCGAGCGGATCACCCGGCACACCTCGGTCCCCGGCATGCCCGGGAGCATCAGATCCAGCAGCACGATGTCGGGCGCCTGGTGCCCGACAGCCGTGAGCGCCGCCGGGCCGTCTTCGGCGATCTCGACATCGAACCCCTCTCGGCGCAGCAGGTACGCCAGCGGATCCGCCAGGTCGGGCTCGTCCTCGACGATCAGCACGCGGGTCATGGCTTCTCTCCCTTCGACCGCGAGCCGTCGCGATCGACCTTCTTCTTCTTTTTCTTCTTCTTCGCCGTCTCCGCTGGCACCGGCTGTGAAGCGGGCAACCGCACCGTAAAGGTGGACCCACGACCGGGCCGTGACCACAGCAGCACGTCGCCGCCGTGGCGCTGCACGGCGTGCTTGACGATGGACAGCCCCAACCCGGTGCCGCCGGTACGCCGGCTGCGCGCCTGATCGGCGCGGTAGAAGCGCTCGAAGACGCGTTGCTGCTCCCCCTCGGGGATCCCGATCCCCCGGTCGGTCACCGCGATCTCGGCGGTGCCCTCGCCCGTTTTGACGCCGACGCCGACCTGCGCCCCCGGCGGCGAGTAGGCGATCGCGTTCGCAATCAGGTTGGCGACGGCCTCGGTGAGGATCTGAGCGTCGCCACGGACCACCAGACCCCGCGTCCCACCCCGCACCACGTCGATTCCCACGGCGTCGGCGGCGAGCGACTGCGACTCGATTGCGGCGGCGACCACCTCGTCGACCGACACGTCCCGCAGCTCGGAGAGGTCCTGCGCGGACTGCAGCCGGGACAGGCTCATGATGCGCGAGGTCAATTGGCCGAGGCGAGACGCTTCGGCCGACAGCCGCGCGGTGAAGTGCCGCACCTGGTCGGGGTCGTCGGCGGCACTGTCGATCGCTTCGGCGAGCAGGCTGATCGCCCCCACGGGGGTCTTCAGCTCGTGGCTGGTGTTCGCGACGAAATCACGCCGCATCTGCTCCACCCGTTCCCGCTCCGTGATGTCTCGCAGGATGATCAGGACGAGCCGCGCCGAGATGACGGTCGCCCGCGCCAGCACCAGGCGAGGCCCGGTCGGCAGCGTCCCCCGCGGCAGGCTGAGCGTCTCGGACTCGGCCAGTCCGCTGCTGCGCGCCGACCGCACGAGCGTACGCAGGGGTTGTTCGATGAGGGTGGAGCCGACCACCATCCCGAAGACTTCGGCGGCCGCCGACGCGGCGACCACTGCGTACGAGCCGTCGGCGACGACGGCCGCATCGTCCATGCCGCGCAGCACCGCTGCGGCCCCGTCCGGGACCTCCCGCGACGCCTCGTCGTCCGCCCGCGCGCGGGCTCGCAGCGCCAGCACGAGGATGCCGACGATCCCGCCGCCGATGAGAACCCCGGCAACCAGGGTGAGCAGCATCGCGGGGGTCGGAGCCATGCTCCTCAGCGTACGGTGGGTGAACACCCGAGAATCGCCGGTTTCGCGTCGGCGCGGGCGAATCCGATCGACGTTCACCGATGCGGCACCGTTCGTTAACCTTCGAGGGAGAAGATCGCACCGGACACGCGCTGCGACGTGTCGCAGTTCCGGGACCGCACCAGCAAGTAAGGACCATCCATGCGCGAAGTGTTCCACCAGTCACTCGAAGACGTGCAGTCACGCCTGGTCGAGGTGGCTGACCTCGTCACGATCGCGATCGACAAGGCGACGCGCTCGTTCGCCACCAGCGACGTCGCCCTGGCCGAGGAGGTCATCGAGGCCGACCGCGTCATCGACACCAAGGCCGTCGAACTCGACGAACTCGCCATCGAGATCCTCGCCCGTCAGCAGCCGGTCGCCCGCGACCTGCGCATCGTCGTGGCCGCGCTCCGGGTGAGCACGTCCCTGGAACGGATGGGCGACATCGCCGAGCACATCGCGCAGCTCACCCGGATGCGGTTCCCCGAGCGCGCCATCCCGAAGGGCCTGAAGAGCACCTTCAAGAAGATGGGCGAGCTCGACGTCGAGGTGGCGCGCACCCTCAGCGACCTGCTGCGCACCGAGGACCTGGCGCTCGTGGACACCCTGCGCAACCTCGAGGACGAACTCGACGACCGGCATATTTCGGTATTCGAGAAGGTGCTCAGCGACAACTGGAAGGGTGAGGCCGGCGCCACCGTCGACGCGACACTGGCGAGCCGCTACCTGGAGCGGTTCGCCGACCACGCCGTATCGGTCGCGAAGAAGGTCGCGTTCCTGGCCACCGGTGACTGGACCGCCGACACCGAGTCGATCGCGGCGATCGTCAGCGACATCGAGATCACACGGCCCGCCGACGCGAGCTGACCTACTTCTTGCCCTGGTTGGCCACGGCGGCCGCTCCAGCGGCCGCCGCCTCCGGGTCGAGGTATTCGCCCGCCCCGATCGGGCGCAGCGAGGCGTCGAGCCGGTAGACGAGCGGGATGCCCGTCGGGATGTTGAGCTCTGCGATGTCGGCGTCGCTGATGCCGTCGAGGTGCTTGACAAGGCCGCGAAGCGAGTTGCCGTGCGCGGTGACCAAGACGGTCTTGCCCGCCGTGAGATCGGGGATGATCTGCGAGTCCCAGTAGGGCAGCAGCCGATCGATCACGAGTTTCAGCGATTCGGTGCGGGGAACCTCGCCGTCGATGTCGGCGTAGCGCGGATCGCCGACCTGGCTGTACGGCGAGTCGTCGGCGAGGTCGGGGGGCGGCACGTCGAACGACCGGCGCCACAGCATGAACTGGTCCTGACCGAACTCTTCCAGCGTCTGCGCCTTGTCTTTGCCTTGCAGCGCACCGTAGTGCCGCTCATTGAGACGCCACGAGCGCTTCACCGGAATCCACAGCCGGTCCGCGCTGTCCAACGCGATGTCTGCGGTCTGGATCGCACGGCTGAGCAGCGACGTGTGTACGACATCCGGTAGCACGCCGGCCTCGGCGAGCAGCTCTCCGCCGCGCACGGCCTCGGACTTGCCCTGGTCGGTGAGGCGGACATCCACCCACCCGGTGAACTGGTTCGACTTGTTCCACTCGCTCTGCCCGTGGCGAAGGAGGATCAGCGTGTACGGCGCGGTCATGCCGCCATCCTATCGACGCTCGCGCTGGCATCATGAAGGGATGACAGCACGTCCGGTGGGCCGGGTCACCCGCGGCACTACCGGAACGAATCGCCTCCGCCGTGTCGACCGCTGGCTGGCGCGGCATCCGGTGATCCGACGTGCGGCGGACCCGCTGGTCGTCGACCTCGGCTTCGGCGCCAGTGCCGTCACCACGTTCGAACTGGAAGCACGGCTGCGGGGCGTCCGCTCCGGCGTCGACGTGGTGGGGGTGGAGATCGACCCCGAACGGGTCAGCGGCGCGCGCTCGCAGCTCGCCCGCGTGCGCGCCGGGAAGACGGCCTTCGCCCCGGATGCCCGCGTGGCCTTCACCCGAGGCGGCTTCGAGGTGCCGACCGACCGGCGCCCCGTCGCGGTGCGCGCGGTCAACGTGTTGCGCCAGTACGACGAGTCGGACGTCGCCGACGCGTGGCGACGGATGGCCTCACGTCTGCAACCGGGCGGGATCGTCGTCGACGGCACCTGCGACGAAATGGGGCGGGTGTGCACCTGGATCGCGATCGGATCCGACGCGGGCCCCCGTACCCTGACGCTGTCGTTGCGGCTGGCCGACCTGCCGTCACCGGCCATCGCCGCCGAACGGCTTCCGAAAGCGCTGATCCACCGCAATGTCCCGGGCGAGCCGGTGCATGCCTTCCTCGCTGCGCTCGACGCGGAATGGACCCATGCCGTCGCCGCGTCCGCGTTCGGACCGGGACAGCGGTGGCGGGCCGCACTGACGGCGATGACCGCCGCGGGCTGGCCGCTGCGGGACCGAGCGCGCTGGCGGCTGGGCGAGGTCACCGTGCCGTGGGACCTCGTCGCGCCCCGCGCTTGACCGGGCGTGCCGGGCCGGTGCGTCAGGTGCGGGGCGCCCAGATCAGATCGGCGGCAGGGCCGCGTGCGCGCGATCGTGGTCGAGACCGGTGGCGGTGAGAAGATCCACCACGAACGGGCGCAGCTCGGCCACGATGTTCTGCTCCGCCGTGCCGGTTCCGAGCGCGACCGGGTCGAGGCGCCCCGCGACCGCCCGGAGCGCCTCCTGCGCGACCGGTTGCAGCGAGATGTCCTCCAGCGACTGCGCGATCAGGCCGACCCCACCGCGCAGTTCCGCGATCAGTTCCGCCGGCACCGGTCGCGCGGTGCCGTCGCCGATCAGGTACACGCTGCGTCGTGCGATGACGCGCAGGTTGCGGATGGCCAGATCGAGTTGAGCGCCCATCGTCTGCTGCCGTGCGAGCTCGGAGCGCTGGCGGCGCAGGAACGGTGAGATCCGCCCGATCGCCAGGCCCCCCTCGATCGAGGCCCGCCACAGCTCGAGCGGGCCCTGCAGCTGGCGCGCCTTCTCCAGGGCCCGCTCGGCCCGCTGCCGGTTGCCGCGCTGCAGCGCCTGCACGAGCGTTCCCATCGCGTTGTCGAACGCGGCGAACACGGCCTTGCCGTCGGCCGTCACCCTGCGCAGCGGACTGCGCGGAATGATGGCGGTGACCACGACGGCGACCGCTCCCCCCACGAGCGCGTCGACCACTCGCGCACCGGGTTCGCTCCCCGGCATGAGCAGCACGATGAGTGACTGGATCGCCGCGGCGATCGTGAAGCTCGGCTGCCGCGACAGCAACTGACCGGCCACGAGCGTCGCCGCGAGAGCGATCGCCAGCTGCCACCACCCCGAACCGAACGCGAGCACCGTGATCTCGCCGACGAGCACCCCCGCAAGCATGCCGAGCACCGTCTCCAGCACCCGGGTGGGGCGCGCGTCGCGCGCCAGACCGAGACCGGTCACCGTGACGGTGACCGCCAGCAAAGGGGCGGCATGACCGAACACGACGCGGGCGACGGCGTAGGCGAGGGTGGTGGCGACCACCAGTTGCGCGATGGCCGGCCACGCGTCGCGCAGACGCGCCAACCGCGGCCGGAGGTCGAGCTCGGCGCGCCAGCCGGTGCGGATCGGTGCGGTGGGCGGCAGCTCGTCGCGGGCGCCCACGATCACCGCCGGCGGGACAACCGCGGCATGCGCGCCACGGCGGCCGTGCGCCCGGCATCGGGCGGAACGATGACCTCCTGCGCGCCGGCGACCGTGCCGCCGTCGACGGCCACCACGAGGCCGGCATCCACCGGAACGGTGCGTTTGAGCAGGGCGAGGGCGATCGGGCCGTCCTCCCAGTGCTGTGCCACCGAGGTCACCGTCCCGACGACGTTATCGCCGAGCAGCACCTCGGCGCCGCGCGGGGGCAGGACGCCGTCATTACCGTCGAGCTGCAGTGCGGCCAGACGCCGCGGCGGATGCCCCAGATTATGCACCTTCGCGACCGTCTCCTGCCCGCGGTAGCACCCCTTGTCCAGGTGCACGGCGGTGCGGAGCCAGTCGACCTCGTGCGGCAGGGTGCGTCCGTCGGACTCGGCCGCCGAGCGGGGACGCCACGCGGCGACCCGAAGGGCATCCGCGGCCAGACGCCCGGCCACGGCGCGTTGCCCGCGCACGATGTCCTCGATGAGCGCGGCGAACGTCTCGACCGACACCACGGCCTCGGCCCAGTCGCGGGTGGCCCCGGGGTACGGGTCGGCGGTCGCGTAGCCCCATCCACCCACCGCCACGGTCGGCCACGGGTCGCGCCAGACGGAGACGGCAGCCAGGGTCGCGACCGCGTCCGCGGTTCCGCCGACCACGCGATGGGACTCCGACGCGTCCTGCGGGTCGACTCGCAACCGGAAACGCATGCGCGTCAGCCAAGTCAGTAGCGGGCCGGCGTCGTCACGATCGACGATGAGCCAGGTGCGCTCGCCGTCGTCGACGACGGCGGCCGCGTACTCGACGTGGCCCTGCGGGTCGAGGACCAGCAGTTCGGTGCTCTGCCCGGCCTTGAGCTCGGCGAGGGATTGCGACGTGATCGAGTCCAGCCAGCTCAGGCGGTCAGGGCCCGACACCGTGAGCACGCGGCGGTCACCGAGCGGCGCGACGGCGGTGCCGGCGGCCAGCGCGCGCTGCTCGGCGAACGGATTGCCGCAGTGGAGGAGCCCGTCGGCGTCGACGACAGCCCCGGGGACGCGCGTGAGCGGATCGGTCATCACTCCGCCCGTGCCAGTCGGGCGGAGGCGTGCGAGGCCAGGTCGCCACCGAGCGCGGCGATGTCCCACGCCCACAGCAGGTGGCCGTCGACGTAGCCCAGCATGCGCGTGGCGGCCGCGTACGGCTTGGCCCCCGCCGTCCGCACCACGGCGTCGGTGGCGAGGTCGATGCGCGGCCCCTTCACCTGGCCGAGGTAGAGCTCGCTCACACCGTCGGCGTGCACGATCGATGCCTCGATGTCGAACCCGTCCTCGGCGTTGCGCAACCCCTCCACGTCATCGGCGGTGCGCGGTCGCTCTCGCGGCCTCACCGGGGGCAGCAGGCCAGGGCCGGCGTCTTCGGGCGCGGCGGGGCGACTCAGCCGCCAGAACCCCATCTCCGCCACCAGCGGCGTGCGGCCCTCGTCGCCCGTGAGCAACCACGCGCTGGCCGCGTAGTTGAGGGCATCGCCGCCGTCATGGCTGAAGCTCACCCGATGGGCGAACTCGCCCGCGAAGTGATGACCGTCGGCCTCGTAGTCGATCACCCCGGTGCCCTCCCACACGCCCAGCAGCCACGACAGCGGGACGAGGTCGGCCGGCAGATCGGTGGGCAGGTCGAACACGGCCGTCAGCGCTGGCCGCGGTACAGGTTCTTGATCACGACGGCGGAGACGAACACGATCGCGAGCGATGCAAGCCCGAGCAACCCGACGAAGAAGGCTTCGAGTGCGAAGAGATCCATGGCACCACTCTACGCCGACCCGGTTATGCCACCGCGAGCGAGGACAGCCCGAAACCGATTCCGATGAGCCCCATCACCGCCAGCGCCCCCAGCAGGCTCGCCGCGACCCGGAGGATGAAACCGCGCGGGTTCGCGTGCCACAGCTGCACACCGAAGGCGAGCAGGACACAGCCGCCCAGGCCCACCAGCATCCAGACCGAACGCCACGCCGGCGGCGCGATGACGCCGACGACGAGGGCGACGACGGCCGCGGCGACCCACACGATCACCACGCCGACGAAGTTCTCGCGCTGGGTGAGTTCACGGGTGGACATGACTCCATTGTGACGGACCGGACCCGGCCCCGCACGGCCCGCCCCTCGGGAACGCCCTAGGATGGGTCACGTTCGCCGTCCCCGGGGAGGGATCTTCCATGGCGCAACTGCTCGTGCTCAGTTCCGCTCCCGGCGGCACGCCGGTTCTGCCTGCGCTGGAACTGCTCAGCCACCGGGTTCGCCAGATCCCCGCCGAACCGGCCCAGCTGGTCAACGCGCCGAGCGCCGACGTGATCTTCGTCGACGCGCGCAACGACCTCGTCGGAGCGAAATCGCTGTGCAAGATCCTCAACACCACCGGACTGGACGCGCCGCTGGTGCTGGTGGCGACCGAGGGCGGGCTGACGGCGGTGTCCCCCGACTGGGGCATCGACGATGTCGTGCTGGTGGGGGCCGGGCCCGCCGAAGTGGATGCCCGCATCCGGCTGGCGATCGGGCGGATGAGCAAGGAACCGGTCTCCACCCGGGTGCAGACCTCGGGGATCTCGATCGACGAGACATCGTATTCGGCGAAGGTCCGCGGCAAGCCGCTCGATCTCACCTACAAGGAGTTCCAGCTGCTGCATTTCTTCGCCACGCACCCCTCGCGTGTCTTCACCCGGGAGCAGCTGCTCAGCGAGGTGTGGGGATACGACTATTTCGGCGGGACACGCACCGTCGACGTGCATGTGCGGCGCTTGCGGGCGAAGCTGGGCGACCTGGAACAACTCATCGGCACGGTGCGGAACGTGGGCTACCGCTTCAACGTGTACGAGGACGACGACCCGGCGCCTCAGCCGCAGTCGTCCCCGTCGACCACCTCGTAGAGCAGCGACCGACGCACCCTGCAATGATGGGGAGCATGATCGATATCGAGGTGACCGACTCCGGTCTGGGCGACGCTGACGACGACGACTTCGACGAAGCCGTAGAGGTGCTCGACGATCTGCTCCCGGACAACCGGTACGAAGACCGGGAGCTCAGTTGGCTGTCGTTCAACCAGCGCGTGCTCGAGCTCGCCGAGGACGAGACTCTGCCGGTCCTCGAACGCGCGAACTTCCTCGCGATCTTCGCGAGCACCCTCGACGAGTTCTTCATGGTGCGCGTCGCGGGACTGAAGCGACGCATCCTCACCGGCCTGGCGGTGCCCACCAACGTGGGGCGCGCCCCTATCGACGTGCTCTCCGACATCTCCCGCGAGGCGCACCGGCTGCAGCTTCGTCACGCGCACGCGTGGGCAGACATGGTGCGGCCTTCCCTGGCGACCACGGGCATCGAGGTGGTGCGCTGGGACGACCTGACCGACGTGGAACGCGACGACCTCTACGAGTACTTCCAGTCGCAGGTCTTCCCGGTGCTGATGCCGCTGGCGGTCGACCCGGCCCACCCGTTCCCCTACATCTCGGGGCTGTCGCTGAACTTGGCGGTGCGCATCCGCAACGCCAAGACGGGACGCCAGGAATTCGCGCGCCTGAAGGTGCCGCCCATGCTCCCGCGTTTCGTGGCGGTGCCCGGAGAGGGTCCCGGCGCGCGCTACCTGCCGTTGGAGTACCTCATCGCGCACCACCTGGGCGACCTGTTCCCCGGCATGGAGATCCTCGAGCACCATACGTTCCGACTTACACGCAACGAGGACGTGGTCATCGAGGAGGACGAGACCGAGAACCTCATCCAGGCGCTCGAAGCCGAGCTGCTCCGGCGCCGCTTCGGTCCGCCCATCCGTCTCGAGATCACCGAGGACATGGACGAGGTGACCCTCGAGTTGCTGCTGAGCGAACTCGACATCACCGAGCAGGAGGTGTACCGCCTGCCCGGGCCGCTGGACCTGCGCGGACTGTTCGACCTCGCCCGCATCGACCGGCCCGAGTTGCACTACCCGGCGGCCGTCCCGAAGACTCCGCCGGCTTTCCAGCCCGCCGAGCAGAACGGACGACCCGACCTGTTCTCGGCGATCCGCAAGGGCGACGTGCTGGTGCACCACCCGTACGAGTCGTTCACGACCAGCGTGGTGGCCTTCCTGGAGCAGGCCGCAAACGACCCGCACGTGCTGGCGATCAAGCAGACCCTGTATCGGACCTCCGGTGACAGCCCGATCGTGCAGGCGCTCATCGATGCGGCCGAGAAGGGCAAGCAGGTGCTCGCCCTCGTCGAAGTGAAGGCGCGTTTCGATGAAGCCGCCAACATTGTCTGGGCCCGCAAACTGGAGAAAGCCGGCGTGCACGTCGTCTACGGCCTCGTCGGCCTGAAGACCCATTGCAAGCTGCTGCACGTCATCCGCGAAGAAGACGGGATGCTGCGCAGCTACAGCCACATCGGCACCGGCAACTACAACCCGAAGACCAGCCGACTGTATGAGGACTTCGGTCTGTTCACCACCGACCCGCAGGTGGGCCGCGACCTCACCCGGCTGTTCAACGAGCTCTCCGGCTATGCGATCGAGAAGAAGTTCAAGCGCCTGCTGGTCGCCCCCCTGCACCTGCGCAAAGGGCTACTGCGCAACATCGAGACCCAGCACAAGAACGCCGAGGCGGGCAAGCCGGCGCGCATCCGCATCAAGGTCAACTCGATGGTCGACGAACAGATCATCGATGCCCTCTACCGCGCCAGCCAGGCAGGGGTGCGCGTCGAGGTGTGGGTGCGCGGTATCTGCTCGCTGAAGACCGGCATCCCGGGGGTGAGCGAGAACATCTCGGTACGCTCGGTCCTGGGCCGGTACCTGGAGCACTCCCGGATCTTCGCCTTCGGGGTCGACGACGAGGCGCAGGTGTACATCGGCAGCGCAGACATGATGCACCGCAACCTCGACCGCCGTGTCGAAGCGCTGGTGCGTGTCGCCGACCCTGCCCACAAGACCGAACTCATCGAGCTGTTCGACCTCGCGATGAGCGACGACATCAGTTCTTGGCACCTTCACGCCGAAGGTGAATGGGTGCGGCGCAGCGTGGACGCCGAGGGCAACCCACTCGTCGACCTTCAGGAGCACACCATGAGCCAGGTGCACCGTCGGCGTCGGCCGAGGGCGGTGCGATGACGGACACCGCCGTCTACGCCGCCGGCGGCGTCGTCTGGCGACGGATCGAGGGCAAGCTGCACATCCTCGTCATCCACCGCACCGCGTACGCCGACGTGACCCTGCCCAAGGGGAAGGTCGACCCGGGAGAGTCGCTGGCCGAGACCGCCGCGCGCGAGATCTTCGAGGAGACCGGCATCCGCGTGGCGCTCGGCGTTCCGGTGGGTGTGTCCCGCTACCGCATGCCGAGCAAGAAGCAGAAGATCGTGCACTACTGGTCCGCCGAGGCGACCGACGACGCCATCCGCGCGTCGGCGTTCGTGCCGAACAAGGAGATCGCGGCGCTCGAGTGGGTGACCCCGAAGAAGGCGCTCACGTACCTGAGCTATCCCGTCGACACCGAGATCCTGGAGGGGTTCCTGCGGCTCGTCGACGACGGCGTGCTCGCCACGTTCCCCGTCGTGGTGCTGCGCCACGCCAAGGCCACGCCGCGCGAGGACTGGGACGGCGCCGACGCCGCCCGTCCGCTGACCTCGAAGGGCACCCGCCAGGCGAGCGCCCTGGTCGGTCCGCTGCGCGCCTTCGGGGTGCGCAAGGTCGTCACGAGCGACGCCGTGCGGTGCGTGACCACCGTGACGCCGTTCGCCGCGGCGCAGGGCCGCACCGTGACCCGCACGCCGTTGATCGGCCAGGACGCCTGGGAGGCCGGCGACGGCGACGTGCGCTCGGTCGTCGGCAAACGCGTCCGTGCCCGCAAGCCCGCGGTGCTGTGCAGTCACGGGCCAGTGCTGGGGTCGATCCTGCACGAGCTGGCGCTGGCGACCGGCACTATGAAGGGCGCGTACCTCGACAGCGCCGCCACGCTCGAGGTCGGTTCGTTCTCGGTGGTTCACCTCTCGGCGACCAACCCGGGGTCGGGAATCGTCTCGATCGAGACGCACGAGCCGCAGATCTGACGACGCCCGGGTTTCACACCGTTCACCTTCCGTTCACCCGCTGAGCGCACTGTGGTAAGCGAGGCCGCATAGCGTCGGGGCGAGCCCCGCACCGGGCCTTTAGCTCTCAGACACCCGAAGGACACACAGTGAAGCTCACCCGCATCGCCCAGTTCGGCGCCGCCGCTACCCTGGCCGCCCTCACCCTGGCCGGCTGCTCGGCCCCGAACGAGACACCCGCCACGACCGAATCCACCGGCGGCGGGAGCTCGACCGGGCTTTCCGGGACCGTCAACGCCACGGGCGCCTCGTCGCAGGCCGCCGCCCAGGAGGCATGGGTGGCGAACTTCCAGACGGCCAACCCCGACGTCACGATCAACTACGAGCCGACCGGTTCGGGAACCGGTCGTGAGAACTTCGTCTCCGGCGCCAGCAACCTCATCGGTTCGGACCGCGCCTACAACGACGAGGAGCTCGCCGCCGGCGGCTTCGGCGCCTGCAGCTCCGACGACATCGTGCAGCTGCCGCTGTACATCTCCCCCGTTGCGGTCGCGTTCAACCTCGACGGCATCGAGTCGCTGAACATGGACACCGACACCATCGCGGCGATCTTCGCCGGCGACATCGCGAACTGGAACGACCCGGCGATCGCCGCCGACAACCCGGACGTGGAGCTGCCCGATCTCGCGATCGCGCCCGTGCACCGCGCCGACGACTCCGGCACGACCGAGACGTTCACCACCTACCTGGCCGAAGCAGCCCCGGCATCGTGGACCCACGAGCCCGACGGCGAGTGGCCGATCGATGGCGGCGAGGCCGCGCAGGGCACCTCGGGTGTCGTCGACGCGACCCGCAACGGAAACGGCACCATCGTCTACGCCGACGCCTCGCAGGTCGCGGGCCTGGGCACCGTGTCGGTCAAGGTCGGCGACGAGTTCGTGCCGTACTCGGCCGAGGCGGCCGCGGCGATCATCGACTCGTCGCCGTTCGTCGAGGGACGCGGCGAGGGCGACCTCAGCCTCGAGGTCGACTACGCCACAGACGAGGCCGGGGTCTACCCGATCGCCCTGGTGAGCTACCTCATCGCGTGCCAGAACTACGACGACGCGAACACCGCCGCGATCGTGTCCGACTACCTGACCTACATCGCAAGCTCCGAGGGCCAGGATGCCGCCGCGCAGAACGCCGGGTCGGCTCCGATCTCGGAGGACCTGCGCACGAAGGTGACCGCAGCCATCGCCCTGATCGGCTGACACGCCCCATCGGACCTCGCCCTGGCCGGCCCCAGACCGGACAGGGCGGGTTCGGCAGGACAGCCGTCCCCGCGACGGATGCCCCGCCGAGCCGAACGGTCTCACAGTAAGGACCCCAGACATGGCGACCACGCGCACCGAATCGCCCCGCACCCGGGCGACGCCCGACCCGGCCACGCCGCCCCCACCCGCGAAGACGACCCGACGCGCCGGTGACCTCGTCTTCTCGGGGACCGCGATGGGCGCCGGCGTCACCATCCTGGTGCTGCTGGCCGCCGTCACCGTCTTTCTCGTCGCCGAGTCGATCCCCGCGTTCACCGGCGACCCGGCGGCCAACCCGATCCTCAAGGGCGAGCCGTTCCTCGAATACGTGGGGCCGCTCGTGTTCGGCACGATCTGGTCCGCACTGCTGGCCCTTCTCATCGCGACGCCGCTGTCCATCGGCATCGCACTGTTCATCTCGCACTACGCGCCTCGGCGCGCGGCGGCCGTGCTCGGGTACATCGTCGACCTGCTGGCCGCCGTGCCATCGGTCGTCTTCGGACTGTGGGGCGGGATCGTCCTGGCCGGAATGGTGCAGCCGTTCTACGTGTGGCTCAACGAGAACCTGGGCGGGATCCCGTTGTTCGCCGCCCCGGTGTCCGCGACCGGCCGCACGATCCTCACCGCGGCTCTCGTGCTCGCGGTCATGATCCTGCCGATCATGACCGCCATCTGCCGCGAGGTCTTCCTGCAGACCCCGGTGCTGCACGAGGAAGCGGCCCTCGCCCTCGGCGCCACCCGGTGGGAGATGATCCGGATGACGGTGTTCCCGTTCGCCCGCGGCGGGATGGTCTCCGCCGCGATGCTGGCCCTCGGCCGTGCGCTCGGCGAGACGATGGCCGTCACCATGGTGCTGTCGGTGTCGGGCGTGGTCACCTTCGACCTGATCACCTCCACGAACCCGAGCACGATCCCGGCCAACATCGCCCTGAACTTCCCGGAGGCGTACGGCGACGGCGTGAGCGTGCTGATCGCCACCGGTCTCGTGCTGTTCGTCCTCACCTTCGGCGTCAACGCGCTGGCCCGATGGATCGTCAACCGGCGCGCCGAGTTCTCGGGAGCCAACTGACATGGCCACTGTCTCACTGCCCCGCTCGCAACCCTCGCTCTCGCTGACGGCCGGCCACCTCCCCTCTTGGGTGCCGTGGGGACTGCTGGCGCTGTCGTTCGTCATCAGCGGCACCGTCTTCGGCATCCTCAACTCCGGTCAGCCGCTGGCCGACTTCAACATCGCCGGCACCCTGTTCTTCGGGATTCTGCTCTACATGGGCCTCGTGTACGCCGTGTCGTCGATCGTGGAAGGGCCGCGCAAGGGCGTGGACCGCTTCATCACCGCGCTGGTGTCGGCGGCTTTCGTCGTGGCGCTGCTCCCCCTCGTCTCGGTGATCTGGACGGTCGTGGCCGACGGCATCGACCGCATGGACGTGGAGTTCTTCACCTACACGATGCGCAACGTCATCGGTGAAGGCGGCGGCGCGTACCACGCGATCGCCGGGACGCTGATGATCACCCTCGCCGCCGCGGTCATCTCGGTTCCCATCGGGCTCATGACCTCGATCTACCTCGTCGAGTACGGGCAGCGCGGTCGCCTGGCCCGGGCGATCACGTTCTTCGTCGACGTGATGACCGGCATCCCCTCGATCGTGGCGGGCCTGTTCGCCTACGCCGCGTTCGTGATCTTCTTCGGACCCGGCATCTCGATGGGCATCATGGGCGCCGTCGCGCTGAGCGTGCTGATGATCCCGGTCGTGGTGCGCTCGTCTGAGGAGATGCTGCGTCTGGTGCCGAACGAGCTGCGCGAAGCCTCGTACGCTCTCGGGGTGCCCAAGTGGCTCACCATCGTGAAGGTCGTGCTGCCCACATCGATCGCCGGGATCACGACGGGCGTCATGCTGGCGATCGCGCGCGTCATCGGGGAGACCGCTCCGTTGCTGCTGACCGCCGGCTTCACGCAGAGCCTGAACTGGAACCTGTTCGACGGGAACATGATGACGCTGCCCGTCTTCGTGTACAACCAGTACGCCAACCAGGGCACCAGCCCCGACTCCGCCCTCGCCCGCGCGTGGGCCGGCGCGCTCGTGCTGATCCTCATCGTCATGGCCCTGAACCTCCTCGCCCGCGCCGTCGCGAAGTACTTCGCCCCCAAGACCGGTCGCCGGTGATCGTCGGCATCCGAAAGAAAGAGCACCCGTGTCCAAGAGCATCGAAGTCAACGATCTGAACGTCTACTACGGCGACTTCCTCGCCGTGGAAGACGTCACGATGGACATCGACCCGCGGAGCGTCACCGCCTTCATCGGCCCCTCCGGCTGCGGCAAGTCCACGTTCCTGCGCACCCTGAACCGCATGCACGAGGTGATCCCGGGTGCCCGCGTCGAGGGAGAGGTGCTCCTGGACGGGCAGAACCTGTACGGGTCGAACGTCGACCCGGTGCTGGTGCGCCGCCAGGTGGGCATGGTCTTCCAGCGTCCCAATCCGTTCCCGACGATGTCGATCCGCGAGAACGTGCTGGCGGGCGTGAAGCTCAACAACAAGAAGATCTCGAAGGGGGATGCCGACGCGCTCGTGGAGTCGTCGCTGCAGGGCGCGAACCTGTGGAACGAGGTCAAGGACCGCCTCGACAAGCCGGGCTCGGGCCTGTCGGGCGGTCAGCAGCAGCGTCTGTGCATCGCCCGGGACATCGCGGTGTCGCCCGAGGTGATCCTCATGGACGAACCGTGTTCGGCGCTGGACCCGATCTCGACCTACGCGATCGAGGAGCTCATCGGGGAGCTGAAGAACGACTACACCGTCGTGATCGTCACCCACAACATGCAACAGGCCTCGCGGGTGTCGGACAAGACGGCGTTCTTCAACATCGCCGGCACCGGCAAGCCGGGCAAGCTCATCGAGTACAACGACACCACGACGATCTTCACGACGCCGTCGGTGCAGGCCACCGAGGACTACGTCTCCGGCCGCTTCGGATGACCCACCGCGGCAGAGTTCGGTCTCCTCGCCGCCCTGCGGCCGGCTATGCCGCCAGGCTGTCGGTCAGCCGGGCGTTGCGCATGCCGGCCAGCTGTGCCAGCAACGGGAACAGCAGCACTGTCGTGGCCCCCGCCGCGACCAGGGAGGACGCAAGCTGCCGCGGCATGAGGTCGTTGGAGACAGCGACCCCGGTGACGGCGACGATGATCGGCAGTCCGGTCGCCGCGAACAGCGCCAGTTGCCGTCGCTGCCCCGGCATCAAGCCGCTGCCAGTGTCGAAGACACGCTCCGATGCCCACACCGGGACGCCCCGGAACACCCAGATCGCAGCCACCGCCCCCAGCCAGGTGAGTGGGCTGGTAACGACGGCACCGATGTCGATGCCCATGCCCGAGACGACGAAGAACACCGGGATGAGGAAGCCGTAGCCGACGGCATCCAGTTTGTGCGCCAGTGCCTTGTCCAGTCCGTCGCCGATCTGGCGCAGGACGGCGCCGGCGGCGAAGGCCCCCAGCACGACGTCGAGGTCGAAGACGGCGGCGACGGCCATGAGAGCCATCAGCATCAGCATGGTCGCCCGCATCATCAGCTGCCCGGTGCCATCGGCCGACGAGTGGATGAAGCGGAACAGTCGCGGGTCGCGGGCCACCAACCGCTGCGGGACCAGCCAGATCACCAGCACCGCCAGCCCGAACACCACCAGCAGCACCAGCGACGCCCACGGCGAGTGGGTCGACAGCAGCACCGCCATCGCCAGCACCGGCCCCAGCTCCCCCACCGCGCCGTGGATGAGGACGGCACGGCCGAGGGAGGACTCTTGGATGCCGAGCTGTTTCAGGATCGGCAGGAGCGTGCCGAGAGCCGTGGAGGACAGCGCGATCCCGAGGGCGACGGCGGCGGTGAACCCGAAGTCGGGCACCAGCAGCAGTCCGGCGCCGGTGGCCAAGGCGAGGCAGAACAGCCAGGTGCCCCACGCGAATCCGCCCTGCCGGCCACCGAGGGTTCGCGGATCGATCTCGTACCCCGCGAGCAGGAAGAGCAGCCCGAGTCCGAGTTCGCTGACGAGGTCGACGCCCCCGGCGGTGTCGGCCAGGCCCACGCCGTGCCCGCCGATCAGCACACCGAACGCGAGCAGCAGCACGACGTCGGGGACGTAGCCGCGCAGCATCCGCGCCACGATGGGTGCGAGGAACACCGCGAGCAGGATCCAGAACATCGACACGATGGCGGCGGTCGTACCCGCCCCCTCAGCGCTCATCATCGTCACGAGGTCATCGTCCCACGTCGCCGGGACACTTCAGTCGCGGGGACTGAGCAGGTAGTGATTGATCGAGGCCGTCAGGGCGGTGTCGACGGGAAGGGGCGTGCCGTCGATCTCGGTGATCGGGGCAGCCAGGCGAAGGCTCGACACCAGCCAGGCCCCGTCAGCGGTGGCGAGGTCGGCGACCGGGATCGTCTCGTAGTCGACGGCGTACCGGTGCGCACGGAAGTGATCGAACAGGCTCTGCTGGGTGGTGCCCTGCAGAATGCCGCCGTGCGGGGCGGGCGTGATGAACCGGTCGCCCCGCAGGAGAATGAGCGATGCTGTCGGCGCTTCCAGCACGAAGCCGTCGGTGGACACGAAGATCGCGTCGTCGGCGCCGCGACGCTTCGCTTCGCGAAGGGCGGCCATGTTCACGGCGTACGACAGTGTCTTGGCGCCCAGCAGCAGCCACGGGGCACGGTCGGGCGTGGTGATGTCGTAGCCGCGGTCGAGGGTGACCACGCGGATGCCGATGTCCCGCGCGTCGGTGAAGTCGGCGGTCTCGGCGGCGGTGACCCAGGCCGTCGGCGCCGGTCCGTGCTCGACGCCGCGGCTGAGGATGAGCTTGATCGCGCACTCCCCCGTGCCGCACGCGGCCGCGGCACGGGCAATGGCCTGTCGCCACTGGTCGGGGTGCGGCGCGGGCAGGTCGCACAGCCGGGCGGAGTGGGCGAGGCGCTGCAGGTGCGCCTCCGCTTCTTGCACGTGACCGTCGATGACGCCGATGGTCTCGAAGATGCCGTCGCCGCGCTGCGTGCTCAGCTCACCGACGGTCAGCGCCGGTGCCGACGGGTCGATCTGGGTGAAGGTGTCGGCGAAGTCGGTGCGGGTGTCGTCGACGGGGGCGGGGTCGATCACGAGGGCGAAGCGCCAGGTCATGCCCCGAGCCTACGCCGGTCGGGAATGAGCGACGCGCACGCTCAGTTACACTCGTAGTGCCGGGCCGCAGTAACCCCGGGCTCCAACTTCTGCCGCTACGAGCGGCCACTCGCCGAGAGGCGTTCTGCGGCCCGGCATCCCCATGCCGAGGCGCGGAACGACTCTCCCCGCACCGCGGGCACACACACCGGGCGTTCTGCGGCCCGGCATCCCCATGCCGGTGGGTCTCCGAGCGTGCTCGCTCAGGTCAGGCCGCCGCGGCGCCACAGGGCCGCGCACGCGGTGAGGTCTTCGGCGTAGGTCGATAGGCGCAGGGCACGTGTGGTGAGCGTCGCCGCGCGGTCCGGTTCGGCGGCGTCGTGGTCGTCGGCGAGGTCGGCGGCGCCGGCGGCCTGTACCCGGCAGAACGCGGCGGCACGGTCGAGCGCGACGGCGAAATCGCCGGTGAAGGCGCCGCGCAGGATGGTGTCGATGAGCGCGACCATTTCGTCGGGGCCGGCCGGGGTCGGCGCCCCCGCGACGAGGTCGTCTGCGGTGCGCAGGGCGGCGCGCCCGCGTTCGTAGAGCAGCGCCGCGGCGGCCGAGTCGTCGTGGATCATGAGTTGCAGCAGGTAGAGCCGCCACAGGGCGCCCGGCAGGGTCGTCGCGGGCGAGCGCGCCCACAGCTCGGCGATGGTTTCGATGCCGTTGCGCGCGGTGAAGGCGACGATGTTGTCGACCACCTCGACGGTCGGGTCGGTACGGGCCCGGGTGAGCAGGGCCGCGGCCGTCTCATGGGCGGCGCGGGACACGTCTGCGGGGTCAGCGGCGGCGAAGTGGCGGTCGAGATGTTCACCGGCGCGGCGCACCGGTTTATGGAAGTCGCGTCGCGGGCCGCTCATTCCTCCAGGGTATCCGCGTGCAGCGGTTCCGGGTCCTGCAGGGCGCTGTCGATCGTGAGCACGACGTCGCCGGTGGGTTCCCCCGCCGACAGTCCGGCGGCATCCTCGATCGTGACCTGCAGCACGTCGCCGCGCTGCCACACCTGTTCCAATTCGACCGTTGCGGTGGCGCCGTCGTCGGGGGTGAAGGTGGCGGCGCGCTGGGGCACCTCGTCCCGGAGGTACCAGACGAGGAACTCCTGGTCGTCATCGACGGCGGGCAGCGCTTTGAGCTCGAGGACGGCCCGGTCGAGCTGGGGCGACCACGTGAGCACGCCTTCGACGCCGCCGGAGCTGTCACCGGTCTGGCGTACGGCGTCGGGGGCGGCTTCGATCTCGGCGAGCGCCTTCTCGGATGCCGGGGTCGCGAACATGTTCGCGATCGAACCGGCGGCCCAGCCGAGCACGACCAGCAGCAGCGCCGCACCGACCGCGATGGCGAGGTTGCGCGTCCAGGTGCGACGCTGGATCGTCTGCAGCGCGTCGGTGTTGGGCGGGGGTTCCACCGGAGGTGTGACGTTCACGGCATCCTCCTCGTCACAACGTGACTACCAGCATGCCGCATCCGCCTCGGAGATGTGGCACCGAGGGTGATCGTGCGGCCGGTAGGCTTGGATGCCACGGGCCTCTAGCTCAGTCGGTAGAGCATCGGACTTTTAATCCGCGGGTCGTGGGTTCGAGCCCCACGGGGCCCACCACACTTGTATTACTCGAACACGCGACCGTGAGATCAAAGTTGACCTCTGAAACAGCGTTTCTCTGAGCGCCGGAATTCGTTCCGGCGCTTTCTTGATGTCTGGTCGCCCATTCCGAGGACGCGGCCTGAATCGTCACGATTGGTTCGTGCGGCTCGCCGTGTGCGGTGACGGCGTGCGTCTCGTCTTCGATCCACAGGTTCGCGTAGAACGCTTCGAGGATCCGCCGCTTGATGCCGTCACTCGCGCTGACGTAGAACTCGTAGGGGCGAGCGAGGAGGTCGAGGTAGGTGAGCACGGTATCGGCATGACGCCGCACGGCATCCTCGCTCTTCGCCAACTTGTCGCTCAGTGTCCGACGCTTGATCGCGATATCGCGCAGTCGCTCTTTCACCCCCGATGCTGCCAGCTCGCCATCTGCCGCGATGTCGAGCAGGTTCGATTCCTGCGTCTCCAGCTTCCGGAGTTGAGAGGTGTAGCGCGCATGGGCCTCGCGTTCCGACTTCTCCTGGCCGTCGATGGAGGCGTTCAACTGCGCGCGCATTTCCACCGCGAACGCTGGATCGAGCGCGAGAGTCTTGAGTTCCCTCGCCACGGCTCGCTCGACGTCGCGAGTCGGGAGGTGGGGCAGATCACACGCACCTTCTTGTCTGCCTCGGCACATGTAGTAGGCGTAGAGGTCCCCGTTGCGGTTCTTCGCCTCGGTATAGATCATGCGGTGCGAGCGTCCGGCATCCTCGCATCGAGCGCAGCACATGAGGCCGCGAAGGAAGTGGCGATGCACCCGGTCGCGGGTGTTTGGACGGCTGCGCAGTTCGTAGATCTCCTGGACCCGCTCGAAGGTGTCGGCGTCGACCAGCGCTTCATGGCGTCCATCGAAGACCTGACCCTTGAAGGTGACCATCCCGAAGTAGTACGGGTCTTGCAGGATGAGGCACAGCTGGCTGTGCGACACCGGTGCGGACTTCCATTTCGCCGTCGCGCGAGTGGTGAATCCCTGCTCGGTCAGCGCATCCCGCAGCTGTGCCACGCTGTACTCCCCGGTCGCGTACTGCTCGAACGCCCACGTGATCAGTGGTGCGCGTTCTGGGTCAATGTCGATCGTGTTGACGAGGCGTCCGTCGAAGTCCTTGCGGACGTTGTGGTAGCCGAGCTTGGCGCGTCCGACAGTGCCGCCGTTCTTGGCTTTGTGGAGCAGCTTGTTCTTGATGTCCTCGCCGCTCTGGCGGACTTGGACCTCGTTCATGATGTCGGTGATGGCTTCCATGGCGTCGGCCATGTACCCCTCGCCGAACTCCTCCTTGGCGGAGATGAGCTTGACGCCCATCCCGGCGAGGATGCGCTTGTGATCGCGGCGTCAGTCTGGTTGCGGAAGATGCGGGACCGCATGTAGATCACGACGTATCGCACCTCGGGATGCTCCTCCACATAGCTGAGCAGTTCGCGGAACACGGGCCGCTTCGCGATCGACTGCGCGGAGTTGCCGGGTTCGACGAACTCCTCAACGATTGGGGCCTTGAGCCGCTTGCACCGCTTGATACAGCTCTCGCGCTGCGTAGCGATGGAGTTGCCGTCAGCGTCAATGTCGAT
>NZ_JBKEAY010000150.1:0-30167 GCF_047972865.1 Microbacterium sp.
AGGCGGACGCCCCACAGCTGCTCGGACTGGAGGTCCCCCAACAGGTCCGAGCCGAATCCGACCGTGACTCCCGCGGCGAGGGCGTGTCCGACGGCGTCGTGCCCGGCGGCGAGGACTTCGCGGTTCTTGGCCGCGGAGATCGGGCTGAGGCCCACCTCCTCGCCCCGCCGGTCCATCGCGGAGTAGGCGGCCAGGGTGGGGACCAGGACGGCCCCGTGGTCGGCCATCGCCTGGGCGGTCTCGGGATCGAGGAGGTTGCCGTGCTCGATGGAACGAACGCCGTTCTCGATCGAGTGGATGATCGCGTCGGGGGAGTAGGCGTGTGCGGCGACGTAGCTGCCGCGACGCCCGGCTTCATCGGTCACCGCACGCACTTCCTCGGCGGAGTACTGCGGGATGCGCAGCGGGTCGGTGAGCGAGGCGACCCCGCCTGAGGTCATCAGTTTGATGGCGTGCGCGCCGTGGTGGAAACGGGACCGGACCGCGATGCGGAGCGCGTCGACGCCATCCACGACTTCGCACATGTGGTGGCCGTGGGCGCAGAGGTCCTCATCCGCGCTCCGGTGGTCGCCGTGACCACCTGTCTGGCTGAGGGCGGCACCGGTCCACAGGCATCGCGGTGACGGTGCCAGACCTCCCGTGATCGCCGCCGAGAACCCCGCGTCGCCCCCGGCGACGTCCCGCACGGTGGTGAACCCCCGTTCGATCGCGGCTGCGAGGCGGGCCGCGCCCGCCAGCGCGAGGTAGCTGAGGTAGGAGCTCTCGATCCGGCTGAGCAGCATCGAGGCGCCGTACGCGTGGAAATGGGCGTCGATGAGGCCCGGCGTGACGACTTTCCCTCGCGCGTCGATCCGGTCCGGGGCGGCCGAGACGTCGCCGACCTCGACGATCACCCCGTCCGCGATGCGGATGCCGCCCGGGATCAGTTCGTCGCTCTCGCCGTCGAAGATGAGGGCGTTGTCGATGGTGAGGTTCATTGCGGGCATGGCCACGTCTTTCGCTTGATCGTTGTCGACCGCGCAGGGGCGCGGTCGACTCGTCGCCGGTGCTCGCGCCGCCGTCTCCCGGCTGCATGCCAACCATCCTCTTGCGGGCTGGACGCAACGATTCTAGGAGGCGCCCCGCCGCGGACAACGGCGGAGTGCCCCGCGCGCAGCCGGAACCGAGTGCACATTGTCGGGTGGCTCGCCGTGGGGGGGAGGGCCGGGGCGCCTCGCGTGGGTGCGGAAGTACGCTCCGCAGTGCACGACCAGCCCGCCTCTTGACGCACGAAGGATCGGCGAGTAACTTGCACTAAGCAGACGCTTAGTTTGCCGACATCGGCCATGAACGCCGGCCGTCGCAGGCCGGCATCCGAAGCGAACCACCACCCGTTCGCCGCGAGGTGTGGCACCCGACCTGGTCCAAAGGAGGACCCATGAGTCAGACGACCGAACATCCCTTGGCGGCTCCTCAGATGGGGCAGACCGATCTGAAGACAAACAGCCTTGGTTTCATCGGGGTGGCGTTCTTCGTCATCTCTGCGGCAGCGCCGATGGCGGCGTTCGTGGGTGCGAGCCCGGTGATCTTCTCGATCCTCGGACCCACCGTCCCGCTCGTGTACGTGCTCGTGGCCCTCGTTATCGCGGTCTTCGCGATCGGCTACCTCAAGATGAGCCGTCACATCGTGAGCGCGGGCGGCTTCGTCGCCTACATCGCACGCGGATTGGGGCGTCGCACCGCGACCGGTGCGGCGGGCATCGTCATCGTCACCTATCTCGCCTTGCAGGTCGGCCTGTGGTCGCAGTTCGGTGTCTTCGCGCAGCAGCTGGCCGCCGACTACCTCGGCGTCGACCTGCCGGTGTGGGCGTGGATCCTTCTTTTCCTCGTCATCACGACAGCACTCACGATGTTCGGCGTCGATCTCAACCTGCGCATCCTCGGCGTGCTCCTGATCCTTGAGATCGTCGCCGTCGTGGCACTTGTCATCGGCATTTTCGCGAACTCGGCCGGCAAAGACCTCTCGCTCGTCAGCTTCGCCCCGTCGGGGCTCTTTCAGCCGGGGCTCGGCGTCGCGATCCTCTTCGTCTTCGCGTGCTTCACAACGTTCGAGGCGACCACCGTCTTCAGCGAGGAGGCGCGCAACCCGCGTCGCACGATTCCGCGCGCGCTGTTCGCGGTCATCATCTTCGTCGGGGTGTTCTACACGATCGCGACGTGGGCGGTCAGCGTCGCGGTCGGTCCCGACCAGATCCAGGAAGCGGCGGGCGCTGACCTGGCGGGCATCATCTTCGCCGTCGCGCGGGACTTCGTGGGACCGTGGCTCGACATCCTGATGCAGATCCTCGTCGTCTCGAGCTTCATCGCGATGCTCATCGGCGTGCAGAACATGTTCGCGCGCTACATGTACGCCCTCGGGAAGGCGCGGGCGCTTCCGCAGGCTCTCGCGCGTGTGACCAAGCGCTCGCAGGCACCCGCTCGCGCGGCCCTCGTCAACGGCGTCGTCGTGGCAGCCATCATCATGGCCTTCCTGTGGTCGGGTGCGGATCCGATCACTGTCGTCTACGCGTGGTTCGTGGCCCTCGGCACGATCGGCTTCGTCGTGATGATGGCGTTGGCGTCGGTCGCGATCGTGGTGTTCTTCATCCGCGAGAAGCGTGAATCGGGGTTCTGGACGACGCGGGTCGCACCGCTGAGCGCCGTCATCCTCATGATCGGGGTACTCGCCATCGCGATCCTCAACTACGACGCGCTGCTGTTCGACGACGGCGTCGTCGCCCGCGCGCTTCTCTGGCTGATCCCGCTCGCCTTCGCTCTGGGAGCGCTTCTGCCGACCTTCAACAAGAACGTCGACTTCGCGACGGTTGTCGAAGCCGGAAACTGACCCTTGTCGACGAAAGGAACGAGGACGATGCCCGCCACGCACGAGCAGCCCCCGCCAACCGAACAGGGTTATGTTCCCACCGAGGACTGGCCAGACGTCACCGCGATGCTCGACGGGTTCGGCGACCCGTCGCTGCCCGCGAGCGCCGGCCTTGAAGGCGCGACGTTGGAGATCGCGTTCGAGAACGGCTGCACGATCCGCCACGTCTTCACCGGCGGAAAGATCACGTGGGATATCACCGCGGGCGAGGGTCCAGGCCCGACGGGCACGCATGACTACCGTGCGGTGGAGGTGCGGCCCGGGATCTACTTCGTCGATGTCCTCACGGGTGAGGGCATCCGCTCTGCCGACGTGTCGATGGTGATCAACACGTCGGACGGCCGCGTCACGGTCGCGGAATCCTCGTTCGTCGACCGGGACGGACGGGTGCGCATGAAGACCGACATCCGCTCCGGACGTGTCGTGGGCACCGGCGAGATCGAGCCGCGCGCGAACACCGCGGAGCTCGTGGGCAAGCGGATCTACTACCGGTACAGCCCCACCGAGCACTACGAGCACGTCTACCTCAACACCGGCACGTTCGTGTGGCACTGCGTGCGCGGCGCGGAGGTCGGCCTGGCGTGCGCCGACCCCATCCAGGTCTTCGAGCTCGCCGACGGTATCGTCCTGCTGCACTGGAGCGAGACGGTCATGCCGGTTGAATCGTTCGTCGCGATCGACCTGACCAACCTGCGATCTGTGGGCCGCATGTTCTGCTGGGACGGACCGACGCTCGATGTGGTTCACATCCCCTTCGACAGCGAGTTCACGATCCTCGACGACACCCCCTACCCGACCGACTGAGGTCGTGCGGCCCCGTCCCGCGGGGCGAGGGCCGGGCGACGGCGGATGCCGCGACACGGAGTGGCGCTCGTTCGTGAAGCGTTCGGGGCGGTGGCCTGACCGGGCAGGCGCAGCCCTTCAGCTCGCGGGAGTGTTGTGAGACACTGAGGGAAGGATCGACGGGGTAACCCGTACGGTGGGGCGTTCGGCATCCTTTCCCCCTGGAGCATCATGAACCACCGTCCCTGGCTTCGGCACGTCGCGGTCGCCGCCGCATCCCTCACGATCATCCTCGGCGGGCTCACGCCGACCGCCGCATCCGCCGCCGATGCGTTCGTCAGTCCGCTCGGCGCGAAGGCCTATTCGGTCACCTCGTGGTACGGACCGCGGTGCATGCCGCTGCCCGGCGGGCCGACCTCCCATAGCGGTGTCGATCTCGGCGCCCGTGCCGGTGAGCCGATCTTCGCGGTCGCCGCCGGCGTCGTGACGGAGACCGTCGACGGGTCGGACCGCGTCAACGGGAAGATCGCCATCCGTCACGAGGTGGGCGGGGAGACCTTCGTCACGAAGTACGTGCACATGTGGTCGGCGACCACTCACGTCAAAGTCGGCCAGAAGGTGGCGGCCGGTCAGCGGATCAGTCAGGTCGGCACATCGGGGAGCTCGACCGGCAACCACCTCCACCTCGAGGTGTGGGTGGACGGGAGGTCGGCGAGGAAGACGGTCGACGGCGTGTCCTTCCTGGCGGCGCGGGGTGTGGACCTCGTGGCCGGGGCGAGGTCGGTCACCGCGACAGCGGCGCCGGCATCGTGCACCTACTACACGACCGGTACGGTGAACCTGCGCTCCGGCCCCTCCACGTCGACGCCGATCGTGGTCACGATGGCGAAGGGCACGGCGGTCACCGCTGTGCCCGGCCAGCAGTCCGGTTCGTTCCTGCCCGTCAAGGCGGGTTCACGCTCGGGATGGGTGGCGAACTGGCTGCTGACGCCGCAACGACCGGCGCCACCGGCACCGGTACCTGCGCCGGTGACCTACCGGACGACCGCGAATCTGAATCTCCGCCCGGGTCCCTCCACGAGCCGCCCACCCCTCCTGGTCATCCCCCGGGGCAAGAGCGTCGGAGCCGTGCTCGCCGTCGACGGGGCGTGGCGGAAAGTGCGCTACGCGAACACGACCGGTTGGGTGCACGCGGACTACCTCGTGCGCGCGAGCGCCGCGACGGCGCCGGCCCCCTCCTACGTGACGACGGCGCCCCTGAACATGCGCACCGCCCCGTCGCGGTCCGGGACGCGCATTCTGGTCATCCCCCGGGGTAAGAGCGTTGGTGTCGTGCGCGCCGCGAACGGGGAGTGGCGGAAGGTCGGCTACGCCGGGAAGACCGGGTGGGTCCACTCCGACTACCTCCGCAAGCGCTGACCCGGGTACCTGCGGTTCAGCGCTGACGCGCGGTGGGGGTGCGACGTGACCCGCCGTTGCTCGACGGCATCACGTGGAGGTCGAGCGTGGCAGGGTGCTGAGCGTGGCGACGCATCTGCGAGAGGCCGTGCAGAAGTGGGGCGCCTCGGGGGTTGCCGAGTAGCACTCACGCGGCGTCCCCTGTCTCGATCGCGGTACTCCGCGGCTGGTAGGGGTGCCGTCGCGGAGCATGGCGAACAGGCGTCCGAGCGACGTTCGGCGAGGGCGATGAGGGCTTGGTCGTGGCGTTTGCCTTGGGCGAGCTTGCGGTCGTCGTAGGCGGCGAGGTGCCCAGCGGTGGGGGCTCCGCTTGACACCGCGCGTTGGATGGGTAGTCTGATGGTCCGACCATCAACGCGGACGTCGCCCAGACACACACCGGAGTGCACACGTATGAATCTCTATTCGCTTTTGCAGCGTCGCACCGAACAGTCCGGTCCGATCCGGGTGGGTGTCATCGGGGCGGGCAAGTTCGCCTCGATGTTCCTGACCCAGGCGGTCAACCTGGCGAGCCTGCACGTGGTCGGCGTGGCCGACATCAACGTTCCCAAGGCGATGGATGCTCTCGACCGCACGGGATGGCCCGCCGAACGCTACGCGGCAGGCAGTCTGCGAGAGGCCCTCGCGACGGGCGGCACCCACGTGACCGATAGTGCGGACTCACTTCTGGAGCTGCCTGAGGTCGAGGTCATTCTCGAGATCACCGGCAATCCGATCGTCGGGACATATCATGCACTCCGCGCGATCGACAACGGCAAGCACATCGTGATGGTCAATGTCGAAGCCGACTGCATGGTCGGGCCGATCCTGCAGCGCCGGGCGTGCGCGGCCGGGGTCGTCTACTCGATGGCGTACGGGGACCAGCCGGCGCTGATCTCGGAGCTTGTCGACTGGTGCCGCACCGTCGGGTTCGATGTCGTCGCGGCGGGAAAGGGAACCAAGTACCTGCCCGAGTACCACTACTCCACCCCAGACACCGTGTGGGACTACTACGGGTTCACACAGGAGCAGCTCGACACCGGCGACTTCAACCCCAAGATGTTCAACTCCTTCCTCGACGGGACCAAGTCCGCCATCGAGATGGCCGCCGTCGCGAACGGGACCGGTCTCATCCCGCAAGACGAGGGCCTGCAGTTCACGCCCGTCGATGTCGATGACCTCCCGCAGGTGCTGAAGGAACGCGAGAAGGGCGGCACGCTGACACGTCGCGGCACGGTGGAGCTCATCTCGAGCCTCAATCGCGACGGGAGCGAGATCGCCCGGGACCTCCGCTGGGGCGTGTACGTGACGTTCGAGGCTCGCACCGATTACGCGGTTCAGTGCTTTGCAGAGTACGGGGTGCGCACCGATGACAGCGGGCGATACGGCGCCTTGTACCGTCCCTATCACATGATCGGTCTGGAGCTACCGGTCTCGATCGCCTCGGCCGTGTTACGCGGTGAGCCGACCGGCGCTCCGACCGGATTCCGTGGTGACGTCGTCTCCACCGCGAAGACCGACCTTCGTGCTGGTGACACGCTCGACGGTGAGGGTGGGTTCGCGGTGTACGGCAAGCTGGCGCCCGCGGCGATGTCGCTGGTGGGGAACGCGTTGCCTCTGGGGCTGGCCCACGGGGCGAAGCTCATCCGCGACGTCCCGAAAGACCGCACGGTGTCGTGGGATGACGTCGATGCGGACGAAACACTGTTGGCGGTGAAGGTCCGACGCGAGTTGGAGAACGAGTTCCGCGCGGAGCCGCTCGCGACCGGTCTCTGAGCACGTTCGTCCCCTATTCAACGACCGCAGAAGGAGCACCGATGCTCTCCAATTCTGAACGCAGCAGTGCTGCCCGATCAGGCAGCCGGATGATGCACGGCGGCTATGCGTCCGCGAAGCCACTGACGCGTCGCCAGAGCGACACGTTCAATGCGCTCGTCGACACCTTCATTCCTGCCGAAGACGGGTGGCCTCCCGCCGCTCAGCTCTCACTGGCACCTCTCGCGGCTCAGTACCTCGTCCCCGATGACGGCGAGCTCTCCCTGTATCCGAACTTCCGGGTCAGTGAGTTCTTCGAGATCCTCGACCGGCGCCTGCCGGGACTGGCTGACCTCACGAACGACCAGCGCGTGCCCCTGATGTCGGCGTTCGAGGACGACGATGTGGCGACGTTCCGCCGAGTGCTCGACTTCGTCTACTACGTCTACTACGGCCACTCCGACGTCGTGGAGCTCGTTCGTCAGCACACTCGGTACGGCAAGGACTTCCATGGTCGCCCGCAGCCGATCGGCTACGACGCGGTGCTCGAGAACTGGGGCACGCGCCGCCCGTCCGCCGACCGCGGCACGTTCATCCCCACGAACGCGGTGCTCCGCGCGCCGCAGGCACGGAAGGCAGGAGCATGACCAACGAACACTTCGACGTCCTCGTCATCGGGTCCGGCATGGGTGGCGGGGCCGTCGCCAAGCGACTTTCCGACGCCGGAGTCCACGTCGTCTGCCTCGAGCAGGGCGGCTGGCTCGACCCCGCTGTCGACTACTCGCACGAACTGAACACGTGGGAGCTCGAAAAGCTCCGCGGGTGGTCGTATAACCCGAACGACCGTCAGCTTCCGGAGGACTATCCGGTCTCGGGTCACATTCGCCCGTACCTGTTCAACGCGGTGGGAGGCAGCACGGTCTGCTACGGCGGTCACTGGCCGAGGTACAAGCCCGTCGACTTCCGCAAGGGCACCGAGCACGGACTCGAGGGCACCATCGACTGGCCCATCTCCTACGAAGAGCTCGCGCCGTTCTACGACATCAACGACGCCGAGATGGGGATCTCGGGGGTCCCCGGCGACCCGGCCTACCCCGCGCGTCCGAACGCACCGCGTCAGCCCACGACCCGCCCGGGCAAACTCGGTCTGCGCCTTTCCGAGGGCTTCGACGCGCTCGGCTGGCACTGGTGGCCGTCGGACAATGCGATCATCACCCAGGACAAGGACGGGCGTCTCGGCTGCAACGAGTGCGGCGGCTGTCTCTCCGGGTGCCCGCGAGGCTCGCTCGGTGGTGTCCACGACGCGTACTGGCCGAAAGCGCTGCGCAACGGGGTCGACCTTCGTACGGGCGCGCGGGTGGAGAAGATCGAGGTCGCCAACGGACGGGCGACCGGCGCCGTCTACATCGACCTCGCCACGGGCGAGCGACACATCGTGTCAGCGGACATCGTCGTGCTCTCGGCCAGTGGTCTCGGAACCCCGCGAATCCTCCTGATGTCGGAGCAGAAGGGCTTCTCGAAGGGGCTCGCAAACGGCAACGATCTCGTCGGTCGCCACCTCATGCACCACAGCTACGCGAACTGCGACGTGTGGTTCGATGAGCCCATCGAAGGGTACAAGGCGTCCTTCGGTGCGCCGTTCTACTCGCAGGAGTTCTACGACACCGACCCGACCAAGCCGTTCGTCAACGGTTTCACGATGCAGGTCGGCCGCTCCTACGGCGCCGCATTCACGGCGACGGGATCTCACACCAGAGAGCCGATCCGGTGGGGCGCCGGCCATCACCGCAGGTTCGACGAGGACTTCGGCAACCAGATGCTGGTGTACGTCCTCGCCGAGGACCTCCCGGTCTATGACAACCGCGTACGGTTGGACCGCTCGAGCACCGACTCCTCGGGGCTCCCCGGGCTCACGGTCGACTTCAGCCCGCACGAGAACGACATCCGCCTCACGAACTACGGGGTCGAGCGCCTCGAGCAAGTTGCGGCTGCGGCCGGTGCGTCACGGGTGAGGTCGACCGGGCACCAGAACGTCAACCCCGGCTGGCACCTCATGGGCACGGCCCGGATGGGCAACAGCCCCGAGGACTCCACCACGAACAAGTGGAACCAGACGTGGGAGGTGCCGAACCTGTTCGTCGTGGACGGTTCCAGTCTCACCACGGGTGCCGCGGTGAACCCGACCCCCACGATCGGGGCTCTCGCGGTGCGCGCCGCCGAGTACATCATCGCGAACGGAGCACACATCCGATCGCAGAAGGTCACGCCCGCCAACGCGGATGCGCCGGAGCTCGACCACAGGAAGGTCACGGTCAATGTCTGACACGATCACCCCCCTCCTGCTTGCGGGGCGCTGGGTCGAGGGGTCGACCGGCGCCTACGACGAGGTCGAGAACCCTGCCACCGAAGAGGTCATCGCCAAGGTCTCCACCGCGAGCGAGCGCGACGTCGAGGTGGCCGTCGCCGATGCCGTGCGCGCACAACGCGCGTGGGCGCGAGTGCCTGCGGTCGACCGCGCCGGCGTCTTGCTGCACTTGGCCTCGCTCATTGATCGGGATCGCGATCGGCTTGCCGGCGTTCTCGTCACCGAACTGGGAAAACCCCTCCGTGAGGCGCGCGGAGAGGTGAATGGCGCCGCTGGATTCTGCCGCTTCTTCGCGGGCATCATCACCACGCAGGGCGGGGAAGTGCTCCCGACCGCCGCGCCCTCCCAAGAGTTGTGGCTGCGCCGCGAGCCGATCGGCGTTGTCGCGGGCATCATCCCGTGGAACTTCCCGATGGCTCTGACCACCCGCAAACTCGCGCCGGCCATCGTCACCGGCAACGCGATCGTGCTCAAACCGGCCGGGATCACGCCGCTGTCAGCGCTGGCGATCGCCGAACTCGCGATGGAAGCGGGCGTCCCGGCCGGTCTCGTCTCGGTGCTGCCCGGTCGTGGGTCCGTCATCGGTTCCGCACTGGTGCGCCACCCGGAAATCGGATTCGTGACGATGACCGGAAGCGTCCCGGCGGGGCGGTCCATCCTGCACAACGCGGCCGACCGCATCATCCCCGTATCGCTCGAACTCGGGGGAAAGGCGCCGTTCATCGTCTTCGGCGACGCCGACCTGGAAGCGGCCGCCGAGACGGCCGTCGCGACCCGCATGCTCAACAACGGCCAGGCGTGCGTCGCGAACGAACGGACCTACGTCGAACGGTCGGTGTTCGCCGAGTTCGCAGGCCTCATGGCGGCACGGATGGAGAGCATGGTCGTCGGTGACCCGGGCGACGAGGCGACTCAGGTGGGGCCGAAAGCCTCGGGCGAAGAGCTCGCCAACGTGGAACGGATCGTGGGGGCGGCTCTCGAGGCGGGCGCGCGCGTGCTCGCCGGCGGGGAACGACCCCGGGGTGCCGGCTTCGAACGCGGCCACTGGTACCGTCCCACCCTTCTCACCGACGTCGCATCCGATTCGCCTGTCATCCGCGAAGAGGTGTTCGGGCCCGTGCTTCCGGTCGTTGCATTCGACAGCGAAGACGAGGTCGTCGCCTTGGCCAACGACACAACGTTCGGATTGAGCTCCTATCTCTACACGGAGAACTTCTCCCGCGCGATGCGGATGTCGCATGCCCTCCACAGCGGAGAGGTGTTCATCAACCGTGGCGGCCCCGAAGAAGTCAACGGATTCCACGGCGGCTGGGGTGAGAGCGGTCTCGGTGGTGACGACGGCATCCACGGCATCGAACTGTACCGGAGGAAGAAGACCGTGTACGCGGCATGGAGCCAGTCATGAACGCTCCGCTGATCGCGAAGGGCCTCACCAAGTCGTTCGGCGGCGTCACGGTCGTCCGTGACGTCGATGTCGAAGTGCGTCCGGGTGAAGTGCTCTGCCTTCTCGGTGAGAACGGTGCGGGCAAGTCCACGGTCGCGAAGATGCTGTCCGGTGTCGTGCGCCCGGACGAGGGCGAGATGTCGATCGCCGGGGAGGTCTACGACCCCACGACGCCGGCAGCAGCCATCGAGGCCGGCGTCGGGCTCATCCACCAGGAAACGAACCTGATTCCGCACCTTTCGATCGCAGAGAACGTGTTCCTCGGGAGGCAGCCGACGCGGAACGGACGCGTGGACATGATGTTCATGCGAGAGGAATCGGACAAACATCTCGCACGGCTCGGGGCGCATTTCGATCCCGACCTGCCGGTGAGTGCGCTGTCCGTCGCGGGACTGCAAAAGGTCGAGATCGCGAAAGCGCTCGCGCTGAATGCCCGGTTCCTTCTTCTCGACGAGCCGACCGCTGCACTCGGCTACGACGATGCGGAACAGCTGTTCACCGTGGTGGAGCAACTGGCTGTAGAGGGCGTCGGGTTCGTCTTCATCTCGCACCGTCTCGAAGAGATCGCGCGCATCGGCAGCCGGATCGTCGTCATGCGCGACAGCCGCAGGGTCAGAGATTTCGACACCGCCGCCGTGGACCCCGACGTCCTCGTCGAGGCGATGGTGGACCGACCCATCGACCGCGTGTTTCCCGATCCGCATCCGCATGACGGAAAGGTCGTGCTCAAAGTCGACCGGCTCACCCGTAGTGGATCGTTCCGGGACGTGAGTTTCGAGGTGCACGAGGGGGAGGTGCTCGGCATCGCCGGATTGGTCGGGGCGGGACGCACCGAGGTCGCCCGGGCGATCTTCGGCGCAGAGCCTGCGGACTCGGGCACTATCGAGCTCAGCGGAAACACCCTTCACGTGCGCCATCCCGCCGACGCGATCGGGGCGGGCATCGCGCTCGTGCCCGAGGACCGCAAGCAGGAGGGGCTCCTCCTCGGTCAGAGCGTCTCCGACAACATCATCGGCGCCTCGATGAAGAAGGCGCTGACGGGCGGAATGCTGCTCGGCGCGAAGATCCGACGCATCGTTGCGGACGCCACCCGGTCCTTGGAACTGAAGGGGCGGCCCGACCAGGCTGTCGGAACCCTCTCCGGAGGAAATCAGCAGAAGGTGGTCATCGCGAAGTGGCTGCTGACCAACCCCAAGGTGATCATCTTCGACGAACCGACCCGGGGCATCGATGTGGGTGCCAAAGAAGCCGTCTACCAACTGATCGCCGACCTCGCCGACCGAGGAACTGCCGTCATCGTCATCTCATCCGAACTCACGGAGGTGTTGGGTTTGTCTCACCGAGTAGTTGTTCTGTCCCGTGGCAGGGTCACGGGCATCCTGAATCGCGCCGAAGCGTCGCAGGAGCGCACCATGGCGTTGGCGGTGGCATCGTGACCATCACGTCGACGACAGCAACCCCCACGCCACCCGACTCCGGGTTCAGCCGGATCCTCGCAGGCGTGAAGAAATTCGGCGCGATCGGCCCCCTCGGCAGCCTCGTCGTTCTGATCGCGCTGCTGAGCATCCTCTCGCCGTACTTCCTGACGGTGAACAACCTGTTCAACGTCTTCCAGCAGATCACGGTGCTGGCCATCATTGCGCTCGGCGCCATGATGGTCATCGTCTCCGGCGGCATCGACCTCTCGGTCGGGTCAGTGGCCGCGCTGTCCGGGATGATCGCCGGCGTCACCTTCTCCCAGGTCGGGCTTCCGATGGCGGTCGCGCTCGTTCTCGCCTTGCTGGCCGGCGCGGCAGCCGGCGCCGTGAACGGCCTCCTGATCGTCTACGGCAAAGTGCCCCCGTTCGTCGCGACGCTTGCCATGCTGTCGGCCGCGCGCGGGCTCACTCTCGTGCTCAGCGACGGCAAGCCGATCTCGGGCTTTCCCGACTGGTTCCGCGCGCTCACCAGCTTCGACATCGGCGATGTCGTGCCCGCGGTCGTCATCCTCGTTCTGGCCCTGTATGCGGCGGGCGCGTGGTACCTGAAGTTCCGCCCGTCCGGACGTGAGATCTATGCGGTCGGCGGCAACGAGGAAGTGGCCCGACTGTCCGGCATCAATGTCGGTTGGGTCAAACTCCGCATCTACATGATCGCCGGAGCGCTCGCCGGTCTCGGCGGCCTCGTGCTGACGTCGCGACTCAACTCCGCTCAGCCCACCGCGGGTGCCGGCCTCGAACTTGACGTGATCGCCGCTGTCGTCATCGGCGGAACGAGCCTCAGCGGCGGAGTCGGCACCGTGATCGGCACCCTCATCGGGGCGCTCATCATCGGGGTGCTCCGCAACGGTCTGAACCTCCTGGACGTGTCCTCGTTCTGGCAGCAAGTCGTTATCGGCGCCGTCATCGCGGCCGCGGTGATGATCGATACCCTCGGGCGCCACCGCCGCGGGCGACGCACATGACCCCTTCCCATCCGTAACACCCACACAGAAAGCAAGGAAGCTATCCGATGAATACCAAGAAGACCCTGCTCGCGACCGCCGGACTCGCTGTCGCCGCGGCCCTCGCGCTGTCGGGCTGCTCCACAGGAGGCGGTTCCGCGGATGGTGAGTCGAGCGAACTCACCATCGGGATCTCGATGTCGACACTGGAAAACCCCTTCTTCGGCACCGTCAAGGACGGTGCCGTGGCCAAGGCCGACGCAGACGGGATCCGCACGATCGTCTCCGATGCGCAGAACGACACGCAGAAGCAACTCAACGACGTGCAGGACATGATCACCAAGGGAGCGACCGCCATCATCTTGAACCCGGTCGAGCCCGAGTCGGCGACCCCCATCGTGGAACTCGCCAACAGCAACGACATTCCGATCGTCACCGTCGACCGCAGCTCCGCCGGTGGAGACGTCGCGTCGCACATCGCGTCCGACAACGTCGAGGGCGGCCGGCTGATCTGCGAGTGGCTCGCGACGAAGCTCGATGGCCAGGGAACGCTCGCTGTGCTCGAAGGCATCGCTGGAACCTCGCCGGAACTCGACCGCGACAAGGGATGCAAGGAGGCGCTCGCCAACTATCCGGGCATCGAGACAGTCGCCTCGCAGCCCGCCGACTGGGACCGTGAGAAGGGATACACCGTGGCGCAGAACATCCTGCAGGCCAACCCTGACCTGAATGCGATCTTCGGCCGCAACGACCTGGCGGCGCTCGGCGCCGTGGAGGCCGCCCAGCAGGCGGGCAAGCTCGCCGACCTCACCGTGATCTCGTTCGACGGCATCCAAGATGCTCTCGAGTCCATCAAGGCGGGGCAGCTGTCCGCTACCGTGGTGCAAGACCCCATTCTGATGGGCGAGACCGCGGTGGACACAGCGGTTGCGCTGGACGCCGGTGAGAGCGTGGACAAGATCCAGAACCTGACTGTCAAGGTCGCAGACGCGACGAACATCGACGAGTTCCTCAAGTGACCTGAGCGGAGGGGGCCCCGCACCGGGGAGCCCCCTCCGTCCAACGGATTGGATGGTGCCATGGCCAACGACGACTGGCAGCCGGTGCGACGGGTTCGCGCCCATGAGCAGGTGATGGCACAAATCGAGGAACGGATTCTGGACGGCCATCTGGCGGCGGGAGACCATCTCCCCAACGAGCGCGATCTGTCCGTCATGTTGGGCGTCTCGCGCGCGTCGCTGCGTGAGTCGCTTCGAGTGCTGGAAGCGCTCGGTATCGTCGAGATCCGACGCGGAGGTGAAGGCGGCGCGATCCTCCAGGGGACACCAGGGTCGGGGTTTGTGAACCTGCTCAAGCTCCAACTCGCCCTCGGCCAGTTCGATCAAACCGATGTGCTCGAGACACGTCTGGCCCTGGAGACCTGGAGCTGTCGGGAGGCGGCCGTGCGTTCCACAGCCGATGACCACGCGGCTCTGACCGACATCCTCGACCGAATGGACGATGAGGCCATCGGAACCGCTGAGTTCAACGCGCTCGACGCCGCATTTCATGTGCGCATCGCCGAGTCCACCGGCAACGCGCTGTGCGCGCACCTGATGCAGTCGCTTCGGACGGCCATCAACCGTCAGATGATCGGGGCGTACGCGGACCTGCCCGACTGGCAGGCAACCGCCAAGATCGTGCGCCGCGAGCACCGCGGCATTCTCGAAGCGCTGCTCAGTCGCGATCGCGATGCGGCCGCGGAACGCGTGCACGAGCACATCACCGACTTCTACGAACTCGGGGGCATCGAACTTCGCCCGCGCGAGACGTACCGAATACCACGGAGCACCGAGTGAAGACCATCGTCCTGGACGACGACCCCACGGGGACACAGTCGGCGGGCGACGTGCGCGTTCTGATGACCTGGGACGCCGATCGTATCCGCGACGCGCTGGCTAGCGCCGACAGCGTTTATCTGCAGACCAACTCCCGTGCGCTCGACGAGTCGTCCGCGGTCGCGCTGGCCGCGCAGATCCGCGACGACGTGCGCCGCGCCCTGCCGGTCACGGCGGTGCGCATCGTCTTGCGCGGCGACTCGACACTGCGCGGCCACGTCTTCGCCGAAACCGAGCTGTTCATGGGCGCGGAATCGGTCATGCTCTTCGTCCCCGCTTTTCCCGCCGGGGGACGCACCACCCGGGAGGGCGTGCACTACGTCGCGATCGACGGGTCCGATGTGCCGGCCGCGGAGACCGAGTATGCCGCGGACCCGGTCTTTCCGTTTCGCAACTCCGCCTTGGACGCCTATGTCCAGGAGAAGTCCGGGCGCGTCCCGGCGGCGATCCCCCTTGGCACGGTGCGCGCGGGTGGTGCCGGACTGGTCGAGGCGATCATGGCCGTGCCGGTCGGCAGCGTGATCGTCCCAGACGCCGTCACGGATGCAGACATCGCGCGAATTGCGCGCGCGGTCGAGGCAGCCGAGCTCCGTGGGCGCAGCATCGTCGTCCGCTCGGCGGCGCCCTTGGCGGCCGAGCTCGCCGGGGTCCGCAGCGATGGTCTCCTGGTCGGACCCGTGGCCGACGCGACGTCGCGCGTCCTCGTCGCGTGCGGGTCACACACCGGAGGGGCCACGGCTCAACTGGCGGCCCTCGCCGACGAGGCCGGTGAGCCTGAGGTGCTCAGCACCGATGATGCGCTCGCCGACCCGGACGAGGCGGGCCGAGCGTTGGCCCGTCGAGCGCTCGCTCGCGACGCCGAAGTGACCGTCATCTCCTCGGAACGCCACCGCCGCGGCACCGACAACGGACTCCACCACGGTGAGCGAGTCATGAGCGGGCTGGTCCGTGCGGCGCGCGAGATCGCGCCGCATGTCGACATCGTGGTCGCCAAGGGCGGCATCACCTCCGCCGAGATCGCGCGAAGCGCGCTCGGTGCCTCCAGCGCCTTCGTGCTGGGGCAGATCCTGCCCGGTGTTTCGCTCTGGCGGCTCCGTGCGTACGACGGACGGGAGCGTCTGTATGTCGTCGTGCCCGGCAACGTCGGCGATCCCACCACCCTTGTGCGCGTCATGCGCGCCCTCGGCCGATGACAACCCGCGAAGACTTTGGAGAGTGCTCATGACCACCGACCCGATCATCGTGCTTGCGATCTTCGTCCCCGCACCCGGCGCCGGGGAACGGCTGCGTGACGTGATGCGGGAGTTCATCCCGCAGGTGCACGCGGAGGCGGGCTGCGACCTCTATTGCATTCAAGAGGACGGGGATACCGGCCGGATTGTGATGTTCGAGCGGTGGGCGACAGAGCACGACCTCGACATGCACACGAACGGACGGATCGTCGCGGAGCTCAACGCTGCTCTCGACGGGTTGCTGGTCGAGCCCCCCGCCGTGACCCGCTTGCGGCCGATCCCGATCGGAGACCCGCGGCGCGGAGCCGTTCCGGCCGCCGATTGACGCTCAGGCGGCCTGACGGGCCATGACCCGCGCTGCCCGTGGGCCCAAAGACCGAGGTGGGCCGGGGCTCGGCGAGCCAACGGCCGGCCGGTCCGCCGGCGACGACGGGGAACCGACCCGTCCGCGTCCCCGCCCACGCCTCACCCGCGCCGATCTTCTAGCCTGGAGGAGAGGGCGCCCGTCTCAGGGGCGCGAAGGAGGGCTCATGTCTGATGTGTGTGTGGTCATCGGTGTCGGGGGGATGGGGGAGACCATCGCGCGGCGCGAGGGCACCGGTTCGATCACGGTGCTCGCCGATTTCAGCGAGGACGCGATCACCGGTCTCGCCGAAGCGATGACGGACGACGGTTTCGACGTTCGCCCGATGCGGGTCGATGTGTCGTCGCGAGAGTCGGTCGAGCAACTCGCGGCACAGGCCGCCGGGCTCGGCGACATCCGGTCTGTCGTGCACACCGCCGGGCTCTCGCCCGCGCAGGCGTCGTTGGATGCGGTCCTGCGGGTGGACCTGGTCGGAGTGGCGCTCGTCCTTCAAGCGTTCGGGGCGGTGGTCGCTCGCGGTGCCGCCGGCGTGGTGATCTCGAGCATGTCGAGCTATCTGCAGCCTCCCTTCTCGCCGGAGGAGCAAGCGGCGATCCGCACCAGCACGCCCGAGGGGCTGCTCGATCTGCCCTTCTTCTCCGCGGAGGCCCTTCACCACCATCCCGGGCTGGCGTACGGCAAGGCCAAGCTCGCCAACCGACTGCAGGTGCAGGAGGCGAGCGCGGGCGTGTGGGGGGAACGGGGTGCGCGGATCAACACCGTGAGCCCCGGCATCATCTCCACCAAGATGGGCCGTGAAGAGCTCGATTCTCCGTCGGGCGAGTTCATGCGTGCGATGGTGGCCGGGTCCGGCACGGGACGCCTCGGTACGCCCAGTGACATCGCCGACGCGGTGACCTTCTTGCTCTCCCCGCAGGCCTCGTTCGTGACGGGGACGGACCTCCTCGTCGACGGGGGTGCGATCGCCGGTGTCGCGACCGGCCGCACGCTCATGCCGGGAGCCTGACCGGCGCGCAGCGTCGACCCTCGCGCGTCCCGGGGCGTGCGACGTGACCCCACCGTCGCGCCACCGCGTGACATGCTCGAGGTGTGGCGCGCACGTGGCTGTCGGTGACGGTGCAACCATCCGATCCGTTCGGTCCGGTCGTGTTCGCGCTGGACATCGCCTCGGCGAAGGTGGGGCGGATGCTGTCACTCGGCCACGAGGCACAGTACACGTTCGACCTCGGCGACGACTGGGTGCACCGGTGCGTGGTCGCCGCCGACGACGACGACGGCGAGGCGCCCCTGCCCCCGCGGGGGCCTACCGCGGGGTGGCGTCCGGGGTTACCGTGGAATCGACACCCCCCGGTCACGTGGCTGTTCGCCGTTCCGCGGGTGCTCACCAGCCGGTCGGAGGTCGGCCATGCGCGTACTCATCGTCTACCAATCGCAGGACGGTCACACGCGCGATATCGCCGAAGCGATCGCCGATGGGATGTCGTGGGACGTGACAATCGCTGTCTCGGACGTGCGGTGCGCTTCACCCGACGTGCCTGCCGGGGTCGGTCTGCTGATCGTCGGGGGTCCGTCGTCTGCGTTCGCGACGGCGAGTGAGAACGGGGGGCGCACGGGCGCGCCCGACCAGGACGACCTCCGCGCGTGGCTCGACGCGGTGATCGTGCCCGACCCGCCACCGGTCTTCGCCGCGTTCGACACCAGCTCGCGTGACGCGCCCCGCCCGGAAGCGGCGGCCCGCGCCGCCGCGCAAGCCGCCCGCGACCGGGGATTCCCGTCGGTCACGACGGCGAGCTTCCGGGTTGCCGCCGACGGGCCCGCCGCCGCGGCAGAACTCGCCCGGGCGACCCAGTGGGGCGCGATCCTCACCGACCCGATCTGACCGCCCTGCGCCGCGTCATCCGGCGACGGTGATCTGCACACGGTGACCGATCCGTCGCGGTCGGGGTCGCACCGGTGGTGGAGGCGGTGATGATATCGCGATATTGTGAAACCATCATATCGGAGGTATGCGTGTTCACCGATGCCCAACGACCCCTCTACGAGGTCAAAGCCAATCTGTTCAAGGGCCTTGCCCACCCGGTGCGCGTGCGGGTGCTGGAACTGCTCTCTGCCGCGCCGGAGGCGTCGGTCGCCGACCTGTTGGCAGATCTGGGGCTGGAACCGTCGCACCTCTCCCAGCACCTCGCGGTGCTGCGCCGGCATCACCTCGTCACCGCCGAGCGACGCGCCAGTCTGGTGTTCTACCGACTCGCCTACCCCGAAGTCGCCGACCTGCTACGGGTGGCCCGGTCACTGTTGGGCGAAGTCCTCCACACCACCCAGGACCAGCTCGCCGCGACCGCCGCGCTGCCCGATGCGTCCGCGCCGGCATCCCGCGAAGCCGTGACCTCGTGAGCGCGTTGACCGCGGTCACCCGTCTGCTGCCCAGCTGGCGCGACTACCGCCTGCTGCACCGCACCTGGCGTCAAGACGTCGTCGCCGGCATCACCGTCGGCATCGTCGCGCTGCCCCTCGCCCTCGCGTTCGGGGTCAGCTCGGGGGCCGGCGCCGCCAGCGGCCTGGTCACCGCGATCATCGCCGGTGTCGTGGCGGCGGTCTTCGGCGGATCGAACGTGCAGGTGTCGGGGCCCACCGGTGCGAGGGTCGTCGTGCTCGGCCCTGTCATCGCCGCGCACGGGGTCGGCGTCCTCGCCGTCGTCTGCCTCATCGCCGGGGTCATCGTCGTCGCGGCCGGCGCACTGGGTCTGGGGCGTGCGGTCACGCTGATCCCCTGGCCGGTGCTGGAGGGGTTCACCCTCGGCATCGCCGTCATCATCTTTCTGCAACAGGTGCCGACGGCCGTCGGCGCGGCGCCGCATCCGTCCAGCAGCGCCGTGATCGCCGCCGTCGACGCGGTCGCGGCGATCGACCCGGCCACGGCGGGCTGGTCGCTCGGCATCGTGGCGGTCGTCGCGGTGATCATGGTCGGTGCGACCCGCCTCCACCCCGCGATCCCCGGGTCGATCATCGCCATCATCGTGGTAAGCGTCGCGGCCTGGGTGCTGCGTGCCCCGGTCGACGCGATCGGCGCGCTGCCCGATGCGCTGCCCGCGCCCCGGATGCCGTTCGCCAACGGCGAGACCCTGCTCATGCTCGTCGGCCCGGCCTTCGCGATCGCCGCTCTCGCGGCCATCGAATCCCTGCTGTCGGCCCGTGTTGCGGCATCCAACTCGGCCACTGGCCCCTACGATGCCGACCGCGAGCTCGTCGGACAGGGGCTCGCCTCCGTCGCGTCGGGACTGTTCGGCGGCATGCCCGCCACCGGTGCGATCGCGCGCACCGCCGTGAACATCCGCGCCGGTGCGCGCACGCGGGCTGCCGCGATCGTCCACGCGCTCGTGCTGGTGCTCGTGGTGTACGCGGGGTCGGAGGTCGTCGGCGAGATCCCGCTGGCCGCGCTGGCGGGTGTGCTGATGGTCACCTCGGTGCGGATGGTGCCGTTCGCCGCGATCCGCACGATCGTCACGTCGACGCGCGCCGACGCGGCGGTGCTCATCATCACCGCCGTGATCACCGTGAGCGTCGACCTCATCTACGCCGTCGCGATCGGCATCGCTGTCGCCGCGTTCTTCGCGCTGCGGTCGATGGTCGGCTCCACCGGGGTGCATCGCGAAGAGCTGCCGCCGCCGGCCCACGACGGCGACGAACGCATCGCCCTCATCCGCCTCGACGGGGCGCTCTTCTTCGGCGCGGCCGACAGCATCCTCAACCGCGTCGCCGAGATCGACGACGTCTCGGTCGTGATCCTGCGGATGTCGCAGGTACGGATGCTGGACGCCACCGGCGCGCAAGTGATCACCGAGCTCGTGCACACCCTGGAGCGGCGGGGGATCACGGTGCTGATCAAGGGCATCCAGCCCGGGCACCTGCGCTTGGTGACCAAGGTCGGGGTGATCGCGTCGCTGCGGCACCAGAACCACCTGTTCCAGAGCCTGGATGCCGCCGTCGCCCACGCCCGCAGCCACGTCGAGCGCGAGCGCGCCCAGACCTGACGCCCCTGAGCTTTTGTGGAACCTCTTCGACACCGGGTGGGGTGGCTGGCGTGTTGTCCCCTAGCGTGGAAGCGACGAGCACTGCTCGACCGTTGCGAAAGGACCCGACCGATGCGCACCGCTGACGCGACACTGCTGAATCGCCGTGTATCCCGCCGCCCCGCCGGACAGTCCGGTCGCGGTCACCCTGCCCCCGACCCGGCGGGCCGTCAGTCGGCGAGACGGGTGCACCCATGAGCGTCGCAGAGCGGGTGCGCGAGGCGTATGCGAGGATCTCGGCAGTCGACCGACCGGAGGTCTGGATCTCACTGCTTCCCGAGGCCGACGCAGTACGCCAGGCAGAAGACATCGACCGCCGGGTCGTGGACGGCGAGTCGCTTCCGTTGGCGGGGAGCCTGGCCGCCGTGAAAGACAACATCGATGTGGCCGGATTCGACACCACCGCGGGGAGTCGTCGCTTCGCCTACCGGCCGTCTGCCGATGCCACGGCCGTCGCACGACTGCGCGCTGCCGGTGCGTGCGTGATCGGCAAGACGAATCTCGACCAGTTCGCGACAGGGCTCGTGGGTACCCGGAGTCCGTTCGGTGCGGTCCGGTCGGCATGGGACCCCACGCGGATCTCCGGCGGCTCGAGTTCGGGATCAGCGGTCGCCGTGGCGATGGGGCTGGTCGACATCGCGCTCGGCACCGACACCGCCGGGTCGGGGCGGGTCCCCGCCGCGCTCAATGGCATCGTCGGAGTCAAGCCCACGGTCGGACTCGTGCCCACCACCGGCGTGGTCCCTGCGTGTCGCACGATCGACTGCGTGACCGTCTTTGCGCGCGAGCTCACCTTGGCGCGCGCCGTGACCGAGATCATGAGCGGGCCCGACGGCATCGATCCGATCGCCCGCGTCGACCGCCCCGCGCCCGCGATCGAGGCCCGACCCCGTGTCGCCGTCCCCACGTCGGAACACCTCGACGGCCTCGCCGCGGGATGGAAGGAGGCGTTCCATCGGTTGGTCGCGTCCCTGCCCGCGATGGGCATCGATGTCGTCGAGGTCGACATCGCGCCCCTGCTGGATGCCGCCGCATTGCTGTACGGAGGGGCGTTCGTCGCCGAACGCACGGCAGCGGTGGGGGATTTCATCGCCGAGCACGAAGACCTGATCGGCACCGACCTCGATCCCTCGGTCGCACAGATCGTGCTGGGTGGCCGCCAGGCGCGAGCCGTCGACTATTTCCGCGACCGAGAACGACTCGATCGATGGGGCATGGAGGGGCTGGCCAGACTCGACGGGACGGTGGCGCTGTTGACGCCGACGACGACCTGGCATCCGACACTCGCCGAGGTCGCGCGCGATCCGATCGGCGCCAACAGTCGCATGGGGCGCTACACGAACTTCGCCAACCTCCTCGATCGCAGCGCACTCGCGGTCCCCGCTGGAGCCGTTGCCGGTTCGCCCTTCGGGATCATGCTCACCGGCGCACCGTTCGCAGACCGGACACTGGCGCAGCTGGCGCAGCGACTGACGTCGCCCGCCGTCGATCTGCTCGTCGTCGGTGCGCATCTGCGTGGTCAGCCGCTCAATGCGCAATTGGTCGCCGCGGGCGGCACGTTCATCACGGAGGCGCGAACGGCAGCCGAGTATCGCTTGTTCGCGTTGCCGACCACGCCCGCCAAACCGGGCCTGGTGCGGGTCTCCGACGGCGGAACCGGTGTGGCAGGAGAGATCTGGCGGGTCCCCGCTGCCGGTTTCGGTGGATTCGTCGCTGCTCTTCCCCAGCCGATGGGGATCGGCAGGGTCCACCTCGCCGACGGCACCGCTGTCGCCGGATTCCTCTGCGAGCAGATCGCGCTCGACGGGGCGAAGGACATCACCGACTTCGGCGGCTGGCGCGCCTACTTGGCGAGTTCGGGCTGACGTCATCGACACGCTTTCGGAACAACACATTTACATGTCGTAAACAATCGGCGGGTAACGGTGGCGCACAGCCCAGGGAGAACCGAGGTTCCGGCCCGACGATATGTAAACACTGACTCCTGAAACCCGTCCAGGTTGTCGATTGTGCCCGGGCCGCCACAGTCGTTGGATAGTGACCCAAGACGCGCCGCGTCGAGTGTCATCAGAGTCCGTTGCACCACCCGTCCCTTCAGCAAGGAGTGCCCGCATGGCCCCTCTCTCTCGAATCTCGCGCACCGCGAGCCGTCTGCTCATCGCCGCGACCGCCGCCGCTGCACTGGCACTGACCGGGTGCGCCGGTACCGGCACCCCCGAGGAGACCAGTGACGGCGGCGGTGAGGCGACCACCGCCGTCAACTATCAGCTCAGCTGGTTGAAGATCACGCAGTTCGGTGGTTACTTCGCCGCCGACGCCAACGGCTACTTCGCCGACGAGGGGATCGACGCGACCTTCACAGCCGGAGGCGCGAACATCCTCGCCTGGCAGCAGATCACCGGCGGCAAGGCCGACATCGGCGACGAGGACAACACCCTGCTCCTGCAGGCGATCGAGAGCGGCGAAGACCTCGTGGCCATCGGCACGATCTTCCAGAAGTCGCCCCTGGCGATCATGAGCCTGTCCGACAACCCGATCACTTCCGCCGCGGATGTGAGCGGTAAGACCATTGCGTTCCCCGACAACGGTATCGACCAGCTGCAGTCGGCGCTCGAAGCCAACGGCGTGGACCTGAGCACCGTGGAGATCGTGCCCGCCGGCGCCGACCCGACGCAGCTCATCACCCAGCAGGTCGACGGCTACGGCGGGTACGCCACCGCGCAGGGCGCCGCGCTGGCCACGCAAGGACTCGATGTGGAGTATCTGTACCTCGATGACCTCGGCATCCCGAGCTACGGCAACGTCATCGTGACCACCCGGGAGATGCTGGAGTCCGATCGCGACACAGTCGTGAAGTTCATGACGGCTGCCGCCAAGGGGTACGAGTGGATGAACGCCAACCCCGCTGACGGCGCTGCCATCGTCGTCGACGACGTCAACCCCACCGGCGGCCTTGACGTCACGACCGAGACCGAGACGGCTCGGATCCAAGCCGATCTGATCTCGTCGCCGACCGGCGTTCTCCGCATCGACACCGACAAGATGCAGGACATCATCGATGCACTCGTCGAAACCGGGACCCTGGAAGCGACCTTGGACGCCGGCGAGATCGTCGACACCTCCGTGCTCGACGACGTCTACGGCGGCAAGACCTCGTTGCTCGACTGAGCCGGTGCCGGGGAGCGGCGCCCGTGCCGCACCCCGGCGCCGCTCCCGTTCGTCCGAGAGCCCTGACAGAAAGCACCCTGGACATGATCATCGATGCCTACAACAACATCTGGGAATCGTCGGGAACCTCCGACTACCTCACCTCCGAGTCATTCACCCCCGACGTGATGATTACGCACATGGACGAAGCCGGTATCGACCTGGCCGTGGGTTGCTCGCTGGGACAGAGCATCGACAACCCGTACATCGCTTCGGTCGTGCAACGGTACCCGGATCGCATCATCGGGTTCGGGCAGGTCAACCCGCGCGTGCCGGGAGCGGTGGACAGCGTGCGGGAATGCGCGCGGCTCGGGCTGCGTGGCATCAAGCTCCATCCGACACTGCACGGCTACCACTTCGCCGACCATGGCCTCCTCGACCCCATCTTCCGGGTCGCGAGCGATGAGGGCCTGACGCTGCTCGTCAATGCACTCGATGACCCCTGGTGCGCGCCGCTGTCCATCGAGGAGATCTCCCGGAACTTCCCGGACGCCCCCGTGTTGATCGCGCACATGGGCACCGTGTGGAACGTCACGGAGGCCCTGATCGTGTCGGAACGGAACCCGCACATCTATCTGGAGACGTCGAGCACCCAGTTGCTGGACGTGCAGATGGCCTACAAGCGGGTGGGGCCGGAGAAGATCGTGATGGGAACCGACTGGCCGGGGAGTCACTTCGTGCTCGAGCGCGCGAAAATCGCTCGCGCGATTCCGGATGCCGCCGATCGTGCACTCGTCGAAGGGGAGAACCTCGCCCGGATCCTGAGGATCGGGACATGAGTGCCCCGCCGCTGGCGCCTGCCGCAACCGACCGCATCGTCGTCAGTTCCATCGACAAGCGTTTCGATGTCAAGGGCGGCGAGTTCGTCGCGCTGGAGAACGTCGACTTCGAGGTGCCCGAAGGAGGATTCGTCACCTTGCTCGGCCCGTCGGGCTGCGGAAAGTCGACGCTGCTGAGGATCATCGCCGACGTCATTGAACCCACCGACGGCCAGGTGAGCGTGTTCGGCCGTACGCCTGCGGAGGCGCGGACGGCGGGGGAGTTCGGCTTCGTCTTCCAGGACCCGGTGCTGTTGCCGTGGCGTACCGCGGCCGCCAACGTCGAGTTGCCGCTGCAAGCGCAGGGCGTGGACAAGGTCGAACGACGCGAGCGCGCCGCCGCGATGCTGCGGCTGGTCGGGCTGGAGGGCTTCGAAGACCGCCAACCGGCCAAGCTCTCCGGCGGGATGGCACGACGAGTGGCGATTGCGCGGGCCCTCGTGGACGAACCGCGGGTTCTTTTCCTCGACGAGCCGTTCAACGGGCTCGATGAGTTGCGGCGTCGCCAGATGAACGCCGAAGTCCTACGCATCTGGCAGGCCACCGGAACGACTGCACTTCTGGTGACCCACAACGTCGGCGAGGCGATCATGCTCTCGGACGTCGTCTTGGTGATGGGACGTGAACCGGGGCGGATCATCGCGACCCGGCCGATCGATCTGCCGCGCCCGCGCACGCTGGATGCCCTCCTGACCCCGGAGTTCCTGGCGTATGAGCGGGAGCTCACCGACCTGCTGAGCGCATCGTACGAGGGCTTGGGGGACGAGTGAGCCGGTCGCAGGCCCGGCCCGCCGTGCGTCGCTTCGCCGTCCCGATCGCCTTCTACCTGTTGCTGTTCGCGGCGTGGCAGTTCGCCGGTCAGGCAACGCAGGCCCCGGGTTCGGTTCTGGTGCCGCCGACCGTCATCGTCCAGACGGCGATCGATCGGTGGCAGCCGCTGATGCTGGTTTCCGGCGTCACTCTGCTGGAAGCCGGTCTCGGTTTTCTGATCGGGGCGTCATGCGCGATCGTCTTGGCGATCGTCGTGGACCGGTTCCGTCTGGTCGGTGAGGCGCTGTTCCGCGTCGCGCTCGTCCTCTACGCGATCCCCGTCATCGCGATCGCCGCGCCACTGACGGCCTGGTTGGGTCTCGGGATGGGGAGCAAGGTCGCGGTGGCGGCACTGGCGTGCTACTTCCCCGTCCTGGTCAACCTGAGCGGAGCGCTCCGCACGCTCGACCCCCGCATCGATGAGCTCGGCCGCGTCCTTGCGCTCGGGTATTGGCGACGCCTGTGGTCGTTGCGTGCTCCGGCGGTGTTGCCGGCGCTGTTCTCCTCGTTCAAGATCGCCGGCCCGGCGGCGTTCATCGGCGCTCTCATCGCGGAATGGATGGGTGCGGAGATCGGACTGGGCGTTCTGCTGCTCCAGGCGATGTTCAGCTTCAACGTTCCCCTGCTATGGACCGTCCTGCTGGTGGCGACGGTACTGAACGGACTCATCGTCGTGCTCTTCGAGGTCGTCGGACGAGTCGCGGTGCCCTGGCACGCCTCCGCACAGAGAGGGCAGGAACAATGACGTCCGGCTCCTCTGCGCAACAAGCTCCGGGCACGCGGGCCATCCGCCTGGCGGCGCGTCGCGGGCGCTCCGGAATGCGCGGTGGTGCGGTGACAGCCCTTGTCGTCGTCGTCCTGCTGGCCGCATGGCAGATCGGAACAATGCTCCTCGGCACCCCGGAGACGGTGCTCCCGAGCCCGGCCGCCGTGCTCACCGCATCCGACTGGACGGCCGTCGTGGTCGCCGCGGGCACCACGGCGCTGGCGACCCTCGCGGGTTTCCTGGCTGGGAACCTCCTCGGCTTGACCCTGGCCATCGTCATCACCGCATCGCGAACGCTCGCGGACATCATCTACCCGCTCGCCGTCGTGGTCCGTTCGATCCCCGTCGTCGCACTCGCCCCGTTCATCATCCTCGCGGTGGGTCGAGGGCCGGCAGCCACCACGGTCGTCGCTGCGCTGATTGTCTTCTTCCCCACTCTGGTCAACGTCATCCTGGGGCTGCGATCGGTGCCGGCGGAGGCCGTGGAACTGCTCCGGGTGATCAACGCCTCGCCCGTCTTCCAATACGCGCGCGTGCGCATTCCGTTCGCCATGCCGGCCTTCATCTCGGCGCTGAAGATCTCCGCACCCAACGCGGTGCTGGGGGTCATGACGGCGGAGTGGATCATCGGCGGGTCGGGTCTGGGGCGGCTGATCGTACAGTCCTGGCTGTCGCTCGACGTTCCGACGATGTGGGGTGCCGTCGTCTTCTCCGCCGTGGTCGCGTGGCTGCTGTTCAGCCTGGTCACGCTCGTGGAGCGGTTCCTCCTCGGATGGGCGGTGCGCACGTGAGCCCCGCGGCCCCGTTCGTGGTGCGGGCCGACCGCGTCCTGACCGGGGTCGGCGGCGAGGTGATCACCGACGGCGCCGTCCTGATCGCGGATGGGCGGGTGCGGGCGATCGGGCGCCGCCGGGACCTGCCGACGGGCCTGCCGTCCGCCGACGCGGGGTTGCTGCTCATGCCGGGCCTCATCGACGCCCACACCCATCTGCGCGGCACACCACTGTCGGCGCAGGACATTCCGACGCGACCGCTGGAGAGCTGGCTGTGCAGCCTCACCACGGCCACCGACCTCGACCCGGCCGACGATGCCCTCGTCGCCGCGGCGCACGCACTCGAGTCTGGCATCACCGCGGTGCAGGCCGTCGTCCACGGCTTCGATGAGGCGGCCGGCGTGGTCCGGCGGATGCGCGCGACGGCGGGCGCCGTCACTTCGGCCGGGCTGCGAGCGCTGCTGATCCTCGGCTTCACCGATCGTGCCGAGCTGACTCCGGACCCGGCGGGCGGCCCCTGGCGGGACGTTCCGGCCGTTCGGCACGGGGTGACGGCGACAGGTTTCGGTGACGTGGCGCGCGAGGTGCTCGGCGGCGACGACGATCCCGACCGGTTGCTGCGCTACGGCCTCGGGCCTGTCGGGCCGCAGTGGGTCGGCGATGTGGGTCTCGAGGTGATCGCCGCCGCGGGGAGAGGCCACCGCCGCCACACTCACCTCCATGAGAGCCGATCGCAGCGGGGCTGGGTGGCGGGCGAACCGTCGCCGTTGTCCCGGCTGGCCCGCGCGGGCATCATCGGAGCGGACCTTTCGGCAGCCCATGGGGTCGATCTGCACGATGCCGAGATCGCACGCCTCGCCGCCGCCGGGGTGGGCTTGGTTCACTGTCCACGATCGAACGATGACCTCGCCGTCGGCACGGCACGCGTCGCCGAATGGCTGCGGCGCGGTGTTCGCGTGGGCCTTGGCACCGACAGTGCGCGAGAGCGTCCCGACATCTTCGACGACATGCGAGACGCCATCGTCGCCGCGGAGCGAATCGGTGACCCGGTGAGCCCAGAAGCGGTGATCGCCATGGCGACGACCGGCGGTGCCGACGCCTTGGGTGCGAACGGGTTGGGGCGGATTCGCGTCGGGGGGCCGGCGGACATGATCGGTCTGGACGTGGAGGTCCGGGGTGCGGGCGACGCCCGCGAGGCAGCGGGTGTGATCGTCGAGCGTGCTGCCCGCGGACACGTGAGCCGCGTGTGGGTGGCGGGCCGGCAGGTCGTCGACGCGGGTGTCGCGATGGCCGACACCCGCGCCGCGCGCGAACGCCTCGCCGTGACGATCCGCGCCGACGAGACGGCGCGCGCGGGACGCCAGCGTCGGCTCGCCCCGGTCCTGGAGGCCGTCGACCGTGAGATCGCGAGCGTGACATGATTCGCGCCGAGCTGTGGGCGAGGGGATCGGCGAGCCTCGGCGAAGGCCCCCGGGTCGTACCCTCGGCCCGCGGCGGACGCACGGTGCGATGGCTCGACCTGTTGGGCGGGCAGGTGTGGGAACGCACACCGTCCGGTGACGCTGCAGCGGTGGCCCACTACCCCGGGCAGACGGTGAGCGCGATCATCCCGCTGCGGTCGGGGCACACCGCCGTCGCACTGCACCGGACGATCCTGCGTGAGGAACGCGGCGCGCGCGTCGGGGTTCTCGCGCCCGAGCTCCCCGCCGGCCTCCGTTTCTCCGACGGCATCGCCGGACCCACCGGCCACCTCTGGCTGGGGACCGTGGACGCCGACGGAGGATCGAGGTCCGGGCACCTGCTGAGAGTCGGTTCGGGCGGCGTCACTCCGGTGCGGTCCGGTGTCGGCTTCGCCAACGGAATCGGCTTCTCGTGCGACGGCACGCGCTTGTTCCACATCGACTCGGCGGCGGGCACGGTGACCTCATTCCCCCACCGCGACGGTGAACTCGGACCCGGGACGGTGTTGTTCCGGATGCCGGAGGGCACGGGCGCCCTCGACGGGCTCGCCGTCGATGAGTTCGATCGCCTCTGGATCGCCGTGTTCGGGGCGGGTCGGGTTCTTGCCGTCGCCACGACCGGGCCGCGCCGCGGCGAGGTCGTTGCGGAGATCGATGTGCCGGTGAGCCGGGTGACCAGCTGTGCGTTCTTCGATGACCTCCTGATCATCACGACGGCGCGGGTGGATGCGTCGCCGGACGAGCTCGACCGCGAACCGCTCGCGGGTTCTGTGTTCTCTGCTGCCGTCGGATGCGGCGGCGCGCCGACCTACGAAGGGGAGTTGTCGTCATGACGCACCACACGCCCGCCACACCGAACCACACCCGCTCTGGGCAGACGCTCGCGCAGGGATCTGGCATGGGCGGCGGTATCGTCCCGGGCGTGTTTCCGCAGGCCGAATCGATGCGGCCCACGATCTACGGGGAGCGCTGGGCGGTCGTGGCGGGGCATCCGCTGGTCAGCGACGCCGCCGCCGACATCCTTCGGCGCGGGGGTAACGCGATCGACGCGGGTGTCGCCGCGGGCTTCGCTTCCAACGTGGTGCAGGTCGACATGTGCAATCTCGGGGGCATCGCCCCCATCCTCGTCTCGCCGGCAGGTTCGCCCACCGTCGAGGCCATCGCCGGCATCGGGGTGTGGGGGGCGGATGCCGACTTGGAACACATCCGCCAGCGCTATGGCGGGGCGCTTCCGCTCGGCGGCGCGCCGTCCATCGTGCCCGGCGCGGTCTCCGGGTGGCTGACCGCGCTCGCCCGGCACGGCACCATGTCGGTCGGGGAGGTGCTGGAGGCGGCGAGCTCGTTCGCGACGGACGGCGTCGTCCTGGACCCGCGGACGGCCGCCCACCTCGCGACGATGGCCGGCAGCCTGTCGGGCTGGGAATCCTCCGCCGCGATCTTCCAGCCCGGCGGGGCACCGCTGCAGGAGGGTGATCGACTGCGCCAGCCGGCTCTGGCCCGGACACTGCGCCGGCTGGCGGATGCGGCGACACGGGCCGAGCGCGCGGGCGCCGGGAGGGAAGAGGCCATCGAAGCCGCCCACGCCGAGTTCTACCGCAGCGACATCGCCGAGACGATCGCGGACTTCGTCGTCGCGCACGGCGGGTTCTTGGCGCCGTCGGATCTGGCCGGGTTCCGCGCCG
>NZ_JBKEAY010000250.1:0-1527 GCF_047972865.1 Microbacterium sp.
CCGTCTCGCTCTTCAACGCGGTCGGGGAAACGTGGGACTGGGTCCCGTTCTACGCCGTCGCGATCGGAGTCGAAGTGCTCCTGCTCGCCTTCATCCTGCGCACCGCCTGGGCCTGGCCCCGCCGAGTTACTCGGCGGCATCCCGTGTCACGAGGCGTGTGAGATTCCGCCGCTGCACGGATGAACGGCATCCATGAATTCCAATATCGTTCATAGTGGAATCTCTACATTCCAAGGTGGCGATCATGGTGACCCGTGTGTCTGCACGACAGCAGCGCCTGCTGCGTCAATTCGGCGCGAACATCCAGCGGTGGCGGAAGCTGAACAAGGTCACAGCCAACGACCTCGCCCAGCAAGCCTTCGTCAGCCGCAAGACGCTTCGCGAGATCGAGGCCGACACCGGCACGTCGATGATGGCGGTGCTGGGCGCGCTCGGCATCGCCGACACCGTGGTCAGTGCCGCCAACCCGTACAACTCCGAGATCGGCCGCCTCCGGATGGACGCGATCGTCAAAGCCGGCGGTGACGTGTGAGCGCCGCAACGTCGGCCGCAGGGCGCCTCTTCGACGTCGAGGTCTACCTGACGGGTTTGACGACGCACCCGTGCGGCTCGGGTCGCTCCGGCCCTCGTTCACGGGTGGCCGCGTGCCCGCCGACTCATCGTTCCAATACGACACGGCGTACCTGGAGCGTCCCGACAGCTATCCTGTCTCGCCGGAGCTCGCACTGCACCCCAGCCGCACCTACACCGGCGAGGACCAGAGCCTGTTCGGAGCGTTCTCGGATGCGGCGCCCGGTGAGTGGGGCCAGAAGCTCATCGGCGCCTTCGACGAGGATCAGCTCAGGTTCGCGCTGACGGCGCCCGTCGGCTAAGGCGCTCCTCCACCGGCATCCCGGACCGATGCCAGCACGACCTCGTCGCGGCATCCGCGCGCGAATCCGGCGATGCGCCGGTCGATGTCGCGCTGCAGCACGCGGCATCCGATGGCCTCGGCGAGAGGGGCCAACCACCGCGGTCGGCAGCGGAAGCTGTACTTCCAGGTGGCTTTCGTGGCCCCCTCTGCCGCCGCGAAACGCCAGCCGCCAGCGAGGTGGGAGAAGAACCACGGGCCGCGCACCATCTTCATGCCGACGTTCGTCGGCGGTGCGTAGGAGACGTATTCGCTGACCACACCGAGCCCCCAGCGGTGGCGCGTGTGGGTCTGCACGCCGACGGCGGGGTCGGTCGCGCCGTCGAGGAAGTACTGGCGGCGGATGAACGAATCCCACCGCAGCCGCACCTCACCCGTCGTCTGCGCGACCGCGAACGCGGTGGCGGGATCGACCGGGACCACCACGCTCGAGGTGACATTGGGCATGGTGCGACCCTACGCCGGGCTCCGTGTACTCCGTCATCCGGGGCGGGACATCATCCAGAGTCGTCCTATATAGGAGGACACCGATCACCTTTGTCTCGTGAATGTGACGAATGCGGGCAAGCGCGGAGTGACAGGCTCAGCAGCGCTACGGATCGCACGGGAGTCGGTCC
>NZ_JBKEAY010000200.1:0-3554 GCF_047972865.1 Microbacterium sp.
CTAGGCGCGTAGGTGCGCGCGTCCCGTCGACGGCGCGCGCTGACGGCCCGCCGACTCGTGCAGCGCCGCCGTCGCACTCTCTGCGAGGCCACCGGTAACGTCGAACCCGAGCCCGAAGGAGCGCCATGCCCGCCGAATCGAACCCCGAACCCGACACGACACCACGCGCTGTGTCCGGCACGGACCCGCACGTCTCGGACAACCCGCGCACCCCGCACCCCGCCCCGCACCTGATCGACGTGGGCGGTGCCGACCCGCGCGGCTACGAGGGATTCGGTGGCACGGTAGCACCGCGCTCCTCGCAGTCGACGCCCTGGTGGCCGGCCCCGCGCCGTGCGCCGGAGGGTGCACCCAATGTCGTCGTGATCCTCATCGACGACATGGGTTTCAGCGACATCGGGCCGTTCGGCAGCGAGATCCCCACCCCGGCCCTCGATGCGCTCGCCGCGGGCGGCTACCGGTTCACGAACTTCCACGTCGCGCCGGTGTGCTCCCCCACGCGGGCCGCCCTGATGACCGGCTGCAACCCGCACCGCGCGGGCCTCGGGTCGGTGGCGAACATGAACCCGGGGTATCCCGGCATCCGCGGCGGCCTGCCGCAGAACATGCCGACGCTGGCCGAGACGTTCCGCGAGAACGGGTACGCGACCCTCATGGTCGGCAAGTGGCACCTCACCCCTGAGTCGAGCATGCACGACGGCGCCGACACCTCCACCTGGCCGATCCAGCGCGGTTTCGACCGGTACTTCGGGTCGCTCGAAGGGTTCACCACGATGTACCACCCGCACCGGCTGCTGCGGGACAACTCCCCCGTGACCGAGGAGTTCGCCGACGACGACTACCTCACCGACCGGCTCACGACCGAGGCGATCGACATGATCGACGCCGTCCACGGCGGCGACGCCGGCCGCCCCTTCTTCCTCTACTTCGCCCACAACGCGGTGCACGGTCCGGTGCAGGCCACCCCCGGCGACCAGGCCGCGCAGTCCGGGCGCTACGACGTCGGGTGGGATGCCGTGCGCGCCGAACGGTTCGCCCGGCAGAAGGACCTCGGGATCTTCCCGGAGGATGCCGAGATCTCCCCATCCGGCCCGCAGAACACCCGCGGTGTCGTGGCCTGGGACACCCTGGACGACCAGGCCCGGGCACTGTACGCGCGTCACATGGAGGTTTACGCGGGCGCGGTCGCCGGCATCGACCGCAGCCTGGAGCGGCTCGTGGCGCACCTGAAGGAGATCGGCGAATACGACAACACGATCATCGTGTTCACCAGCGACAACGGCGCGACGAGCGAAGCGGGCACGGCCGGCACCCGCAGCTACTTCAGCCAGTTCACCTTCAACGCGTCCGGCCTGCCCGAGGACTGGGTCGCCGACGTGCCGCGCCCCCTCGACGAGATGGGCGGCCCGCGCGTGTTCGGTCACTACCCGGCGGGGTGGGCGCACGCGTCGAACACCCCGTTCCGGCTGTACAAGGGCACGACGCACGAGGGCGGCATCCACAGCCCGCTGATCGTCAGCTGGCCGGCGGGGATGCCGCGCGATGCCGGCGACGACGGCATCCGCCGCGACTTCGCGTTCGTCGCCGACCTCGCTCCCACGCTGGAGGAACTCACCGGCGTGACCCGGCCGGCGACCGTGCACGGGCAACCGGCGGCGGACGCGGACGGGACCAGTTTCGCTGCGGCGTTCCGGGCCGCGCACCCGCGGGAGGCGGCCGGTCAGCACGTGACGTTCATGGGCGGGCGGTCCTACTTCGAGGGTCGCTGGAAGATCGTCGGCATGGGATGGGAGTCCGCGCCCGGCGACCTGTCGATCTGGCGGCTGTACGACATCGCCGCCGACCCGGCCGAAGTGCACGACCTGGCCACCGACCACCCCGACGTGGTCGCCGATCTGGCCGAGAAATGGCGCCTGGCCGCGTGGCACAACACGGTGTTCCCACTGCCGGACGAACCGACCTTCGCGCGGAAGATCCCGTCCACCGACCTCGAACTGGAGGCGCCGTTGCGGTTGCGGCCGGGGGCCCCGACGGTCGAGCGGGTGCGCTCGGCCCGGGTGACCCAGTTGCGCTCGTTCACGATCGAGGCGCGGTTCGACGGCGGGCTCGGCGAGGGCGTGATCGTCGCGCACGGCGACCAGGGCGGCGGGTACATCCTGTGGGCCGAAAACGACGCGCTGCACTTCTCTTACAACGCGTACGGCAACATGCACCGCGCCACCGTGCCGGTGACGGGAGACCCGGCGACGGTTCTCGTGCGGTTCGAGGCGCTCGCGGAGTTCGCCTGGCGGATCAGCCTCGACGTCGACGGCACCGAGACGGTGCTGCAAGAGCGCGTGCCGATGCTGGTGAGCATGGCCCCGTTCACCGGCATCAGTGCCGGGTACGACGGCGGCGGCCCGGTCGACTGGGACCTGCACGAGCGACGCGGCTGGTTCCAGTACACCGGCGGCCTGCGCGACGTCCGCTACACGCCCGGCACGAAAGCGGATTACGACGACGAGATCGTCGTCGCGATCGACGACATCAGCGCCCGCCTCCTCGACTAGATGCCCGGGGAAGTCGGGAGTCAGGCCATGTCGCGGGCGATCGCCTGGGCGGTCGCCTTCAGCATTGAGGCGTAGTGACGCTCGTCCCAGTGCGCAAGGGATGCCGCGATCGTGACGACCGCGATCGGAAGGTCCCCGCTGTACGGGATCGGCGTGGAGATCCCCGCCGCCCCGAGCGTCTGCTCCTCCCGCTGCACTGCGTACCCGCGCGCCCGCGCGCAGGCCAACATCGACGCGTTCACCGAGACCCGGTGGATCACGCTGCGCCGCGAGCCCGGCCAGTACCCGCTCTGAACAGCCGGCTCCATACCACCCGCTCTGAGCAGCCCCGTCTGAACCACCGCGCGGTACCTCGGTGGCGCTCCGCCGCTGAGGTGCCGCCGAGGTGGCCGGATCAGTGCTGGATCGGTGCCGGATCACACGACCGTGACGAGGGGTGAATCGATCTCCGGCTCGGGCAGGGCGTCGTCGAATGCAGCGGATGCCCGGTCGGTGCGGACGAGTTCGGCGAACCAGGCCGCGCCCGACAGTGCCAGACCGGTGACGACGGCCGCGCGGCGGCCGAGCAGGGCGGCGATCCCGAGGCCCACCCACACCGACGTGCACCCGAAACAGTCCAGCATCCCTCGGGCCGGGGTGCGATCGACCGCGGCCCGCAGCCGGACGATGACCCCGCCCGGACCGTCCTCGGCCACCAGCAGGCGGCTGAGCCGCCACGTCGCCAGCGCGCCGACGACCAGCGTCAGCGCGTCGTGGCGGGGACGTGCCATCTCACCCACCCCTCGCGAAGTAGCCGGTCGCCAGCAGCCCGGCGGCGTCCTCGGCGTCGACTGTCACGGTGGGCGCGGCGGCCGAGACGGCATAGTCGCGCCCGGTGACCGGGCCGCGCACGCGCGCGGTGACCCGGCGGCGCCAGCGCAACCGGACCCCGCCGTCCGACGCCCGGGCGTCCGTCGCGGCCGGCGGCACCAGCGCGAAGCTCGCCACCGGGGCGGCGGCGCGGCG
>NZ_JBKEAY010000202.1:0-2521 GCF_047972865.1 Microbacterium sp.
CCGAGCATGCTCACGAGTTGTCCGCTCCACAGGACAAGGAACGACCCCATCCCGCGGTACTGCTCGAGGATCTGCCTCATGCCTTACCGCTGTATCGCGCGACCAGTTCGGCGTCCCGCTCCCTGCTCAGGCCAATGCGCAGTTCGTCGGCGTCGCGTGCGCGCGCCCACTCCAGGGTGTCCCGCACGGTGTCCGCCAGCGGCCGCGTGCTCAATCCGGCGCTCACCGCTCGCGAGGCGTCTACCTGGAAGAAGCCACGCATGTTGAGATCGGCGGGCGGGAGCCACAACGGAAGGTCCAGCCACGGTCGCACCTCCTCCGCGGCCATCTGCTCCTCGGTCAACTGCACGGGTTGCAGTTCTACACCGGCGGCGTCCGCGATGACCCGAGCGAGACAAGCGAACGGCGTGTAGTCAGCAGCCGCGTTGTAGACCCCGTTATCGCGGCTCGCTCCCAGCTGGACCATCCACACGGCCAAGTCACGGGCATCGATGCACTGGACGGCGGCGTCTAAGTCAGGCGGAACGACGTGCTGCCCCGCCTCACTGAGCCGCAGCACCCAGTACGTCAAACGGTCTGACGGGTCGTGGGGCCCGACGACGACGGTCGGTCGGACGATTGTCCGACTCGCGAAGAGGTCGGTCACGCGTGCCTCGCACAGCGCCTTGAGCGGGCCGTAAGACGCTCCGTCGACCTCGGTCGGGGCAGGATCGTCGAGCTGGCCGAGGGGTGCTTCCTCCGTCGTACCGGAACGGCGGAAATCGGCGTAGGCCGAGACGCTGGAGACGAAGACGTAGTGCCCGCACCGGCCCACCAGGTGGTCAGCGGTGCGGTCGACCTGATCGGGGTGAAACGCCGACAGATCAAAGACCACATCCCACGTGCGACCGTCAAGGGCGGAGACATCACCGTCGCGGTCACCCCGCAAACGTTCGAGCGAACCGAACACCTCCGGCTGCGTGATTCCTCGGTTGAACAGCGTCACATTCCAACCCGCCGCCACGAGCGCCTCGACGAGGTGAACCCCCAGAAACTCAGTCCCCCCCAAGACCAATGCCCTCTTCTGCGACATGCGTCGACACTCTACCGGGCCTATCGGCGTTCGGCCCCCGAGCTGTGTCGACCGCCAGCCTCCGCGATGACCTCATCAGCTCGCAGGTCCGTGATCGCGGGAGTCGGCCGATGACCTGGTGGCGGGACGTGCCTGGCCGCAGGTGGTTGATCTTGTGCCATGAATCCTGGGCGGGGGAGGAGGCGGGCTCGTCGTTACCGCACCATCCGCGCGTCCGTGATCAGCGGCGCATCCGGGTCTTCCAGTTCGACCCCGTCGAACCGGAAGTCGTTGCGCTGATAGAAGGCGATCGCCCGCGCGTTCTGCGACGCGACCCACAACATCGCCGGCCTCCCGCCGAGCACCGCGTCCAGCAGCGCCTGCCCCGCACCCACCCCGTGGTGCGCGGCCAACGTGTAGATCGAGTACAGCTGCAGGTCGCGCGGCGGGGCCTCGCCGTTCACCCCCTCCGCCGGGCCGGCGAGCGCGAACCCGAGGATCGAGTCACCGCTCACCGCGATCCTCGCCGTGACGTCGCCGCGAGGGTTCGCCACCAGCTCCGCCCACATCCGGTGACGCCCCGCGATGTGCGCCGGGGAGAGATAGCCCTCGGGAAGCAGATCACCGTACGCCTCGCGCCACGTCGCGACATGCAGTTCGGCAAGCGTATCCGCCTCCTCCGGCCGCGGCGCGCGGATGAGGAAGGCCATCCGCTTATCGTGCCAGAAGAGGCGGCCGGGCCTACCACCAGGCGGTGTGGGGGAGCGCTGCACGGTCGCCGGCCAGGGCGACCGTACCCGCTCGTCTCCGGCCGTACCGCAACGACGCGAGTGCCCGCTGCCGCACGCACGCGCCCTGAATAAGAACGAGGGCGGATCGTGAGAGGTCGGTCTCCTCGGGATCCGCGCCGCCCCCGCGGGCGACACCGCGAGGTCATGCCCGACTCGCCACCCCTCGGCGATTTGTTTTGAGCTATTCAAAATAGTACTCTGGAGACATGGCGACGGACACGGCGGGCATCGACACCGCATTGCGCGGAGCGGGCCTGCGGGCCACCGCCGGTCGTGCCGCTGTCTGGGATGCGCTCGGCTCCGGGTCGCACCTGTCGGCTGACCAGGTGTTCCGGTTGGTAACCACCCACCTGCCGAAGACCTCGATCCAGTCGGTGCACAACGTGCTCACCGACCTGACAGATGCAGGCCTCATCCGTCGCATCGAACCGGCCGGCTCCCCGGCACGGTACGAGCGACGGGTGGGCGACAACCACCACCACGTCGTGTGCACCGCCTGCGGCGCGGTCGGTGACGTCGACTGTTCCGTCGGACACACGCCGTGCCTGACGCCATCGTCCACGCAGGGGTTCCAGATCCAATCCGCGGAAGTCACCTATTGGGGCCTCTGCCCCGCCTGCCAGGCGAACACTGGGCCCTAACCTCCGAACTCCCACCCCACCCACCCCCCCGAGCCCGC
>NZ_JBKEAY010000013.1:0-7971 GCF_047972865.1 Microbacterium sp.
GCGGGCGGGCGGGCAGGCGGGAGGGCGGGTGGGTCAGCGGGCGGTGCCGGCGGCGGAGCCGGTGAGCTTCTCGCCGGGCTCGTACAGGTAGCACTGCACGATGCGGTCGCCGAGCTCGGACCAGCCGCCCTTGGTGGGTGTCAGGTAGAGGAACCCGTACACGGACTCCTCGTAGCTGGTGCCGACGAACGAGGTGAACTCCTCGAGGCACGCGGCGTCGGCTTCGGCGTAGATCTCGTCGTTACCGGGGAACTCGCCGTCGGCGAGCGCGAACTCGTAGAAGACCTCGTTGTCGTGCGGTTCCGCGCACGGCACGACCGGCAGCTCGGAGATCTCGCCGGCGTCGCCGCCCTCGTCATCGAAGCAGTCGCCGACGGCGAGGGTGAACACGTCCATCGTGCCGCCCTCGGTGATCTCGGCGGACTCCTGGTCGCGCACCGCGGTGTCCCCGCCCAGCACGCTCTGTACGATCGAACATCCGCCGAGCAGGGTGGTGCTGGCGACAAGGGCGCCGCCCAACGCGAGCGCGGTGATTCGATGCCTCATGTCCATCCTCGGGTCCAGACTGATTGGCTCCCGTCAACATACACCGGCTGGCACGGCCAGCACGAACCACACCGTCGATAATGGGCGGGTGACGGATGCGCCCTACTCTCTGCCCGGCTGGACCCACACCTACTCCGGAAAGGTGCGCGATCTGTATCGGCCCGACGACGGCGCCGACCGGATGCTGGTGGTCGCCAGCGACCGCGTGAGCGCGTTCGACCACGTGCTGGAGCCCGGAATCCCGGGGAAGGGGGCCCTCCTCACCCGACTCAGCCTGTGGTGGTTCGACCGGCTGGCCTCCCCCGCCGGCGGCACCCCGATCCCGAACCACCTCGTGCCCGGGGCCCACGCCCCCCACCCCGTCGCCGACCGTGCCATGGTGGTGCGCGCCCTCGACATGCAGCCGATCGAGTGTGTGGTGCGCGGCTACCTCACCGGGTCGGGCTGGGCCGAATACCGGGAGGCGGGCACCGTATGCGGCATCCCCCTGCCCGACGGCCTCGGCAACGGCGACCGTCTGCCAGAGCCGATCTTCACACCCGCCTACAAGGCGCCGCTGGGTGAGCACGATGAGAACATCTCGTTCGCACGCGCCGTCGACCTGGTCGGTGCCGACCGCGCCGCGCAGCTGCGCGACACCTCCCTGGAGATCTATGCCCGTGCGGCGGCGACCGCGGAGGACCGCGGCCTCATCCTCGCCGACACCAAGTTCGAGTTCGGGGTCGACGGCGCCGGGGTGCTGACCCTCGCCGACGAGGTGCTCACGAGCGACTCGTCGCGGTATTGGGATGCCGAGGCCTGGCGCGCCGGCTCCACTCCGGCGGAGCGCATGGCGAGCTTCGACAAGCAGATCGTGCGCGACTGGCTCGCGGCGAACTGGGATCGGCGAGGTACGCCCCCGAATCTTCCCGCCGAGATCGTGGCGCGGACGGCGGCCAGCTATCGGGAGCTGATCGCGCGCCTCACGGGGTGACCGGGCGGCGCGAGTAGGGTGTGATGCCGAACCCCCGTCGTCGTCCCCCGAGGAGTGCCCTCATGCCGATCTGGACCCTGCACGGCAACGGTCGCCGCGTCGCCCCCGGGGCCGTCGTAGCCCCCACCGAACGGCTGACGTGGGGCGGCACGATCGCGATCGGCGCCCAGCACGTCGTCGCGATGTTCGGCGCCACGTTCCTGGTGCCGTTGCTGACCGGGTTCCCGGTGTCGACGACGCTGCTGTTCTCGGGCCTGGGGGCCCTGCTGTTCCTCGTGCTGACCCGCAACAAGCTCCCCAGCTACCTCGGTTCGTCGTTCGCCTTCATCGCCCCGATCACGGCCCTGAACGGCGGCAACCCGCTGGAGTCGGGCGCTCAGATCAGTCAGGCGCTGGTCGGTGTCGTCGTGTCGGGCCTGCTGCTGGCCGGCGTCGGGTTCGTGGTGCAGGCGGTCGGCACCGGCTGGATCGAGAAGCTCATGCCGCCGGTGGTCGCAGGGGCGATCGTCGCCCTCATCGGCCTGAACCTCGCACCCGTCGCGTGGAGCAACTTCCAGCAGCAGCCGGCACTGGCCACCCTCACGCTGGTCGCCGTCATCGTGCTCAGCGTGTTCTTCCGCGGCTTCCTCGGCCGCGTCTCGATCTTCCTGGGGGTGGTGCTCGGCTACGTCGTGGCCGTGGTGACCGGCCAGGTCGATCTGACGGCGGTCGAGACGGCGGCGTGGATCGGCTTCCCCGAGTTCCACCTGCCCGCGTTCGGCGACGCCGCCGCGTGGGCGCTGCTGCCGATGTTCCTGCCGGTCGTGCTGGTGCTCATCGCCGAGAACGTCGGCCACGTGCGCGGGGTGGCCACGATGACCGAGGACCCGATGATCAACGGCCGCACCGGGAGGGCACTGGTCGCCGACGGCCTGGCCACGACCCTCGCGGGGGCGTTCGGCGGATCGGGTACCACGACCTACGGGGAGAACATCGGGGTCATGGCCGCGACCCGCGTCTACTCCACCGCGGCGTACTGGGTGGCGGGCCTGCTGGCGATCGCACTGTCGTTCTCGCCGAAGATCGGCGCACTGTTCTTCAGCATCCCGCCCGGCGTGCTCGGCGGGGTGACCACCGCGCTGTACGGGCTGATCGGGGTGATCGGGATGAAGATCTGGGTCGACAACCGGGTCGACTTCTCCCGCCCCGTCAACCAGTTCACCGTCGCAGTGTCGTTCGTCGTGGCGATCGCCGGCTTCTCGCTGACGTGGGAGCAGTTGCAGTTCGGCGGGATCGTGCTGGGCACGGTCGCGGCGCTCGTGATCTATCACGGCGGCAACGCCATCGCACGCTGGCGCCGCACCGGTGCCGACGACGGCGGGCCCATCGGGCCGATCGGACCGCTCGGCGGCGACCCGCGCTGATCGTCGCGCCCGGTCAGGATGCCGGCGGATGCCGACGTGCCCGGCGGTGCTCCTGGGCCACCGGATCGGGAACCGGCAGCGAGGCGATGAGCCGACGGGTGTAGTCGTCGTGCGGGTCGCCGAGCACCCGCGCCGTGGGACCCTGCTCGGCGATCGCGCCGTGGTGGAGCACCGCGACCCGGTGAGCCAGCAGGTCGACGACGGCGAGGTCGTGCGTGATGAACAGCATCGCGAAGCCGTACCGCTCCTGCAGGTCGGCGAGCAGGTCGAGCACCCGCGCCTGCACCGACACGTCCAGCGCGCTGGTGGGCTCGTCGGCGATGAGCAACGCGGGGTCCAGCGCCAGCGCCCGCGCGAGCGAGGCCCGCTGCCGCTGCCCGCCGGACAGCTCGTGGGGGAAACGTCCGGCGAACTCGGCGGGCAGCTGCACTGCCGCCAGCAGCTCGCGCACCCGGTCGCGGACCCCCGCGGCGTCGCGGTGCACCCGCAGCGGCTCCGCGACGTTCTGGGCGACGGTCAGCAACGGGTTGAAGCTCGTCGCGGGGTCTTGGAACACGAACCCCAGCTCGCGCCGCAGCGGCCGGAAGTCTCGCTCGCGGATGCCGCGCAGCTGCGCCCCGAGCACCCGCAACGACCCGTCCGCCACGGGAGTCAGTCCTGCGATCGCCCGGCCGATGGTGGTCTTGCCGGAGCCGCTCTCCCCCACTAGGCCCAGCACTTCGCCCGGCGCGATCTGGAAGCTCACCCGGTCGACCGCCCGGAAACCGCGGCGTCCGAACCGCCCGGCATACTCGATCACCAGCTCGTCGGCCACCACGACCGGATCCGCCGCCTCCGCCGCCATCGGCGCCTGCCGGTCGACGAGCTGCACCCGCGGCACCGCCGCCAGCAGCCGGCGGGTGTAGTCGCTCTGCGGCTGGGCGAACAGGTCGCGCACCGCGGCGGTCTCGACGATCTCGCCGTCGAGCATGACCGCCACCCGGTCGGCGAGGTCGGCGACGACCCCCATGTTGTGGGTGATCAGCACTATCGCGGTGCCGTCCTCGTCGCGCAGCCGGCGCAGCAGGTCGAGGATGTCGGCCTGGACGGTGACGTCGAGGGCCGTGGTCGGTTCATCGGCGATGATGACCGACGGCTCCAGCGCAAGAGCCATCGCGATGACGATGCGCTGCTTCTGCCCGCCGGAGAACTGGTGCGGGTAGTCGTCGACGCGCCGCTCCGGCTGCGGGATGCCGACACGGCGCAGCATCTCGACGGCGCGCGCTCTCGCGGCCCGTCGGGTCCACCGCCCGTGCGCGCGCAGACCCTCGATCAGCTGCCACCCCACCGTGAACACGGGGTTCAGCGCCAGTGACGGCTCCTGGAAGATCATCGCCGCGGCCGTGCCGCGCAGTTCGCGCAATCTCGCCGAGCCGAGCCCGGTGACGTCGGCGCCGCCCAGCACGACCGCCCCGCGCGTGGCCGCTGTCTCGGGCAGGAGGCCCAGGATCGAGCGCGCCGTGACCGTCTTGCCGCTGCCGGACTCCCCCACGATCGCGAGCACCTCGCCGCGCGCCACCGACAGGCTCACCCCGTGCACGGCGCGGACGTCGCCGGCGTCGGTCGTGAAGCGCACGTCGAGGTCGCGGATGTCGACGGCATCCGCTCCGGTGGCCTGCTGCGGGTTCACGGCACCTCCCCCCGTTCCTCGCGCGAGGCCGGCTCGGTCTCGTCCACCGCGTCCGCCGGGGTGGTCGCGACGGCACGGCGCCGCGCCCGGAGGCGCGGGTCGGCCAGGTCGTTGAGGCTCTCGCCGATCAGCGTGATGCCGAGCACGACCAGCACGATCGCGAGCCCCGGCGGCACCGCCGTCCACCAGATGCCCGCCGCGACGTCGCTGATCGACTTGTTGAGGTCGTACCCCCATTCGGCGGCCGCCGTCGGTTCGATGCCGAAACCGAGGAACCCGAGCGCGGCGAGGGTGGCGATGGCCTCCGAGGCGTTCAGGGTGACGATCAGCGGCAGTGTGCGGGTGGAGTTGCGCAGCACGTGGCGGAACATGATGCGCGGTGTGGATGCCCCGATGACCTTCGCCGACTCGACGAACGCCTCCGCCTTGACCCGCACCACCTCGGCGCGCACCACCCGGAAGTACTGCGGAACGAACACGACCGTGATCGACACCGCCGCCGCGAGCACCCCCGGCCACAGCCCGGACTGCCCCCCGCTGATGGCGATGGCCGCCACGATGGCCAGCAGCAGCGTCGGGAAGGCGTAGACCGCGTCGGCGATCACCACCAGCACCCGGTCGACCCAGCCGCCCAGGTACCCGGAGACCAGTCCCAGCAGCACCCCGACGATCACCGAGAGCGCGAGGGCCACCAGGATGACCAGGAGCGCCGTCTGGGCGCCCCAGATCACCCGCGACAGCACGTCGTACCCGCCGACGGTCGTCCCCAGCGGGTGCGCCGCGGACGGCGGCTGCTGTGCCCCGAAGTTGCCGTCGGCGTCGCGCAACTGGTTGTAGCCGTACGGCGCGACCCACGGGGCCAGGATGGCGCACAGCAGGAACACCGCGGTGAGCACGAGCCCCGCGACGAGCATGCCGCGCTGCAGGCCCACGCTCTGGCGCACCTGGCGCACGACGGGCAGTCGCTGGAGCATTCGCCGGCGGGCCATGTCAGTACCTCACCCGCGGGTCGATGAAGGCGGCGACGATGTCGACGAAGAAGTTCGTGACCGCCACGATGACCGCGATGAGCGCGACGATCCCCTGCACCGCGACGAAGTCGCGGGCGGACAGGTAGGCGGCCAGCTGGAACCCGAGGCCTTTCCACTCGAAGGTCGTCTCGGTCAGCACCGCCCCGCCCAGCATGAGGGCGATCTGCATGCCCATGACGGTGATGATCGGGATGAGGGCCGGACGGAACGCGTGCGTGCGCACCAGGCGGAACTCGTTCACGCCGCGCGAGCGCGCGGCATCCACGTACGGCATCGTGTAGGTGCCGATGACGTTGGTGCGCACGAGGCGCAGGAAGATGCCCGCCGTCAGCAACCCGAGGGTGAGCGCGGGCAGCACGGCGTGGGCGAGCACGTCCTGCACGTAGGCGGGATTGCCCGAGGCGATCGCGTCGATGAGGTAGATGCCGGTGCCGCCGTCGCGGGTCAGCGCCAGCTCGGTGCGCACCCCGGCCCGCCCGCTGACGGGCAGCCACCCCAGCCACACCGAGAAGACGAGCTTGCCGACCAGGCCCGCGAAGAACACCGGGGTCGCGTAGAGGAGGATCGCCGAGACCCGCAGCAGCGCATCCGGCCACCGGTCGCGCATCGCGGCGGCGAGCATGCCGAGCGGGATGCCGAGCACGAGCGCCACGGCGGAGGCGTACAGCACGAGTTCGAGGGTGGCGCCGCCGTAGGTGAGCAGCACCTCGGTGACCGGCTGGTTGTCGGTGAGGGTCGTCCCGAAGTCGAACGTCGCGACCTGGCGGAGGTACTCCAGGTACTGCTGCCACACCGGCCGGTCGTAGCCGGCCTCGTGGATACGCTCGGCGAGCTGGGTGGGCGTGAGCCGCCCGCCCAGCGCCGCGGTGACGGGGTCGCCGGTGAGGCGGAGGAGGAAGAAGACGAGGGTGACCAGGATGAGCACGGTGGGCACGATCAGCAGCGCCCGCACCAGCAGGTATCGCCCGAACGTGTTGGCCGAGACAGCGGCGACCGCGGGCGTCGCCGCGCCCTCAGTGCTCATGCGGTCCTCTGCTACGGGGTGTTCTTCGTGATCGAGGCGAACCGCAGCTTGAACGACGAGTCGAGCACCAGCCCCTCGACGTCGGTGCCGGTAACGGCCACCTGCGCTCCTTGCAGCAGCGGCACCGTCGAAAGCAGCTCCGCGACGCGCGCCTGAATGGCTTCGATGTCTTGCGTGCGTGCCGCCGGGTCGGGCTCAACGGCCTGCTTCAGGATCAATTCCTCGGTCTGCGCGTCGCTGAAGTGGTTGCCGATGAAGTTGTCGGCGAGGAAGAACGGCGTCAGGTAGTTGTCGGCGTCGGAGTAGTCCGGGAACCAGCCCAGCTGGTAGGCCGGGTAGACGTCGGCGACGCGGTCCTTGGAGTACTGCACCCACTCGGTCGACTTCAGGTCGACGGCGAAGAGGCCATCGGCTTCGAGCTGCGACTTCACCAGCGCGTACTCGTCACCCGACGACGGTCCGTAGTGGTCCGGGCTGTACTGCAGGCTGAGGGCGACCGGGGTGGTGACCCCGGCGGCGTCGAGCACGGCGGCGGCCTTCGCGGCATCCGGTCCGCCTTGACCGTCGCCGTACAGGCCCAGGAGCACTTCGGTCGCTCCCGCAAATCCCTCCGGGACGTACGAGTACAGCGGCGTGTAGGTGCCCTTGTACACCTGCTCGGAGATCGCGTCGCGGTCGAGCAGATGGGCGACCGCCTGGCGCACCGCGAGCGCTTTGGCCGGGTCGGCCTCGGCGGTCGCCGCGCCGTGCGGCTGGGTGTCGAAGTTGAAGACGATGTAGCGGATCTCGCCGCCGGGGCCGTCGATGACGGCGACGGCCCCGTTGGTGCTCAGGTCTTCCACGTCGGTGGCCGACAGGCTGCGGTGGGCGACGTCCACGTCGCCCTGCTGCACGGCGAGCTTGAGGTTGGACGAGTCCGCGAAGTAGCTGACGATGACGCCCGAGTTGGCGGGAGCGTCGATCAGCCCCTGGTAGTTCTCGTTGGGCGCCAGCTCGACCGTCTTGTTGAAGTCCCACGACGTGATCGCGTAGGGCCCGCCGAACGCGTTGGCGTCGACGATGTCCTGATCGGGAGTGACGGCATCGGCGGCGAACACCTCGTCGTCGACGATCGCGCCCGGGAAGCTCGTGAGGATGAAGGGGAAGACCTGGTCGTTCTCGGTCTTCAGGTGGAACACGACGGTCGTCTCGTCGGGCGTCTCGACGCTGTCGAGGTTGTAGAGCAGACTCGACGCGCCGTTGGGGTCGGCGATGGCGACGTTGCGGTCGAACGAGAACTTGACGTCGGCGGAGGTGAGGTCGTTGCCGTTGGCCCACTTCAGCCC
>NZ_JBKEAY010000070.1:0-2030 GCF_047972865.1 Microbacterium sp.
CCGGGCGGCGCTGTGGGCCGGCATCGCCGCGCTGGCGTCGGCGCGGCACGTGGGCGAGGTGGGAGTGGCGATCCAAGCCCACATCGAGGGCTCGGGGGAGCAGTACGGCATTCTGCGCGACTACGTCGGCCACGGGATCGGGCGCAAGATGCACGAGGGACCGACCGTGTTCAACTACCGCACGGCCGATCTCGGGCCCGAAGTGCGTCCGGGATTGTGCCTCGCGATCGAACCGATGGTCACCGCCGGTTCCGAGGCCACGTTCGTCGAGCCGGACGAGTGGACCATCTCGACCGTCGACGGAAGCGACGGCTGTCAGTGGGAGCACAGCGTGGCAGTGCATCATGAAGGTGTCTGGGTGCTGACCGCACCCGACGGCGGCCTGGCCGAGCTCGCACCGCTCGGCGTCACCCCCGTACCGATCAGCTGAGGAAGGCGCAGCGCTATGGCAACAGCAGTGAAGAAGACCAACTGGTTCGCGATCTGGGTCAGCATCGCGGTCGTCGTCGTCCTGGTGGCGGTGATCGTGGTGGTCGCGTTGATGAACAACTCGGCGAACGAACCCGCCGCTCGACCGGCGAGCGCGGGCATCGAGCAGGAGTCGGGCGCCATCCAGATCGGCACCGGACCGGACGTCGTTTCCGTCTACTTCGACTTCTTCTGCTCCCACTGCCAGCAGTTCGAATCCGTTTACGGCGACACCATCGCGGAGGGCCTCACCGACGGCTCCATCACGCTCGAGCTACACCCCGTGGCACTCGCGGGGCTCAACGCGGCATCGGGCACCGACTTCTCCAAGCGCGGCTCCAACGCGATGTACTGCGTCGCGGATGCCGAGCCCGAGGCGGCGTGGACCTTCTACTCCGAGGTGTTCGCCCTCAACCCGGGCGGTCAGGGCCTGACCGACGAGGAGTTGCTGTCGCTGGCCGGCGACGCCGGAGTCACCGGCATCGACGACTGTGTCGCCGAGCGCACGTGGGACGATCTGGTTGCCGAGCAGACCCGGACCCTCCCCGCCAACCCCGCCACGGGCAGCGCCGGAACACCCACCCTTCTGGTCAACGGCGAGTACGTCCCCGTCACGCTGGACCCGGAAGCCGACATCACCGCTCGCCTCGCCGGCTGACATCGACCGCGAGTTGCCGGTGCGTGGGATACCACGTACACTGGATCTTTGGTGCCTTGCGCCTTCATTGGCGTGTCGTGGCACCGCACCCATCCACCGCAGACCGACCGGTCTGCTCAAGCGTCAGCGAGGCTATGGCTAAGAAAGACTGTGTCATCGAGATCGAAGGCACGGTATCCGAGGCGCTGCCCAACGCGATGTTCCGTGTTGAGCTCACCAACGGACACAAGGTGCTCGCCACGATCTCTGGGAAGATGCGGCAGAACTACATCCGCATCATCCCCGAGGACCGCGTCGTCGTGGAGTTGAGCCCCTACGACCTCACCCGCGGCCGCATCGTCTACCGCTACCGCTAGACCGGTCGAGAAGTAACGGCTCCACGGGGACACGCCCGGGGAGTACGAGGACAGCGAACAAGGAACATCATGAAGGTCAATCCCTCCGTCAAGCCCATCTGCGACCACTGCAAGGTCATCCGCCGCAACGGTCGCGTCATGGTCATCTGCAAGTCCAACCCGCGTCACAAGCAGCGCCAGGGCTGAGCAGACCGCACACTCACAACTGAATATCTCACGGCAGGATCAGAGCCCCGCACGGGGGGACACCTCGGGACAGGGGCCCGGGCACCGATCCTGCTCCACACCTCTGACACACTCCCAGGAGACATCGCATGGCACGTCTTGCCGGCGTCGACATCCCGCGCGACAAGCGCGTGGTGATCGCCCTCACCTACATCTACGGAATCGGCCGCACGCGCTCGGTCGAGATCCTCACCGCGACCGGGATCGACGAGTCGATCCGCGTCAAGGACCTCAGCGACGACCAGTTGATCGCGCTGCGCGACCACATCGAAGGAACCTACAAGGTGGAAGGTGACCTCCGCCGTGAGGTCGCCGCCGACATC
>NZ_JBKEAY010000087.1:0-2919 GCF_047972865.1 Microbacterium sp.
AGCAGATGCATCCGTTGCTCATCTCGACCAGCTTTTCGGGAACGCGCGCAAGCTGAAGTGGCCCGTCCACGAGACGGGAGTCGATGTTCACTTCGCTCATATCGTTGACGATCACCGCGACGCGTCGCCCCTCGCGGTTGGAGAGGACGTGATTGAGCAGTGTGGTCTTTCCGCTCCCCAGAAAACCCGAGAGGACGGTGACGGGTACCGGTGACGCAGCGGTCCGCGGGCCAGGTGTCGCTGTATTGAGAAGCATTCTCAATAGGGTAACGCACCGGCCCGTCGCGAGCCGGGCATCGGCCTGCTCGCCCCCAGGTTTCGCCGGGCGTGCGGTTCGCGACCGCGGAAGGGGAGACGACGGAGCATCATGATGCTCCTGATCATGATGCTATGGTGTCTCTTATGCGTACGACCCTGACGCTCGACGACGATGTCGCACGGCTGCTCGACGACGCGGTGCACCGCGACCGTCGCACGATGAAGGACGTCGTCAACGACGCTCTGCGCCGCGGACTGGCGGCACCTGCAGAGGCCGTTCCGGCACCCTACGTGGCGCCAGTGCACTCCTCCGGGCTGCGGGCAGGGATCGACGTGGCGCGTCTGAATCAGCTGATCGACGACCTCCACGTGGCGGACAGCACCGAGCGTCTTCCGTGATCGTTCCCGACGTCAACGTGCTGATGTACGCGCACGTCGACGGTTTTGCGCAGCACGACGTCGCCAGAAACTGGTGGCAAGGGCTGCTCTCCTCAACCGAGACGGTGGGGCTTGCTCCCGTCGTGGTCGCGGGTTTCGTGCGGTTGGCCACCTCGGCGCGCGTCCTCGAGGTCCCGATGACCACGGAGGCTGTCACTCGAGTCGTCTCCGGATGGTGGGACCGGCCCGGTGTCGACGTGCTCCGCTCCGACCAGCGTCACCTGGCGGAGGCGATGGCGTTGGTGGATGCGGCGGGAAGTGCGGGCAACCTCGTTACCGACGCGCTCATTGCTGCCCACGCGCTCTTGCACGATGCGACGGTCGCGACCAACGATGCCGACTTCGCGAGATTCCCCGGCGTGCGCACGGTCAACCCCGTCGCACCGGGGCGTTGAGCCGGGGGACGCGTGTCGTTTCCCACGGATAGCGTGGACGAGACACAATCAGAACGAGGGAAGTCTATGGGTTTCAATATCTCACAGCCTGACCTGCTGGAAGTGGGGTTCGTGACCCTCCGGCGCGACCTCGCGGACTGATCACGCGCCCCGCCTCGAGGTTGAGGCCGGTGTCGAGGCCGGTGTCGGGTACCGGTCAAGCAGTAATCCGGGGCGACAACGCTCGGCCAAGAGCGCCCCCCGGGGTGCAAGACCAGGGGGCGCTCTCACATCGGCACATTCGCACCGGCAAGGGGTGGTCAGGCCGTGACGGAGTCTTCCGTGGCGGAGTCCGTGCGGGGTGTTGCGCGGGGCACCGGTCGCGCGGTCCGGGCGTGCGCCCACGCGCGGATGCCGGCGTGGCCCTGTTCGTCCAGGTAGCTGCGCACCACGCGCTGGATCAGCCGGATCCGGGCCTCCGCACTCATCGCCACCTGCATCGGGCCCACGTCCGGACCCGGCTTGCCGTCCACGCGTTCCAGTGCCTCGCGGACCTGCTCCTCCAGCCCGTGCTGGCCGAGCGCGTCCTGCATCCGCGTGGTGGCCGTGTCGGCGGCGCTCGCGCCACCCGCGATGCGCATTCCCTTCCCGCGGGCGCTCACGCGCGGGCTCCGGATGCCGTGGCCTGCGCGCTCAGGCGGGTGCGCAGTGCCTGTCCGAGATCGGCGTCCACATGCGTCCAGTACTCGATCGCGCGCTCGCGGATGTCGTCGCGGGTGACCCCTCCCACGGCACCGGTGATCGTGTCGAGGAAGCGAGCGCGTGCCGCGTCATCGAACACCTCGCGGTACAGCGCGCCCGCCTGGCCGAAGTCGTCGTCGGAGTGCAGGGTCGCGGCGGCGCGCAGCAGCGCCCCGTCAGATTCCCACGACCCCGCACCGGCGCGCGTCGCGTCGGCGGCGGGACCACCGAACGAGTTGGGTGCATACACGGGCGCGTCGGCGGGGGTGAAGCCGTGGCGGGCGGCACCGTCCTGCGAATAGTTGTGCACGGGCGCGACCGGCCGGTTCACCGGCAGCTCGTTGTAGTTGGTGCCCACCCGGTAGCGCTGCGCATCGGGGTAGGAGAACACGCGGGCCATCAGCATCTTGTCGGGGCTGATGTCGATGCCCGGCACGGTGTTCGCCGGCGAAAACGCGGCCTGTTCGATCTGCGCGAAGAAGTTCTCCGGGTTCTCGTTCAGGGTGTGCACACCGACCTCGATCAGCGGATAGTCGCTGTGCGGCCACACCTTGGTGAGGTCGAACGGGTTGAATCGGTACTCCCACGCGTGCTCGTACGGCATCACCTGCACAGAGACCTTCCACGCGGGGTGCTCGCCGCGCGCGATCGCGTCATACAGGTCGCGGCGATAGTAGTCGGCATCCGCCCCCGCGATCGCTTCGGCCTGCGCGCCGGTGAGCTGTTCGTTGCCCTGCAGTGCGTGGAAGTGATACTTGACCCAGAAGCGCTCGCCGGAGGCGGCGATCCACTGGTAGGTGTGCGAACCGTAGCCGGGCATGTGCCGCCACGAACGCGGCAGGCCGCGGTCGCCCATCAGGTAGGTCACCTGGTGCGCCGACTCCGGCGAGAGGGTCCAGAAGTCCCACTGCATGTCCGCGTCGCGCAGACCCGAGCCGGGGAGGCGCTTTTGGGAGTGGATGAAGTCGGGGAACTTGATGCCGTCGCGGATGAAGAACACCGGGGTGTTGTTGCCGACGATGTCGTAGTTGCCCTCGGTGGTGTAGAACTTCACCGAGAATCCGCGCACATCGCGCCACGTGTCCGGCGATCCCTGCTCGCCGGCCAC
>NZ_JBKEAY010000145.1:0-1561 GCF_047972865.1 Microbacterium sp.
GAAGCGCCGCGCCAGCCACAAGAAGGCCGTGGTCGCGCTCGCCAGGAAGCGCGCCGTCATGATGCACGCGATCTGGGTGAATGGTGGTGTTGTCGAGGAGCGGGAGGCGTGAGGATGGTCACCACCTGAGGACATAATCCCTACTACGGTTGCCGCGTCGGCCAAAGCGGCAGGCAACGGGACGAGCCCGCGCGATCTACATGCGGCTCCAAGGGTACCGCGCACTTCACCTTCGGGACGCCCGAGCCTTGAACGCCGAGATGAAGCGCCGCGCGACGGACGACTTCGGAAAGAACCTCGCAGGCGGCCGACATGGACGACAAACTGACCGAGCGCGGGAGATCAATTAAAGAACCTACGTTCCGATGGCGCGCGCTCGCCATTGTCGCTCGGACCAATGGCGCGACAAGGCTCGCCGTCTACCTCGCCGCCGTCATCGACTGGTTCAGCCGCAGGGTGCTGGCCTGGCGGCTGTCGATCACGCTCTCGGCTGACTTCCGCGTCGAGGCGCTGGAGGAGGCGCTCGCCAGACACGGCAGGCCCGAGATCTTCAACAGCGACCAGGGCTCGCAATTCACGAGCGTCGGCTTCATCAAGGTGCTGAGGAACGCCGAGATCACCATCAGCATGGACGGAAAGGGGGCCTGGCGCGACAACGTCTTCGTCGAGCGCCTCTGGCGAACGGTGAAATACGAGGAAGTCTATCTGCGCGCCTACCCCACTGTCTCCGAAGCTCGAGCCTCGATCGGCCGCTATCTGAGCTTCTACAATCCTGTTTCATTGCGCCCATCTGTCTATGCAGTTGAAGAGAAAAGGTTTTGCTGATCTGGGTGCTGTCCCGTGGCGCGTTTGGTGCTCTGTCTGGCTCGGTGAGCGAGCTGCTGAGCCGCCGGATGTCCGAGTTCCAGACGACCGAAGATCCACGGCCCGTCAGGTAGCGGATGAATCCCTGGGATGTCGCCGGCCTCGGCGGCGATTCTGAGGGTCTTCGTTGTGACGCCGAGCAGGCGCGCGGCGTTGGTCAGGTTGAGCCAGGGTTCGATGCCGTCCGGAGCCGGGCGAAACACCGGGATCTTGTGATGCGACCTCAGCGCCGTGACCCGTTCGCGGGTCCATCGGTTTCCATGGCCGGTCAGCAGACCGTTTCGGTTGAGGGTTCCCGCGATCAGATCGTCGGAGGCGATAAGGACAAGCTGACGTACCGCTGCGATGATCTCTGGGGCCGTGCTGTTGCGTTGGCCCGGACGCCGCTTGGCCAGGCGCAGCTCGGTATGCACGCCGCCGATCCAGTGGATGAGAAGGACGATCTCGGAGGCGTCGTCGTCGATATTGGCGACCACCTCGAGGATGACGGTGCGCACGATGCGCTTCCTGAGCCGGGCATCGGTCGTCGGCGCCGCCCAGACCGTCCGAAGGTTCGTCTCGAGCGTGGCGGCGTCGATCGTCGCCAAAGGGGAAGGCTTGGGAGCGCCGGCATCATGCGCGGCAATCTTGGCCTCGATCTCGCTGATGCGTGCGAGAGCACGGTTCCACCGCGCCTCCAATTCCGCCGCCACAAGCC
>NZ_JBKEAY010000239.1:0-1932 GCF_047972865.1 Microbacterium sp.
TCGGGCGCACGCCCTTCCACCGGTTACGGCCTGCCTTGCCCCAGTTGATGTTCGACTGTTCGGCGTTGCCGACCTCGCCGATCGTGGCGCGGCAGCGCGCGTCGACGTTACGGATCTCGCCGGAGGGCAGCCGGAGCTGGGCGAACGGGCCGTCCTTGGCGACCAAACGCACCGCGGCGCCGGCCGAACGGGCCATCTTCGCACCGCCGCCGGGACGCAGCTCGATGGCGTGGATCACGGTACCGGTGGGGATGTTGCGCAGCGGCAGGTTGTTGCCCGGCTTGATGTCGGCACCGGGACCGGACTCGACGACGTCGCCCTGACGCAGCTTGTTCGGCGCGAGGATGTAGCGCTTGGTGCCGTCGACGTAGTGCAGCAGCGCGATGCGCGCCGTGCGGTTCGGGTCGTACTCGATGTGAGCGACCTTTGCGTCGATGCCGTCCTTGTCGTTACGACGGAAGTCGATGACGCGGTACTGGCGCTTGTGTCCACCACCGATGTGGCGGGTGGTGATGCGGCCCTGGTTGTTGCGTCCACCGGTCTTGCTCAGCGGGCGCAGCAGCGACTTCTCGGGCGTCGATCGGGTGATCTCGGCGAAGTCGGCCACCGACGAGCCGCGGCGACCCGGGGTCGTGGGCTTGTACTTGCGAATAGCCATTGTGGTTGTCCTCTATCCCCGTTGTCAGCCGACGGCCGTGAAGATGTCGATGGAACCCGACTTGAGCGTGACGATGGCGCGCTTGGTGTCCTTGCGCTTGCCGGTGCCGAAGCGGGTGCGCCGGGCCTTGCCCGGGCGGTTGAGCGTGTTGACCGCGGCGACCTTGACGTCGAAGATCTTCTCGATGGCGAGCTTGATCTCGGTCTTGGAGGCGCGCGGGTCGACGATGAAGGTGTACTTGCCTTCGTCGATGAGCCCGTAGCTCTTCTCGGAGACGACCGGCTTGAAAATGATGTCGCGCGGGTCCTTGTCGCTGGCGGTCATGCCGAGACCTCCTCGGTGACGCCGGTCTTCGCAGCGACGAACGCGTCGAAGGCGGCCTTGGTGAAGACGATGTCGTCCGAGACGAGCACGTCGTAGGCGTTGAGCTGGTCGCTCGTGAGCACGTGCACGTACGCGAGGTTGCGCACGCTCTTGACGGTCACGTCGTCGTCGCGGGTGATGACGACCAGCACGTTCTTGGTGGGAGCCAGCGCCGTGAGCACGGCGGCGGCAGCCTTGGTGGACGGGGCGCCCTCGATGCCGAAGCCGTCGACGACGTGCACACGTCCGCCGCGAGCGCGATCGCTGAGCGCGCCCAGGAGCGCGGCGGCGATCATCTTCTTGGGGGTGCGCTGCGCGTAGTCGCGGGGCTTGGGCCCGTGCACGATGCCACCGCCGGTCATGTGCGGGGCACGGATGGAGCCCTGACGCGCGTTACCGGTGCCCTTCTGCTTGAAGGGCTTGCGGCCGGCGCCGGAGACCTCACCGCGACGCTTGGTCGAGTGGGTGCCCTGGCGAGCCGCCGCCAGCTGTGCGACAACGACCTGGTGGATGAGCGGGATGTTCGTCTTGACGTCGAACAGCGCGGCGGGAAGATCGATCGAGCCGTTCTTCTTGCCGTCGGCGCTGTGCACGTCGAGCGCGAGAGTCGAGTCGGCCATGATCAGGCACCCTTCACTGCGTTGCGGACGTAGACGGTGCGGCCACGAGCCCCGGGGACGGCGCCCTTGACCAGGAGCAGACCCTTCTCGGCGTCGACGGCGTGCACCGTGAGATTGAGGACGGTGACACGCTCGCCACCCATACGGCCGGCCATGCGCATGCCCTTGAAGACACGGCTGGGGGTCGAGGACGCACCGATCGAGCCGGGCTTGCGGTGGTTGCGATGCGCACCGTGCGAGGCGGAGACGCCCTTGAAGTTGTGGCGCTTCATGACACCGGCGGTGCCCTTG
>NZ_JBKEAY010000262.1:0-22928 GCF_047972865.1 Microbacterium sp.
CCTCGCTGCGTTCTTCCATCGCATCTGGGTGGACGACGACGGACACCTCGTCACCGTCGAGCGCGAACTCCAGCCCACCCCCGCCGAGATCCGCGACGCCGTTACCGCCAACCTCACGAACACGAAAAGCGCCGGAGCTATGTGCTCCGACGCTTGTTCTGCCGAACAGAGCGACCAATATCTTCAGGTCATTTGTTCGAGTATGACTAGTTTGGTAGCAGGAGCGGGGCTTGAACCCGCGACCTCACGATTATGAGTCGTGCGCTCTCACCAACTGAGCTACCCTGCCGCGATACACCCGAAGGTGTCTTGCGAGCCCCGAGTCAGGATTGAACTGACGACCCCTTCCTTACCATGGAAGTGCTCTGCCACTGAGCTATCGGGGCGTGCCGCCCGCGCGCGGGCAACGAGACGAGAATACCATCGGCCCGGCATCCCGACGAATCGCCGTCAGGTGCCGGTGTGCTCCTTGATCCAGGCCACCGGGTCGGTGTGCGTGCTCCCGTCGAGCAGCACCTCTAGGTGCAGGTGAGCACCGGTGGAACGGCCCGTCGAACCGACCGTCCCGATCACATCGCCGACCTCGACCGTGTCACCCTCTGCCACCCGGAGCGACCCGTACTGCATGTGCGCGTAGCGAGTCGATACCTTCTCACCGTCGATGACGTGATCGATCACCACCGTCACTCCGTAGTCACCGCCGGCCTGCGTCGCGATGCGCACGGTGCCCGCTGCGACCGCGTGGATCTCGGCCCCCGCACCCGGCGTGAAATCGACACCGCGATGCGGGGTGGAAAACAGTGCCAGGTAGCTCGTGGAACCATAGGTCGCCGAGATCGGCACCCCCACCGGGAACGGCCACTGCACCTCCCAGTTCGGATCGTTCACCCACGTGTTCGCGAACTGCGTCACACCCGACTCTGCGGCAATCTCGGAGAGCGAGGTCACACTGTAGGACTCGGTGCGGTCGAGCGTCACCGTCGGCGTGTCCGATGACGTCACGAACGCCTGGATGCCCTCCTCGTCGGCCACCGGGCCGTCCGCGACGACGTGGATGTCCGCGGTGGCGGTCGTCGTGGCCACCGCGGCAGGGGCGGCGGTACCGAACGCCAATAGCCCCACCACACCCATCACGCCGACCGAGGCGGATGCCGCCACCAGGCGCGCCGCGATCGCGCGACCCGACAGCCGTCGAGCCGGCGGCGCGAGCACGGAAGCGGTCGCCATCGGCGCGACCTTGACCTTCGCGCGGCGCTCCGGCATCTCCCCCGTGAAGGCGAACAGCCGGGCGGCGCGCTCGAACTCGTCGTCCCCGCACGCGTTCGCCGCGGGGGTCGCCCGGAACGACGCCGGCAACGCGGTCGCCTCCGGGGACGCGACGGCGGCATCCAACGGCTCCGCGGGGGCCTCCGCGCGACGCCGATCACGCCGCCGCAACGGGGGCGCCTCGCCACCGAGAGCAGCAGCGGGACGCTCGCCAACGCCAGCGGCTGGCGCAGCATCGGCTCGCGTCGTCGCATCCGCCGTCCGCCCAGCATCCCCACCCAGTGCTCCAACCGGCGCAACATCCGCCCGCCCAGCATCCGCACGGGCCGCCTCAGACTGGCGGCGACGCCACTCGGCACGCGTCAGCGCGGGCGCGTCCGCCGCAGGGGGCACAGGCGAAGCCGGGTTCACGGGTGGTCAGGCACTCTCGATAAGCCGATCGCGACATCGGCGGTGGTACACGGGTCGGATCGCCCTCACCCGTCGGGTGGCAAGATAACGATCAGGTAAACACTAGCGGCACCAGTCTGAGAATGCCATGAACGCGCAGCCGCCGTGAGTGGTTACCGGTAGACGACCTCGATGAGGCGCGCGAACAACCCTGGAGCGGCCGCGACGGTCATCGGCCGGCCCGGATGCCCGCCCGGTTGCCCCCCGAGCATCCCGCCCGCTTCGAGCACGAGCAGCCCGCCCGCGGCGTGATCCCACGGGTGAAGCCCACGCTCGAAGTAGGCATCGAGACGCCCCGCGGCGACGTAGGCCAGGTCGAGCGCGGCCGATCCGGCACGCCGCACATCCCGCGCCAACGGAAACGCCCGGGTCAGCCGATCGAGGTCGCCGGGTCGCGTCGCCGGGTCGTACCCGAAGCCCACGCCGACCAGCGCTCCCGCCGGACCGGGCTCTTCGACGTGCAGTCGCCGCTCCCCCAGCCACGCACCCGCGCCCCGCGCCGCGTGGAACAGCTCACCCGACTCCGGCGCGAACACCACGCCGACCTCGGCCGTCCACGAACCCGGTTCGGGCGCCCCGGTCACCGCCGCGACACTCACCGCGTAGTGCGGGATGCCGTACGCGTAGTTCACGGTGCCGTCGCTGGGGTCGACGACCCAGGTCACTCCGGAACTGCCCACCTCGGCACCGGACTCCTCCCCGAGGAAGCCGTCGCCGGGGCGCGCCCGCGCGAGTCGCCCCCGGATCAGCTGCTCGACTTCGCGATCGGCCTCGGTGACGATATCGGCGATCGTCGACTTCGTCGCCGCGATCGCCACCCCTTCCGTGCGCCGACGGCGGGCGAGTTCGCCCGCCTCACGCGCGATGTCGATGGTAAGCGGGAGGAGGTCGCGGGTATCCACCATGGCATCCACGCTACGCGGTCCAGGAGGACGCTCAACGCGCGGTCCGGGCGGTGGAGCGCACCGCCCGGACGCGACATGCGGCGGTCAGCTCGGCGGCGCGGGCGGGGCGGGGTACCCCTGGTAGCCGGTCTGCTCGGGTTGGGGCGGTGCCGCCGCCGGGTCTGCCGGAGCCGGGTGTGCCGGGGCCGGCGCTGCTGGCGCCGGGGCCGGCGGTGCGGAGGCGGGTGCTCCGGGTGTCGGGGCTACCGGTGCCGAGGCGGGCGCCGGCGCCACCGGACCCGGCGCGAGCGGTTGCGGCGACGCGATCGGCGGCGCGGGCACCGTAGGGGCGCCGTACGGATAGGTCGGCTGGCCGGTGTAGTACGCGTTCCAGTCGGGCGTACCGTCGGGCAGTACCGGCAGGGGCGTGACGCCGTCGACGTAGGTGGGCCATGGCTGCGACACGGGAGCCGCGTATGCCCCGGCACCCGGCCCAGGCGGCCGCGGCAGCTGCTTCTTCGGCGCGAACAGCGCGTTGATGAGGGGGACCAGCGCCGTTCCCACCGCCGCAAGAATGGCCAGCGCGACAACGATCCGCCAGTAGAGGTCACCGAAGTCGACCCATTCGTCCAACATCAACGGCAAAACGAGCAGCATCGCGAGGATCCCGACCAGCGCCAGCGTGACATACGTGACGATGCTCGTGAACGAGATCGGGTAGCGACGGTGCGCCTTCGTGAACAGCCACGCGTGCAGCAGAGCGAGCTGCAGCACGACGATGATCACGAGGAATCTCGTCATCCGTTCGAAGCCGCCGAACATGCTCGATCCATCCGGCATCCAGATGAAGAACGCGCCGATCAGCAGCGTCAGGATCCACGTGGTCATGCTGGTCAGCGACAGCCAGGCTTCCCGGCGCGGCGCCATCCCCGCCTCGAGGATTGCGACGCCGGCGAATCCCGCCAACAGCAGAATCGTGAGGAACGCCTTACCGATCATCCCGTCGCTGTCGCCGAGCAACACCCATACAACACAGATGATGGCTGCCGCGATGAGCGCCCCGATGGCGACCCACAGGGCAGCGCGCAGCAACTTCGCGGACGACGGACTCGTGATCGGCTGGGTCATAGCGTTCCTCCCCGCGGCGTTGCCGCACATCCTCTATCCTCGCATGCGGGCCGGCGCCGCCAGACGGCGGTCGGCACGGCAGGGGGGATGCCGCGAAGCGGTGGCGAGTGAGGGATTCGAACCCCCGAATGCAGTGCAGTCTGATTTACAGTCAGATCCCTTTGGCCGCTTGGGTAACTCGCCGGGTGCGCACCCGGCCGGCTTGTACAGTCAATCGGAGGCGCGATTGACAATACTACTCGCCCCCACAGGTGTCACGGACCACGCCCGGGGTCACTCGGTCGTCGCCACCCGCTCCACGAACGACTCGATGCGATGGCGCGTGCCGTCGATGCGGCGGTCGACGCTGGCCCGCACCTCATTCGGGGCCAGCGGAGCGGCGAGGCGCACATTCTCGTGACACGACAGGTCGCTGCAGATGTAGGTGCCGATGCTGTCGCCGCGTTCCCCGGCATTCCCCGACTTGCGCGCCGTGAACAGCGCGACCTGGTCGCCCGGCTGCATCGTGTGACAGAGGTTGCACATCGCCGGCCTCGCATGCGCGGAACCGGATGCCGCGCGCAGCACCACCCCGGCGGGAGCGCCGTCCAACTCGGCGACGAGGTACCCTCGGCCGCGCGTACGCGGGTCACGCCACGCGAAGAAATCGAGGTGGTCCCACTCCACGAGCGGAAAGTTCAGCGGCAGGGCGAGCCGGTCGCGCTCATCGTCGGAGGCGTTCACGAGAACCGAGCGCACCTGGGTTTCGGTGAGGGCCTGCATCCGTTCATTGTACGAATGCCCCGGTCGGGCCTCGCGGCGGCGCATCTCGGTACACTCTCCCCCATGGCTGACTCGAGTTTCGACATCGTCTCCAAGATCGACCGCCAAGAGGCGGACAACGCGCTCAATCAGGCCCGCAAAGAAGTGGAGCAGCGCTACGACTTCAAGGGCACCGGCGCGTCGGTGGAGTGGAGCGGCGAGGCGATCCTCATCAAGGCGAGCACGGAAGAGCGCGCCAAGGCGGTGCTCGATGTGTTCCAGTCCAAGCTCATCAAGCGAGGGATCTCGCTGAAGTCGCTGGAGACGGGCGAGCCGCAGGCCAGCGGCAAGGACTTCCGCATCGTCTCGACTCTCAAGGAAGACATCTCGCAGGACGATGCCAAGAAGATCAGCAAGATGATCCGCGACGAAGGACCCAAATCGGTCAAGTCACAGATCCAGGGCGATGAACTGCGCGTGCAGTCCAAGTCGCGCGACGACCTGCAGTCGGTGCAGCGGATGCTGAAAGCCGCCGACCTCGACGTCGATCTCCAGTTCGTCAACTACCGGTAACGCAAGCCTCTGATCAGGGATTTTCTGCTTTCACTCCGCAACGAGTCCGCAAAAGTGGCTCTTCGCAATCAAGGGTGTAGTGCTCGTCTGAGCCGCAGGGGTCAGGTGTCCGCGTCGAAGTGTGCGCGAGCGGCTCGTATCTCGGGTATGCGCTCGATCGCCCAGGTGGCGAGGGCGGAGGCGGGCTTTACCAGGCTGTGTCCGAGGGGGCTCAGCGCATACTCGACCCGTGGAGGAATTTCGGCGAATGCGGTGCGGGTCACCAGGCCGTCGCGTTCGAGGTGGCGCAAAGTGATCGTCAGCATCCGCTGCGAGACACCGGGGATGTGTGCCCGCAGGTCGCCGAATCGGAGTTGGCCGAAAGCGAGCGTGCCGATGACCAGCAGCGCCCACTTGTCGCCGATGCGATCGAGCAGCTCGCGCATGATGATGCCGTCATCGGTGTTCGCACACCGCTCCTCGTACGCCGTGAGCATGTCCCGTGCGGACGCATACTCCCGTTCAGCCATGTGAGCTCCTTGCTATCTGGAACATCGATGTTCCTTTTGTACGGTCCTTGGGTATGAGTCATCATCTCAAAAGGAACAACAAGTAACCAAAGGATGATCATGCCCACCATCGCCATCATCGGGGCCGGCCCCGGCCTCGGCCTCGCCCTCGCCCGAACGTTCGGCGCCCACGGTTACTCCGCGGCAATCATCGCCCGCAACGCAGACACGCTCGACAGCCTCGTCGCAACGCTCAAGGCCGAGGGCATCGTTGCAGAGCGGTTCGTCGCAGACACCGCCGACGCTGTCATGTTGGCTGCGGCTCTGGCAGATGCGGAGGCGCAGCTCGGCACGATCGACGTTCTCGAGTTCTCGCCATACAGCGCTGGCCCATCGTCGATGCTCGACCCGATTGATGTCACCGTCGAGAAGCTCGCTTCCTCCATTCAGGCTCAGACGTACGGTGCCGTCACCGCGGTGCAGGCGGTACTCCCTGCGATGCGTGAGCGCGGACAGGGCACGATTCTGTTGACCGCAGGAATCGGATCGATCGACCCCGTGCCGATCTTCGGAGCCATGAACGCGGCCCAGGCGGCGACTCGGAACTGGGCGCTCAACCTCCACAAGCGCCTCGCCGGCTCTGGCGTCACAATCGCTCACATCGCGATCGGGCTGTTCATCGGCGCGGAGCCGCCGAAGGAGGGCTACCCGTTCCGCACCCCGGAAGACATTGCAGCTGAGTATTGGACGATTCACGAGACGGGCAACGGCCCGGAGCTCGTCATCCGGTAGAAACCTGCGGCACCTGGCCTATCGCAAGACCTCGACGTGTCTCACGCAGCCTTCGCCGCGCCCGACCTGACCACGTTCTGCCGCCTCGACGAGCTCGGCCTTGAAGCCGTCGGGCAGCGTCTGGAGCCGGATCGGGCGGTGCTGAGTGACGCATCCGCTGGCGCATGAACCGTTCGGGCACCGGCCGACGATGCTGCTGATACGGGTGCGCCGCTACCGGTGCGCGCACTGCCGCCGGACCTGGCGGCAGGACACATCCAAGGCGGCGGCACCGCGGGCGAAGATCTCCCGCGACGGAATCGGGTGGGCGCTCACTGCAATCGTGGTCGACCACCTCACCGTCTCCCGCGCAGCAGCAGGTCTCGGAGTGTCGTGGCACACAGCGAACAGCGCGATCCTCGCCGAGGGCAAGCAGCGGCTGATCGACGACCCGGCACGATTCGACGGTGTGACCACGATCGGTGTCGACGAGCACGTGTGGCGTCACACGAGGTTCGGTGACAAGTACGTGACCGTGATCATCGACCTCACGCCCGCGAGGCACAAGACCGGGCCGGCACGGCTGATGGACATGGTCGAGGGCAGGTCGAAGGCGGTGTTCAAGCAGTGGCTCGTTGGATCGCCGCGACCGCCGTAGCTGCCGTCATCCCCCTCGCGGCAGCGACCGCCGCGTACGCCGACCCGACGACCGCAACCGGCCCCGTCGACCGACGTGGCCCCGTACCTGATCCCGATCGCGCCGGGCGTGACGAACACCTCGATCCTCACGGTCGACGACGAGGCCGCTAACGGGTACACGATGGCCGGCGTCCCCGACGGCCTCGGCGCGTACGACAACGGGCACGGGACAATCACCCTCCTCATGAACCACGAGATGCGGCCGGGCGCCGGAGCAGTGCACGACCACGGCGCCGACGGCGCGTTGACGGCGTCCGCCAACGGCAGGCAACTCATCCTCAGCGAGGACCCGGGCAACAATCCGCGTCAGGCACGCGTCTACGCCTACACCCTGCGCACCGACCGGCTCACCGCGATCCTCGAGCACGACCCTGCTCTGTTCACCGACGACCCGGGTTCGGTCTACGGCACCGACGAGGAGTCGTCCGGCACCATCGACGTGTCGCGCTACTTCGGCCGCGGCTCCTACCTGATGACCACCCAGGCCCACAGCAGCACCCGACTCGGCAGCACCTCCGCGTCCGATGAACTGGTGGAGGACCGTCAGTTGCAGCTGGTCCGCGTGCCCCGGACCGACAACGGTCAGGGTTCGAAGCGCGGGCACTGAGCTCGCAGATAACGAGGGACCGTGCCCGCCCGGGTGCGGTCCCTCGTTGTCGGGGTTTGCGACCGGCATCCGAGCGGACTGACCAATGAACAGCGCGGGTAGAACGAGGGCGGCGGCAGCAGCGTTACGCGAACAGCGGTGCGCCCACGTACGACCCCGGTTCGGCGCCGGGGGGCACGGCCCACACCCCCGAGCCGATGTGGCGGACGTACTCCAGCATCAGGTCGGTCGACAGCCGCTTCTGCAGCGTCACGAACTGCTGCGGGTCGCGCTGGAACGACAGGAAGAACAGCCCCGCATCCAGCCTGCCGAGCGCGTCGTTGCCGTCGACATAGTTGTACCCGCGACGCAGGATGCGGATGCCGTCGTTCGTCTCGGGATGAGCGAGCCGCACGTGCGAGTCGGGGTCGATCGCGTCGGTCCCGTCGACCGTCGCCGAGAAGTCCGGCGCGGCGAACTCGTCCCCGCCCGACAACGGCGCACCCTCGGCCTTGTCGCGCCCGACGATGCGGTCCTGCTCGGCCAGCCGCACCCGGTCCCACGTCTCGACGAGCATCGCGATCTTCCGCGCCACCAGATAGGTGCCCCCGGCCATCCAGTTCGTTTCCGAGGCCCACACCCACGCGTCGAGCGCGTCGGTGTCGTCGGCGAGGATGTTCGCGGTGCCGTCCTTGTATCCGAACAGGTTCCGCGGGGTCTCCTGGTCGCTCGTGGTGCGCGACGTTCGGCCGAACCCGAGCTGCGACCACCGCAACCGTGCCCTCCCGAACGCAATGCGGCTGAGGTTGCGCACCGCGTGCACGGCGACCTGCGGATCGTCGGCGCACGCCTGCACGCAGAGGTCACCGCCCGACGCGGCCGGGTCGAGGTCGTCACCTAGAAACGGCGGCAGCGCCGCGAGCGACGCCGGCTGCCGCGCCGCGATCCCGTAGCGGTCTTCGCCCTCCACCGTCTCGAACAGGGTCGGACCGAACCCGAAGGTGATCGTGAGCCCGCTCGCCGACAGCCCGAGCGCCTCCCCGGTGTCATCGGGCGGCGCCTGCGGAGACCCACCGACCGCGCCGGTCGCACTCACGTCCAGCCCCTGTGTCATTCGCGAGGCAGCATACGACCAGTCCTGCAGCAGCTCGATCAGGTCGTCACGCGTCGTGCGTGCCATCATGTCGAATGCCGCGAAGTGCATGTGGTCCTGCACCGGCGTCGTGATCCCCGCCTGGTGGATGCCGAAGAAGTCGTAGACGGATGCCGCGGTCTCCTGCTGCCGCGCTCGCCCCACCGCCACCCCCGCGGCCGAGCCCGCCCCGGCCCCCACGGCGACACCCGCAGCCGCGGCCCCCAGACCGAGGCCGATCAGCGCCCGCCTGCTGAGCCCGGAGCCGGCCTGGGTCATGCCAGCACCGTCGCGGTCAGCTGCGAGAGTGGCTCGGCGAGCACGTTGATCTGGTCGATCAGGACGCGCTTGTCCGCTTCGGAGAGGTCGCCGAAGTCCACGAAACCGTCGGCGATCGTGCCGTGCGAGTCGAGGGTCTCCTGCAGCACGGCGTACCCGTCGTCGATCTGCGCGACCAGGTCGGCGCCGTCGTCGCCCTGCGCGGCCGCGTAGTCGCGGACCAGCGAGAACGCCATCTTCGAGCCTTCAACGTTGGCCGCGAAGTCGTACAGGTCGGTCCCCGACCACCAGTCCTCTTCCCCGGTGATCTTGCCCGTGGCGACCTCGTCGAGCAGGGTGATCGCACCGTTGGAGATGCCGGCGATCCCCTGCGCATCGAGGGCGGCGGTGAATTCGTCGGAGTGGACGTAGTCGTTCAGCTCGGCGACATCGGCGATCAACTGCGCGCCGTACGAGGCCCGCTCCTGCGGGGTCGACGGCTCCCAGTCCTGCCACGCCGGGGTCACACCGTCCGAGTTCAGCGCATCGCGCGCCGGCACCCACAGGTCCTTCTCGATGCGGTGGAACCCGGTCCACTCCAGCCCTTCGGCGACGGCATCCACTTCGCGGTAGTCGATGCGCGGATCGAGGTCGCCGAGCGATTCGGCGACCGGCTCGATGCGCTCGTAGTACAACCGCACCCGTGGGAACTCGTCGCGCGCGGTGTCGTCGTCGCCGGTTTCGTATGCCGCGACGAACCCGTCGACGGCGGGGACCAGTTGCTCGACCTGATCCTTCACGAACGCGGCGTAGAGGTCCACGGTCTGCTGCTTCTGCTCGGCATCCGGGCCGGTCGCGACGACCTGTTCACCGGTGACGGTGAACGCCGCCTTGCCGACGCCCTCGCCGATCATCCCGGGCTTGCACAGTGTGAAGTAGTCGCCCGGTTGCGCGACCACCGTCACGGTGCGCGACGCCCCGGGGGCGATGTTCTCCACTTCGCCCACGATGCGCAGGCCGTCGTCGGCCAGCAGGTAGAACTCGGTCACCTCGGTTCCTTCGTTGTTCACCTCGAAGGTGAGCGTTCCGCTGGTCGCTGCCGCGGCCGACACGGCGCAGTCGGATGCCGTCGACGTCACGGTGAGGGAGTCCGATGCTCCCGTCGGCGCGTTGGCGACGCATCCGGTCAGGGCGACGGCGATAATAGCGGCGATGCCGGCGGCGGCGAGACGGGGACGATGCATCACGTTCCTTACGAGGTGGCGACGGAATGGGGGCGGGACTCGGGGTCCGGCGCCTGCGACGCGCGGACGGGCCGGAAGAACAGGGCGCCGACGATCGCGATGTAGGCGACCCATGCGATCACCTGCAGCCACGACATCTGGGGCATGAACCCGATGGTGGCCTGCAGCAGGGTCGCGAGCACACCGCCCGGTTCGATCACGGCCGACACGTCGAACGCCCACCCGAACGGGAACGCCGCCCACCCCACGGCGACCGTTCCGGCCGCGGCGATCGGGGCGAGCGTGGTGAACGGACCGGGGAGCACGGCGGCCTCCTGCAGATCGTGGATCGCGTAGGCGAGTACACCGGCGGCCACCACGATCAGGAAGGCACCCGTCCAGGTGAAAAAGCGCCGCAGATTCAGGCGCAGGGCGCCGCGGGCGATGAGCCAGCCCAGCACGACGGCGATGCCGATGCCGAGCAGCGCGCCCAGCAGCGCATCGGGCGCATCGCCGAACGAACGCACCATCGACCACAGCAGCAGCGTGGTCTCGATCCCCTCCCGTGCGACCGACACGAACCCGAGCACGACGATGCTCCACAGGCTCCCCTCGGCGAGCGCGCGGTCGACCCCGCTCTCGAGCGAGCGCTTCATGGTGCGCCCGGCCTTCTTCATCCAGAAGATCATCCAGGTGACCATCGCGACGGCCAGCAGCGACAGCGATCCGCCGATGATCTCCTGCGCCTGGAACGTCAACCCGTAGGCGCCGAACGTCAGAATCGCCCCCACGGCGAGCGACAGCGCGACAGCCAGTCCCACGCCGCCCCAGAGCCGGCCGAGCGCATCGCGCCGGCCGATGCGCGCGAGGTAGGCGACGAGGATGCCGACGACCAGCGCGGCCTCGAGGCCTTCACGCAGACCGATAAGAAGGGTGGCGAACACGACTGACTGTCTCCGGTGGATGTGAGCGCGCGGTGGCACGTGCACTATAGCTTAGGACTGCCTTACCTTATTTGCCAGCCAGATGTCTCACTGACTGATCGCGGTCGTCAGGCGCTCCGAGGGCCGCGGGGTGTCGGGGCAGGGCGGTACGTTCGCCGGATGTGGTGGGAGCAGCCGGGGCGATCACCCCTCGCGCGCCGGACCTGGCGCGCCCGTATCGATCGGTCTGCGCGCTACACCCTGGCAGCCACCACGCGCTGGGGCATCTCGTTCGCGCGGAGTGTGGACGGCGCGCTCCGGTGCGAATTGGACGGGCCGTCCCCCGAAGTGTTCGAGCCGTGGGCGACCGTGACGGGCCTGTCCGCCCGGAGCCTCACCGACCCCCGTCAGGGCTGAGCCCACCGCCGTGGGCGCTCAGACCGCCGGCGCCGGCACGTGCTCGGCGCAGTCCACGCGCAGGTCGGTGTCGGGAAGATCCCGGCGCAGCAGCAGACACCGCGCGCCGGCGCCGTCGCCCGGGTCGAAGTGCCCGCACGTGAAGCAGGTGCGCGCGACCGTGATCACCCCGTCGCGCTGCAGCCGGGCGATCTGACCGAGCACGACCCGCAGTGCCGTGCCCCGGTCGGCGGCGGTGGCGGCATCCACCCGCAACAGCGGTGCCAGCTCGCGCGCGACCTCGGCCGCCACCTGACCGCCCGCGTCGGTCAGGTGCACCAGCGAACTGCGGAGGTCCGCGGGGTTGCGACGGCGCTCCACCAGCCCGCGCCGCTGGAGCGCGCCGACCGCATCGCTGCCGGTGGGCTGGGACACATCCAACTCCTCGGCGAGGTCGCCCGGTCGTTGCGGCCCCTGCTCGTGCAGCCGTTCCAGCACGGCCAGCCCGAGCACCGAGAGATCGTGCGCGGTCGCGATGCGCTGCCGCCCCGCGCGCAGCGCGCGACCGAGGCGCTCAATGCCGGCGAGCAGCCGGCGATCAAGGTCTTGTTCGCCGATCGTGGTCACCACCGATCCGGGCGGTACGGCTGTGCCCACAGCGCGACCGTGAGGGTGACCGCCTTGAACCAGGCGGCGTGCATCGCGTCGAGTTCGGTGTCGTCGACCGCCCCCGACGACAAGAAGGAGCGCACCGTCGCGGTGATCGGCCAGACGAACGCGATCAGGTACCGCAGTGGAATGTGGGTCTGATCCGAGGCGACGCCGTCGGTCTGGCCCATCGTGACGACGTGGCGCCGGGCGATCTCGTTCTGATAGTCGAGCCAGCGCTGGTCCCAGGGCCGGGCGCACAGGTCGCGGATCCACTGCCCGAACCGCACGCGCACCGCGGAGAGGTAGTCGCCGTCGGGCCGGCCGTCCTCCCCCGAGAACGAGACCACCAGATGCGGGTGTGACCCGACGAAGCCGTACCAGACGTCGAGCACGCTCTCGACCTGTGGAGCCAGCAGTTCGCCCGCGCGGGCGAGCGCGGCGGCATCCGCATCGCTCCACGCCAGCGTGTCCAGCAGCAGCGCAAGCTCGTCGGTGCTCACCGGTGACCGGTCGAGATCGGCGTCGTACGTGTATCCCGCGAGAGTGCTCATCGGGCCCCTCCTCATTCGTCGCAACCCTGACCCTCCTCAGTATGCATAGGATGCCTATATAAATCAATACCCACTCGTCACCGTGTCGACCACCCCGCCGTTCGTTCGCGCCGAACTGCGGGATGCTGGCTGGACGACCGACGTTTCGGCGCGGATGAACGAGTCAGTCCAGCGCGCCGCGCAGCATCCACCGGTCCAGGGCGGCGAACGCGGCGGCGCGCGGGCCGGGGCGTGACAGGAAGAGGTCGTGCACGCCGTCGTGGATCCGAGCGACGGTCACGTCGGCGCCGATCCGGGTCGCCGCCCGGGCGATGTCGTCGACGACGAGCACGGTGTCGGCCCGAGTCATGTCCTCGGCCCACTGCACCGGCGGCATCCATCGGGCCGACAGCAGCACGAGTGCCGGGCATCCCACCTCGACGCCGGCGGCGATGCGCTCATGCCCACGGAGGACGGCGCTGAACCACCCCGGATGCGTGGCGAACCCGCGGTCGGGTCGCCACTGCTCGCGGTGCACATCGGTGGGGAGCGTGCCGATCTCGCGCTGGGCGCGAGTGTAGAAGCCGAAGTCCACCTCGGGTTGCCCGCCGAGCGGATCCACGGTCGCCCGCAGGTGCACGAACGCCCCGAGCGCCTGGCGCGCGACCGGTCCGCCCTGCATCTCCAGCCACGGGCTGTTGAGCACGAGCGCGTGAGCGACGCCCGGAAAACGCGCAGCCCAGAGCGTCAGGATGAGCCCGCCCGTGGAGTGCCCCATCAGCACGAGCCGCCGCGACCCGCGCGCCATCGCGGCCAGCGCCGCGGCGATGTCGGCGTCGTACTCGTCGAGGTCGGCGACGTAGCCGGGCGTCTGCCCCTCGCGCAGGCTGCGGCCGTACCGGCGCAGGTCGAGCGCGAAGAACCGGGCGCCCCGAGCGTTCCACCACCGGGCCACCTCGGTCTGGAAGAAGTAGTCGGACCAGCCGTGCACGTACAGCACGTCGACGTCGCGGAGCAGGCCGAAGTGCGCGTGCCGCCACGGCGGCAGGCGCCGCACGAGGGTGGCCACCGTAGTGTCGGCCGCGTCCGACGCCAGTGTCAGCTGTTCCAGGCCGTCGCCGAGGAAGTCGGGCCGCCAGTCGGGCATGGCGCCAGCCTACTGGTGGATGCCGATACGATCGGACGGGCAGGAGGCACGGTGCAGCAGCATCCACGATTGACGACGGGCTTGCTCGCCGCGCTCGGATTCGTCGCCGCCGTCGGCCCCATCGCAACCGACATGTATCTGGCGTCGTTCACCGACATCGCCGACGATCTCGGTGCCGCACCCTCCCAGGTGCAATCCACACTGATGGCATTCATGGTCGGCGTCGCGGTGGGTCAATTGCTGCTCGGGCCGCTCACCGACCAGTGGGGTCGCCGGCGCGTGCTCGTCATCGCCATGGCGGTGTTTGCGGGCGCGACGACCGCGCTGGTGTTCTCACCCACGATCGAGGTCTTCATCGGACTCCGGCTGGTGCAGGGCCTCAGCGGCGCGTCCGGCGTGGTGATCGCCCGCGCCATCGCCGTCGACCTCAGCACCGGGGCGACCGCGGTGCGGGCCATCAGCATCATCGCCACCGTCGGCGCCGTGGCACCCATCATCGCGCCACCGATCGGCGGCGCGATCGCCGGAGTGTGGGGGTGGCGTGGCGTGATCGCCGTCATCGCCGCGGTCGCATGGACGATGTTCCTCACCGCGCTGATCGCCGTCCCCGAATCGCTGCCCCCGGGTCAGCGGCAGCCCGCACGGTTCAGTCGGTTGTTCAGCCGGTTCGCGCCGCTGATTAGCGACCGTGCGTTCCGCACGGCGGTCGTGGCATACGGATTCGGGTTCGCCACGCTCATGTCGTACATCGCGGCATCCCCGTTCGTGGGCCAGTCCCTGCTGGGGATGTCGCCGTTCGTCTACTCCCTCGTGTACGTGGCCAGCGCCGTCGGGCTGGTCCTCTCGAACCTCACCAACGCTGCCATCGCACCCCGATTCGGCCCGCAGCGCATGATGATGATCGGCGTCACCGCACAGGTGACCGGGGCGGCACTGATGCTGATGCTGACGGTGGGCGACTTGCTGACGCCGGTGACGTTCGCGATCGCGGCCCTTATCGTCAACAGCGGCACCGGCTACACCATGGCCAATTCCAGCGCCCTGGCACTCGCACACACCGACGCCTCCTCGCGCGGCGCCGGCGCTGCACTCCTGGGCGCCGCACAGTTCCTCGTGGGCGGGATCGCGTCCCCCATCGTGGGGCTGTGGGGGCAGAACACCGCCCTCCCCATGGCGGTTGCGATGACCATCTGTGCCGTCGTAGCGGCCACCGCCGCGCTGGCCACTCGCCGCCACGGGTAACCGGGCGGCTCCGGCAGTCCCGTTCCCCGGTTCACGCCCCGGTCGAGACCGCCACCATCTCGTCGCGGTCGACCACCTTGATGCGGGCTCGTTCGTGCGGCGCGCCCAGGGAGATCTCGTGCTGATCGAGCCGGTGCCAGCCCTCCAGGTCGGTCCAGGAGACCCCGCGCGAGGCCAGCAGATCGACGACGGCCTGCTCGGACGGGTCGTCCGGGTTCCACCATGAGCCCTGGTCGTTGATCAGGTGACGGATGGTCTCCATCGCGTCCGACTTGGTGTGACCGATCAGCCCGACCGGTCCGCGCTTGATCCACCCGGTCGCATAAACACCTGGAACCCGCTCGTTGGAGTCCTTGCGCAGCACCTGTCCCTCGTGGTTCGGGATCACGCCGTGCCGCTTGTCGAACGGCACGCCCGGCAACGGCGAGCCGAAATACCCGACCGCGCGGTACACCTGACCGACCGGCACCTCGCGCCGCTCCCCGGTACCCACGACCCCGCCCTGACCGTCCGGGCGGGTGCGCTCGTACACGAACGCCACGGCGGCACCGTCGGCGTCGGTCCTCACCTCGACGGGCTTGGCGTAGAAGTGCAGGTGCAGCCGACGCGACGCTTCACCGCCGGCGTTGTTGACGCTCGGCCGCTGCCGCCACGACTGCAGCACCCGATCGATCACCATCACCTGCTTGTTCGAGGCGATCGCCGCCTGCGCGGCCTCGTCGTAATCGAAGTCCTCGTCGTAGACGACCATGTCCACGTCCCGCAGTTCGCCCAGTTCGCGCAGTTCCAGGGGCGTGAACTTCACCTGCGCGGGGCCCCGCCGCCCGAAGACGTGCACGTCGGTCACGCGCGAATCCCACAACCCCTGGTACACGTTCTCAGGGATCTCGGTGGGCAGCAGATCCTCGGCGTGCTTGGCCAGCATCCGCGCCACATCCAGTGCGACGTTCCCGTTGCCGACCACGGCGACCGACTCGGCGTCGAGCGACCACTCGCGCGGAACATCAGGATGCCCGTCGTACCAGCTCACGAAGTCGGCCGCCCCCAGCGACCCCGCCGCGTCGATGCCCGGGAGGTCGAGGTCGGCGTCGCGCACGGCACCGGTCGCGAAGATCACGGCGTGGTAGTGGCGCTTTAGGTCGTCGAGGGTGAGGTCGGTGCCGAAGTGCACGTTGCCGAAGATGCGGATGTCACCGCGGTCCAGCACGTCGCGCAACGCCGTGATGATCCCCTTGATCCGCGGGTGATCGGGGGCGACGCCGTACCGCACCAGACCGTACGGCGCCGGCAGCTGATCGAACAGGTCGATCGACACGTCGAACTTCCGCTCGGCCTTCAGCAGGATGTCCGCGGCGTAGATGCCTGCCGGTCCCGCGCCGACGATGGCCAGCCTGAGCTTGGTCATGCAGATCCTTCCGAATGGTGCCGGGTGGGTGCCCGGAGGTCAGTGAGAGCGGTCGACGACCACTCGCGCGAAGCGTGTCAGCGCGTCGCGCACGGGCCCGTCGGGCAGCGGCGCCAGGGCTCCGACGGCATCCCGCGACCAGTCCGCGGCCAGACGTCGCGTCGCCACCGTGGCGGGGTGCTCCCGCAGCCGGCCGAGCGGCTCGTCGAGGATGCCCGGATCGGCCCCGTCGGCGATCCGGGCCACACCGTCGTCGATCGCCGCGGTGAGCGCACGGGATGCCGGATCGGTGGCCCGCCCCAGCAGGAGGAACGGCATGGTCGGCACCCCCGCGCGCAGGTCGGTGCCGGGGACCTTGCCGGTCTCGTCGGCATCCGCCGACAGGTCGATCACATCGTCGAGGAGTTGGAAGGCGATCCCGACCTTCTCGCCGAACTCCAGCAACGGCTGCTCGTACGCGGACGGCGCTCCCGAGAACAGGACACCGGCTTGCGCGGCGGCGGCGATGAGTGACCCGGTCTTGTCGGCGAGTACCTGCAGGTAGAACTCCACCGGGTCGTCATCGGCCTGGGCCCCGACCGTCTCGTGCATCTGCCCCAGGACGAGCCGCTCGAACGTGTTCGACTGCAACCGGATGGCGGGTTCGCCGATCTGCGACATCAGCTGACTCGCGCGCGAGAACAGCAGGTCGCCGGTGAGGATCGCGATGTTGTTCCCCCACACGGCGTGGGCGCTGGGCACCCCGCGGCGGGTGTCGGCTCCGTCCATGACATCGTCGTGGTAGAGCGATCCGAGGTGCGTGATCTCCAGTGCGCAAGCGCCCGCGACGACGTCCTCGGTCGTCCCGTCGCCCCACTGTGCCGTCAGGATGGTGAGCATCGGGCGCAGCCGTTTGCCCCCGGCTTCGTAGAGATAGCGCGTCGTGGCGTCGGCGAGCACATCGGTGACGTGCAACTCCGCCTCCAGCCGCGCCTCGACCAGCGCCAAGCCGTCGTCGACGACGGCCAGCAGACGGCGCTGCTTCGGACCCGCGAAGATACGCTCGGTCAGACCGAGGCGGTTCCCCAGCTGCGAGCCGGGCACGGAGGGGCTCGGAGTCACGGCCACCAGCCTAGCGGCCCGTGTCCACGGGGTCAGCCGCGGGGGCGGTGGCCCGGTGAAGAGCAACGATCCCGCCGGTGAGGTCGCGGTGCGCCACTCCGGTCCACCCCGCGGCGCGGATGCGAGCGGCCAGCGCACCCTGGTCGGGCCAGTCCCGGATGGATTCGTTGAGGTAGTCATACGCCGCGGCGTTCGAGCTGACCGCACGCGCCGCCACCGGCAGCACCCGGTCGCTGTAGAACCGGTACAGCCGCCCGAACACCGCCGAGGTCGGGTGGGAGAATTCGCAGACGACCAGCCGTCCTCCCGGCGCCGTCACCCGCAGCATCTCGGCGAGCGCGCGATCCGGGTCGGAGACGTTGCGCAGCCCGAACGAGATGGTCACGGCATCGAACTCACCGTCGCCGAAAGGCAGATCGGTGGCGTCGGCGTGCGCGAACATCAGATTCGGGATGTCGCCGTGCCGACGCCTGCCCTCGGCGATCATGCCGGGCGAGAAGTCGGCGGCGACGATCGTGGCCCCGCTGCGCGCCAGCGCCGCCGAGCTCGTGCCGGTGCCGGCGGCGAGATCAAGAATGCGCTGCCCCGGACGCGGGGCGATCGCCCGCGTCGTCGCGACCCGCCACAACCGGTCGTTGCCGAGGCTGAGAACCGTGTTGGTGCGGTCGTAGCCCGTGGCGACCTGATCGAACATACCGCTGACGCGGGCGGGATCCTTGTGGAGGTCGGCGCGGTTGTCGTCGAAGGTCACCGTTCGAGTCTAGAGCCGCGCCCCGCGGTCGACGGCGGCCCGTCCGCCGTCCGGCCCGCGGCAGCGGCAATAGGCTGAGAGCGTGAACCCGGACCCGACCCGCGTGCCGCTGCGCGCCGTCACCCGCGAGGTCGACACGATCGAGGATGCCGTCGCCTGCGCCGCCCCCGCAGACCCGCTGGTGTGGTCGCGGCGCGGCGACACGCTGGTCGGCGGCGGCGCGGCCGCTCACTTCCCCGGGTCGGACCCTGCCGCGACCGCGCAGTGGTGGCGCCGCGTCTCGGCCGCCGCCGAGATCGACGACCCCGTGGGGCTTCCCGGCACCGGGCTGGTCGCGTTCGGGGCACTCCCCTTCGACCCGCGGTCGGCCCGCACGGGCGGGCTCATCGTGCCGTCGGTGATCGTCGGCCGCCGCGGCGACCGTTCCTGGGTGACGCGCATCGGCGAGACCGGAGTGCCGACGCTGCCGCCGGCGACCCCCTACGGTCCGCACTGGTCGGCCACACTGGGCCCGGGCACGCTTACCCCGGCGGGGTACCAGACCGCGGTGCGTGCCGCACTTGACGCGATCGCCCGCGGCGACGTCGGCAAGGTGGTGCTGGCGCGCGACCTGGCCGGGTCGGCACCGGCGGCATCCGACCTGCGCCGTCTCGTGCGCGCACTGGCCACGGCCTACCCCGACACCTGGACCTTCGCGGTGGCGGGCCTCATCGGCGCCAGCCCGGAGACCCTCGTCACGGTCTCCGGCGGCACCGTCACGACGCGGGTGCTGGCCGGCACCGCCGCGCGCGGGGCGGATGCCGACGAGGACACCGCGGCCTCACTGCGACTGGCGACGAGCGCGAAAGACCTCGACGAGCACCAGTACGCGGTCCACAGCGTGCTGACCGCGCTGCGCCCGTTCACGAACGCGCTGGTCGCGGCCGAGGAACCGTTCGCCCTGAAGCTCCCGAACGTCTGGCACCTCGCCACCGACGCGGAAGGCACGCTCGATGCCGCCTCGTCGGCGCTCGACCTGGTCGGAGCCCTGCATCCCACGGCGGCCGTCGCGGGGACACCCACGGCGGCGGCGCGCGAGCTCATCGGTCGTCTGGAGCCGTTCGACCGAGGCTGCTACTCCGGCCCGGTCGGCTGGATCGACGCGAACGGCGACGGCGAGTGGGCGATCGCGCTGCGGTGCGCCCAGTTCGGGCCGTCCGGTCCGGGCGAGCGCATTCCGGTGGTCGCGCACGCCGGCGCCGGCATCGTCGCCGGCAGTGACCCCGAGACCGAGATGCTCGAGACGCGGGTGAAATTCCGCCCGGTCGTCGACGCGCTGGCCTGATCAGCTGGCCGCCAGCCGGATCTTCTCCGCCGCCACGTCGAACATCGCTCGCGGCCAGTGCGGGTCGATACGCTCCAGGGCGTCCAGGAGCAGTTCCTGCACCGCCAGGCGCGCGTACCACTTGCGGTCGGCCGGCACGACGAACCAGGGTGCGGCGACCGTGGACGTCCGCTCGAACACGGTCTGGTAGGCGTCCATGTAGGCCGGCCACAGCATCCGCTCGTCGATGTCACCGGGGTTGTACTTCCAGTGCTTGTCCGGCCGGTCCAAGCGCTCCCCCAGGCGCGCCTTCTGCTCGTCCGGCGAGATGTGCAGCATCACCTTCACCAGGTGCACCCCGGTGTCGGTGAGCCGCGCCTCGAAGTCGTTGATCGCGCCGTAACGCCGCTCGATCTCGTCGGCCGGCGCCAACTGCCGCACCCGCCCGATCAGCACGTCCTCGTAGTGCGAGCGGTCGAACACCCCGATGAACCCGGCGCGCGGCGTCTGCTTCTCGACGCGCCACAGGAAGTCGTGCGCCAGCTCTTCGTCGGTGGGCTTCTTGAACGCGTGCAGCATGATGCCCTGCGGATCGGTCGCCCCGATCACGTGCCGCACGATGCCGCCCTTGCCCGCCGTGTCCATCGCCTGCAGCACCAGCAGCACCGCGGGCGCCTCCGGGTCCTCGCGGCTGGAGGCGTGGAGGCGTTCCTGCAGCCCGTCCAGCACATCCGCGCCGCGGGCCAGGTCGGCCGACCCCCGGTGCTTGCCGTGCCCGTACCCGGGGGTCGCCCGGGTGTCGACGTCGGCGAGCCGGAAGCCGTCACCGACCCGCAGGGTCTGGGCCGGGTCGGCCGTCCACACGTTCAGGCTGGTGCTGGTCATGTAGGCCATTGTGGCCGACGAGCGGGCTCAGCGCGCCAGCGGCACCTCGATCAGCTGACGTCCCGTCACCGGAGCGGTCAGCGCCTGATCGAGCGCGGCACGGGTGGTCACCCGGCGGTGCTCCCACCCGTAGGCCGCGGCGAGTTGGTCCAGCCGCGCCTCCTGCGGGGTGTACAGCACGCGGTCCAACGCCGCGTCATCGGCGACACCGGCGACCTCGAGGTCGTCGAAGATCGTGCCGCCGCCGTCGTTGCCGACGATCACCTGGATGCGGGGTTCGCGCTCCGAGGCGGGTATGAGCAGCGCCCCCACGTCGTGCAGCAGCGCGAGATCACCGGTGAGCACCCGGGTCACGCCCGCCGCCCCGGCGGTCTGGCTGGCCAGGGCCACGCCGATGCCGGTCGCAATGGTTCCGTCGATGCCCGCGAGCCCCCGGTTGGCGTGCACCGGCACCTTCTTGCCGCCCAGCACGCGATCGGCCACCCGGACCAGCCGCGACGACGCGAACAGCAGCCGATCGTGCGGCCAGGTCGCCCGCCACACCGCGTCGACGAGCGCCGTGCGATCCAGCGGGGCACGGATGACGTCGAGTTCGGCGGCGATCGCCCCCAGCCGCGTGGCCGGCTCCACCGACGACAGACCGGCCGCATCCGGCGGCGCCGGGCTCAGATCGACCGCGCCGGCCTGCGACGCACGCATCCACTCCGCCAGCCACGCGCGGTCGGCGCCCCCCTCGGCCACCGTGACGGCGTCGGCGGCGACCGTCACCCCGTTGAGGTTGAGCGGTTCGCCCGGGCCGCGCACCGCGACCACCTCGACATCCGCGCGCGTGAGCAGCGCGGTGACCTCCCGGCTGAGGGTGGGATGCCCGAACACCACCGCCCGTTCCACGGCGCCGCCGAGGCTCTCGGCGGCGAGGAGGTCGCGGTAGGCGTGGACGAGGTTTCGCCCGAAGCGGGCCCCGCTGACGATCTCGGCGACCAGCGGCCACCCGCCGCGGTGGGCGAGGTCTTCGGCCGCGGGACCGGCATCCGCCCCGGCCACCACGATCGTGCGCGGGCCGCGCTCGAGCACGATCGACGCGTCCCCGCCGTCGGTCGCGTCGGCGGATTCGCCGATGCCACCGCCGCCCTGGTACAGCGCTCCCCACGGGGCGGGGGTCTCCGCCTCGTCGGCGCCGGCGGCGCCGGCCGCCTGCATCCACCCCGGCAGTGCCCCGGCGAGCGGTTCCCGGAACGGCAGGTTCAGGTGCACCGGTCCGGCGGAGCGGGCACCGACCCCGAGGGCCGCCGCGACCGCGTCGGCGGCGAGCGCCCGCAGCAGGCGTGTCTGCTCACCGGCGCCGTCGTCGTCGCTCGCCTCGGGCACCGGGACGTCGGTGGCCAGCCGCATGTTCGGCGCGAACATGCCCGGCTGCCGGGTGGTCTGATTCGCGCCCACCCCGCGCAGCTCCGGCGGGCGGTCGGCGGTCAAAAGCAGCAGCGGCACCCCGGCGTGATGGGCTTCCAGCGCCGCCGGCAGCAGGTTCGCCACGGCGGTGCCCGACGTGCAGACGACCGCCGCGGGCATTCCGGTCTCACGGCCGATGCCAAGCGCGGTGAACCCGGCGACCCGCTCGTCGATCCGCACGTGCAGGCGCAGTGCGCCGCGGGCCTCCCCCTCGGCGGCGGCGAGCGCGAGCGCCTGCGAACGCGAACCGGGGCTGAGCACCACGTGAGCGACGCCCCGCTCCACGAGCCTGCCCAGCAGGGCGGCGGCCGCGTCGGTGGCCGGCGCGCGGCCGGATCGGGAGGTCATGTCAGCTGCGCGCGTCCCGGCTCTCGCCGTCGTCTTCCGGGCTCGCCTCGGGAGCGGCGTCCGGGTCGTCCGGGTCGGGGTCGGCGGCGGGCGCGGCGGGCCGGTCGGCGGCATCCGGGGCGCCCGCCTCGTGCGTGCGCCACCGGGGGTCGTCGTCTTCGGCGTCGAGCGCGGCGAGCTCTTCTTCGAGGCGACGGATCCGTTCGTCCTGGTCGGCCGTCGACCCGATCGAGCCGAGGACCTCGGGGTTGTCGTCGGGGGCGCGCGGCGGCTGCGGCCGACCACGCTCAGGACGGCCGACGGTGAACCACAGCACGCCACCGAAGACAGGGAAGAGCATGACGATCAGCATCCACGCGGGCTTGCTCACCCCGCGATGGCGGGTCGGTGGCTGCATCGCGCAGTCGACGATGCTGTAGATCCAAAACGCGACCAGCAGCAGGGTCAGAGGGATGAGGACTCTCGCCACACCCCCATCCTAGGCGAGCGACGGCCCAGCGCCGGGTTCCACGGTCACAGCCTGACAACGGCTCACGCCCGTAGACTGGGGGTATGCGTGCCCGCTCCGCCCTCGTGTACAGCGTGCTGCGCCTGCTCG
>NZ_JBKEAY010000057.1:0-2151 GCF_047972865.1 Microbacterium sp.
AGCCTTGCCCCGGGGGAAGGTAGATCGCGCCCGAGGAGAAGTCGACCGCAAAGGCAATAATGCCGGGCACGACGAACAGGATCAAACCGAGGGCATCGAGGGCCACGACTCGCCAATCCAGTTCCCCGGTCGGCTGACCGCGACGTTCCGGATGTAGAAAGTAGCCGCAGCCGCTGGTGGAAACTCCCGCAGCCGCGGCGAGAAGGCTCTTAGCCCGGATTTCTCACCAGATTGATACGGCGAGACCGCCTCGGTCTGCGTTAAGTGTTGTGAGGCTTGAAGTTCACAGCACGCACAGGAGGCGGTCTCGTCATGACAGAGTGTACACGTCAGCCATTGCTCTTTCAGCCCCACGGCTCGCGGTCGGTCGAGGCCGCGTTTGATGGGGGCCGGATCACCTCCGACGCCGGGGCTCTGCTGCTGCGGGAGGTCGAATCGCGGCTGGGGATCATCGCCCCGTTCGCCGGGTGCTTCACCGATCATCGCGATCCCGATCGCTGCGATTTCTCGGTTCAAGAACTGCTCACCCAGCGGATCATGGGGCTGGCGCTGGGCTACGAAGACCTCGCCGATCACGATCAGCTCCGCCACGATCCGTTGCTGGCGTTGGTCTGCGGACGCCGCGACATCACTGGCCAGGACCGCCGCGAACTGGCCGATCGGGGCAAGCCGCTGGCGGGCAAGAGCACGCTCAACCGACTCGAACTCACGCCCGTCGGCGCGGACGAAGCAAGCCGCTACCAGAAGATCGTCGCGTCGATCGCCCAACTGCACGCCACGCTGGTGGACCAGTTCGTTCAGTGGCAATCACGGCAAGACGCGCCGGCGGAACTGGTGCTGGACCTCGACGCCACCGACGACCCGGTGCATGGCGATCAGCTCGGCAAGTTCTTTCACGGCTACTACGGTCATTATTGTTACCTGCCGCTGTACATGTTCTGCGGCGACTGGCCTTTGCTCGCGCTGCTGCGTCCGGCCGATCAAGATGGAGCGGCTGGCACGGTGCCGCACCTGGCGCGGATCGTGGCCCGACTCCGCGAGACGTGGCCCGACGTGCGGATCATCATTCGCGGCGACAGCGGCTTTTGTCGCGAGCCGATCATGCAATGGTGCGAAGCGAACGGTGTCCACTACCTGCTGGGATTGGCGAAGAACCCCCGTCTGAACGCCGAAATCGCGACGGAACTGGAGACCGCGCGACAGCAGTGCGAGACCACCGGCCAAGCCGCGCGAGTGTTCAAGGACTTCACCTATCAGACCCTCGATTCGTGGAGTTGCGAGCGTCGCGTGGTCGGCAAGGCGGAGCATCTGTCGAAGGGAGCCAACCCGCGGGTCGTGGTCACCAACCTGCCCGCGGACGAGATCGACGCACGCACGCTCTACGAAGAGAAGTACTGCGCCCGCGGCGAGATGGAGAACCGGATCAAGGAGCAGCAGTTGCAGTTGTTCGCGGACCGCTTGAGCTGCGAAGACCTCCGCGCGAACCAGTTGCGGCTGCTGTTCTCGACCAGTGCCGACACGCTGTGCGCCGCTGTGCGGGCGTTCGGTCTGGAGGGGACGGAACTGGCCCAGTCCGAAGCGGGAACGATCCGCCAGAAGCTGCTCAAAGTGGGAGGCCGGATCACAGTCAGTTGCCGCCGGATCGTGCTGGCCCTGTCCGAGGCGTACCCGTACCAAAGGCTGTTCGCCCAAGTGCTGAGCCAGCTCCAATCGCTGTCGCCCCTCGCCCCCTCGACACCCCGGCTGTTGCCCCTCGGGCCGATCCCCGGGCTGCCACCTCCGTAGAGCCGCCGAGAGTGTCGTCGCCCCGATGTGTGCCTGAGTTGAAACCATCCACCGCGTCGCCCAGCCCCCCCCGAGCGGCTGCCGCCGAAGGTCCGCCCCCCGCTCGCCCATCCCCCCCACGACCCGCCGCCAGCCCGCCAAACCACGCGACCATCAGTGTGGTGAGAAATGCGGGGTAGAAGCGTCCGCGGACCAGGCGGCATCGCCGGCGGACGGTCCGGTCTTGGCGTAGTACATCAGGCGGAAGGTCTTGTCCCCGCGGGCCATCACGCCATAGTCATCGGCGGCGACTACCATGTTGTGAGCCTTCGCAGCCTGCGTCGCGATCCGCAGCTCGTCACCGGCATGCTCGGCGTTGAGCGAGAC
>NZ_JBKEAY010000175.1:0-1651 GCF_047972865.1 Microbacterium sp.
CAGGAAGCCTCGCCGCGCGGTTCCGTCTGTGCGTGCCAGGCCGACGCGTCGCTCAGCTTTGAAGATCTCGTCCGGCGGGAGGGAACCCAGGGGGCCGACTGACGTTGTCTTCAAGTGCTTAGCGAGCCTTGTTCCAGACACCAGCTGGTCGGGCAGCGGCTCCGCGTTCGGATCGGCGAGACGAAGCCGCTGCCCCGTGATCGGGCTGGTGCGCATGGGGTGGTCGGCGTTCGAGGGAGCGAGCCGGACGAGATCCCCGCGGCGTCTCATCAGGTCGCGGGGCACCGGAAAATAGGGCACCCAGCATCCGCGAGCTTCCATTCCCACGTAGGGTCCGCGAAGCGAAGTGAAGCGCGCTCCGCCCATCGCGGCCGATACGGCGCCGCCCACGGTGCTCGGGTGCGGCATGACCGCATGGGCGACACCGTTTGTGGCAGCAGCGAAGGCTCGCCCGTCACGCACGTGGACGGTATCGTCGGGACTCAACGCCCACCACGTCATGACGAGTCCTCCTGGTTGAGCGCACGCGCCACACGAAGCGCGCCAAGCAGGGCACGGAGTGGATCGTCTCTGGCCGCAGGGTCTTTGCCGAGCGAAGCGATGCTGGCGGCGATGGTCTCGGCCGTCGCGTCGTCGCGGGTGTGCCGCCCCACCAGCCTTCTGATCTCGGCGTCGAACGAGGGGGGATGGGATCGGTGAAGCTCCCGCAACGAGCGGCCGGCACGGTCAAGGTCGGCGATCAAACGGCCGGAATACGCCCCCTCCCGCGTCGCAGTGACCAGCACAGACAACGCCTCCACAGCTGCGGCGCGTTCGCCCCAGCTCACGTTGATCGTTGCAACCGCCCCACTTCGACGATGGACGCCGACGGCGAGACGGTCTTTCCCCGGCTGACCCTTCGCTGCACTGAGCAGCTCACGCGCGCGTGACAACGCCGACGACAGCGGCGAGGACGAGTGAAAGAAGAGCACGGCCGTCGACGCGGTCACCCGGGTGAGCATGTTCAGGTGCCCGTCGGCCGTTTGCGCTGCGGAGACGGCAGCGCGGGCCACGCGAGCAACAGCGATAGCGGTCTTCGCCGGCGCAAGCAGCAACGCGTCGTCGCCGCCGACGTACACCGGCGTCGCCAAGAGTTCCCGGGTAGCGACCTCGCCCCTGAGCTGCCGCGCAAAGAGTGAAATGCCCTCCGAGATCGCCTGATGCCCCTCGGGTCCGTGCGACCGACGACGCGAGAGGGATGCGCCCAGATCGTCGAGGTCTTGCATGATGATGGCGAGGTAGGGACGGAACCGGAGGGGCGGGTCTTGGCCGAGGAGAACCTTCCGCAGATCGGCGGCGGCCGCCGCCCCGCGCTTCGCCTGCTGCTCCACGTTCTGTCCGGTCACGCCGACGTCGTCTCGCAGCGTCTCCACCGTCCAGTACTCCGGGTCCCACCAGTGCCCTGGCGCACGGGAGACCCACTCCTGCAACTGGTCGTCGCTGGCATAGCCGAGCCCGGAGACCGAAGTCTCCAGAGTACGATCGACGGAGGTCGCGGCATGCCGCAACGAGGCCACCGACGTCTTCAGGGGCGCGTCATCGGGTGCCACCGCGAGAAGATCGATGAGGTCTTGCCGTTCGCAGGCTGTCGCGATCGATCGCGTCGACGGGA
>NZ_JBKEAY010000188.1:0-12090 GCF_047972865.1 Microbacterium sp.
GCATCCCGTATGGCCCGAAGCATACGGATGAGATTCGTGTGACGCGTGTGACTGGCGTAGGCTGGAGCGGTCGTACGCCCGGCGGCGTGGGTCCGTGTGAGCCGGGGGTGACGGCGCGACGCGATGGTTCCGGGGGGAGCTGGGATGAGAGCATTTTCAAGGCTCCGCGCTCGCCCGCGCGCGATCGCGTCCGTGGGGGTCGTCAGCGCCCTGGCCGTGACGATAGGCACCCTCGCGTTCGTCTACGAAGGCAACCCGACCACCGAAGTCGACCTCAACGACGGCGGTGTGTGGGTGACGAAGCAGTCGAGCCTGCTCGTCGGCCACCTCAATCACTCGTCCGGCGTCCTCGACGGCGGGCTGCGCACCGCCACCGAGCGATACGACGTGCTGCAGTCCGGCGCGCAGGTGCTCGTGGTCGATCCGGTCGCCAACAAGGCCACGCCGGTCGACCCCGCCCGGGTCGCCCTGGAACAGACCACCGACCTTCCCGCAGGCGCCGCCGTGTCGATGGGCGGCGGTGTCGTCGCGGTCACCGAACCGTCGGGCGAACTGTGGGCTGCGGAGTTCGGCAGTCTCGGGGCGATCGGCGGCCAAGGCAACGAACCCATCGCCGAACTCGGCGACGACGCCGTCGCCGCGGTCGGCGTCGACGGTGACATCTACGCGCTGGAACGCGAACAACCCCGCATCCTCACCTACGCCCGCGGCGATGACGGCACGTTCTCGCAGGTCGGTGACCGCGTACTGTCGTCGGTCGATCCGGCCGCGGACGTCGAGATGACCGTCGTCGGTCGCACCGGCTACGCCTTCGACACCGACGCCCGCACGCTGTACGGCACGGACGGGTCCGTCCTGGACGTGCCCGTCGATGCCGTGCTGCAGCAGCCCTCCGAACCGACCGACGCCGTCACAGTGGCCACTCCGACCGCGCTGGTGCGGGTCTCCGCCGACGCGGAGCCGGTCGTCGTGGACGCCGGCGGCGAGGGCATCCCCACCCGTCCGGTGTATGTCGCCGGCTGCGCGTACGGCGCGTGGGCGGAGAGCGCCCGGTTCGTGCGCGACTGCCCCGGCGAGACCGATGACCTCGTGCTGGACATCGAGGGACTGGCGCCCACCGGTGTCCTGACGTTCCGCGTCAACCGCGACGTGGTTGTGCTCAACGACGTGTTCGGCGGGGCCGCGTGGCTCGCCAGCGACGCCATGCAGCGTGTGGACAACTGGGACGACCTCACTCCTCCCGAGGGCGAAGGCGACGAGGAGGAGGAGACGACCGAAGAGACGGTGCAGGCTGCCCTTCCCGAGCGCACCGACCAGAACACCGCCCCGCTCGCGGAAGACGACGAGTACGGCGTGCGGCCCGGCCGCACCACGATCCTGCCGATCCTCGAGAACGACACCGATGCCGACGGGGACGTGCTGGTGGCCGTACCCCTGGATGAGCCCTCATTCGGTGAACTCGAACCGGTCCACAACGGCAAGGCGCTGCAGATCGTGGTTCCCGAGGATGCGACCGGGACGACCACTTTCCGGTACCGCGCGGAAGATGGCCGCGGCGGCACCGCCGAGGCCCGCGTGCGGGTCGCCGTGCACGACTGGGACGTGAACGCCCCTCCGGAACAGAAGCGCGTGACCCCCGTGACCGTCGAAGCGGGGGGCACCGCGGCCTATAACGTGTTGCCGGACTGGATCGATCCCGACGGCGATGACATCTTCTTGCAGTCCGTCGCCGTCGACGGCGGCGACGAAGCCGACTTCACCTCCGACGGGCACATCTCCTTCCGCGCCATCGGCGGAACTCAAGGCCGCATCGACGTTCCCATCGTCGTCTCCGACGGGACCGACTCGGGGGTCGGTGTCGCCCGGTACGAGGTGCGTCCGCTGGGCGCGGCGGTACCGGTCACCAACGCCGATCACGTGGTGACGCGCGTGGGCCGCAGCGTCACCGTCTCACCGCTGGCCAACGACGCCAGCACCGGCACCGAACCATTGCGGCTGACCCGCGTTGACGAGGTCGACGGCGCCCGGGTCGTCCCGGACTATGCCGACAAGACCTTCTCCTTCGTCGCGGACGCCGTAGGCACCTACTACGTCAACTACCTGGTCTCGGCGGGAGCGAACTCCGTCCCGGGCGTTGTCCGCGTGGATGTGCTCGCCCGCGCCGAAGGCGATCCATCTCCGATCGCGGTGCGCGATGTCGCGTTGCTCCCCGCAGGCGATGACGTTCTGGTCAATGTGCTCTCCAACGACACCGACCCCGCCGGCGGCATCCTCGTGGTCCAGTCCGTCGTCGCCGAGCCGGGATCGGGGGTGGCGGCCTCGGTTCTCGGCCACGAGACCATCCGCATCACCGACCTCGGCGCTCTCACCGCGCAGGTCCGGGTCACGTACACGATCTCGAACGGGTCGAAATCGGCTACCGGTGAGATCGTCGTGATTCCCGTACCGGCACCCGAGCGGCTGCGGCCGCCGATCGCGAACGATGATCGTGCCGTCGTGCGCGCGGGCGATGTCGTCACGATCGCCGTGCTCGACAACGATTACCACCCCAACGGTGACCCGCTGCACCTCGCACCGGGGCTGGTGCCGCCGCTGGTCGATGACGAGGACGGCGAGGTCTTCGTCGCCGAGAACGTGCTCCGGTTCCGCGCCGGCGACCGGCCCGGAACCGTGTACGCCACGTACGAGGCGGTCGACTCCTCCGGCCAGCGCGACGCCGGGTACGTGACCATTCAGGTGCTTCCGCGCGACGACGAGTCCAACGCCGCACCACGGCCCCGCGACCTCACGGCGCGCACTCTCAGTGGATCGAGCGTCGAGGTTCCGGTGCCGCTGGACGGCATCGATGAGGACGGCGATTCCGTCGAGTTGGTCGGCCTCGCGTCCGCCCCGAGCAAGGGCCGGGTCGACGTCGTCGACGGCGACACCTTCACCTACACCGCCTTCGACGGCAGCACCGGTGTCGACACGTTCACCTACCGGGTGCGTGACCGGCTGGGCAAGGAGGCAACGGCGACGGTGCAGGTCGGTATCGCCCCCGCCGAATCCGTCAACCAGGCGCCCTACGCCGTGCGAGACGCGATTGTCATGCGACCCGGTCGCGAGGTCGCGGTACCGGTGCTGGCGAACGACTCCGACCCTGACGGCGAACCGTTCGGTTTCGCGGTGGACGCGGTCGATGTGCCCGACGTGCCGGGGCTTGCGGCGCGGGTCACCGAGAACCAGCTGTACATCACCGCCCCTCGCGAGCCGATGCGCACCAGCGTGCAGTACACGATCGTCGACGCGCGTGGGCTGACCGCGACCACGAGTGTGCAGATCACCGTCGATGCGGACGTGCCGCTGGTGCCCCCGATCGCCAACGACGACCGGGTACGCCCGGAGGATGTCACCGACGACGGCATGGCGGACATCGAGGTGCTGCTCAACGACCGTGACCCCGACGGCACCCGCGACGCCCTGACCGTCGACATCGGCGCCGGCGGCGAGAACGCGCGCATCCTCAGCGACAGCACGATGCGTATCGTGCTGACCGAGGACAGCCAGCTCATCACCTACCGCATCACGGATGCCGACGATCAGACGGCGACCGCGTTCGTGCACGTGCCGGCGCTGCAGGCGATGCCGCCGAGCCTCATCGCGGGAGCCGCCATCGAGGTGCTCAGCGGTGAGACGGTCGAGGTGCCGTTGGCCGCCTACGTGCAGGCGGTGGGGGGTCGCGGAGTCGTCTTGACCGAGGCCGCGAAGGTCGCCGCCTCGCACGGCGACGGCGCCTCCCTGGTGCGCGACCAGCGCACCCTCGTGTACACCTCGAACGATCAGTACTCCGGTCAGGATGCGCTCACCTTCGAGGTGACTGACGGGGACGGCCCCGACGACCCGAACGGACGCAAGGCGACACTGACGATCCCGATCACGGTGTTGCCTCCCGAGAACGTGCCGCCCGAGATGGTCGGCGCCTCGATGACGGTCGCGGCCGGCGAAGAGGCGAGCACGCTCGATCTCGCCGATCTCGCCACCGACGCCGACCCGGGCGATCAGCTGACGTTCGCGCTGGGCGGTGCGGTTCCTGCGGGGCTGGACGCCGTCGTGGACGGCTCGCTGCTGCGGGTATCCGCGTCGACCGACGCCGAGGCGGGAACCCGTGCGACGGTGACCGTGACCGTCACCGACGGCGAGTCGGAGCCGGTCCGTGCGTCGATCGCTGTGACCGTCGTCTCGTCCACCCGCCCGTTGGCCAGCGCCAACGACGATGTGATCGCCGAGGCACGTCAGGGGGAGACCCTCGACGTCCCGGTGCTCGACAACGACGTCAACCCGTTCCCCGACACCCCGCTGCGCATCGTCAGCACCGCCGTCGAGACCGGGACGGCGCAGGCCCGCATCAACGGTGACCGGGTGCAGGTCACCCCCGGTGGCTCGTTCGTCGGCACGATCGTGGTGCGTTACCGCGTCCTGGACGCCACCGGTGACGACAATCGTGGAGTCGAAGCGCGGGTGCGGATCACCGTCCAGAGTGGACCGGAGGTGCCCGGCAGGCCCACCGTGTCCAGCGTGCAAAGCCGCACGGTCGTGCTGTCGTGGACGGCGCCGATCGACAACGGTGCACCCATCACCGGCTACACCGTTTCGTCGACGTCCGGCGGGTACACGAAGCAGTGCGCCTCCACGACCTGCACACTGGACGGGCTGACCAACAACACCGAGTACAACTTCATCGTCACCGCGACCAATCGCAACGGCACCTCCGACCCCTCGCTGCCGTCGGAGACGGCTCGGCCGGACGTGCGGCCGCAGACGCCGGCCCCGCCGACGATCACCGCGGGCGACAGCAACCTCGCCGTGTCGTGGACACGCCCGCCGACGGAGGGGTCCCCGGTTGCGTCGTACACGCTGGAGATCTCTCCAGCGCCCGCCACGGGGAGCGTCCAGAAGGTCAACGTGACCGGGACGAGTCTGGTCTGGGAGGGACTCACCAACGGAACCGCCTATCAGGTCCGCGTCCGCGCCCACAACCAGGCGCCCGAGCCCTCCGGATGGAGTGCCTGGTCGGCCACCGACATCCCCGCCGCGCCGCCGTCGGCGCCTGCAGCCCCGACGACGCAGCGCCTCGACGCCGTCGGCTCGCAGAATCAGCTGCGGGTCAGCTGGAATCAGCCCGCCAGCAACGGCGACGCCATCTCGGGGTACCAGCTCGATGTCATGCAGGGCGGCGCAACGATCCGTACCGTCTCGGTGCCCGCCGGCCAGACCAGCCAAGCGGTGACCGTCGACAACTCCACGACCTCCTACACGTTCCGCGTCCGCGCACAGAACAAGGCAGGCTGGGGAGGTCGCAGCGCCGCTTCGGCGCCGCTGCAGTCGTTCGGTCGGCCGGGGGCCCCGACGGGCGTCCAAGCCGGTCCCGGCGACAACATGGTGGTGGTCATGTGGACCCCCGGCGCGGGCAACGGGGCGACGGCCGCACAGATCAGCTATGAGTTCTCGATCAATGGCGGGGCATGGCGTAGCGACTGGATGTTCGACGGCGACAACGGCGCAGGGTCGATCGGGAACGGTCTCGCCGACAACAACGGGACCTACTCGGTGCGCATCCGGGCCGTTGCGACGGTCGGCGGGGTGAGCGAACAGAGCGAACCGTCCGCACCGACGAATCAGGTCGCCCCATATGGGCCGATCGGGAGCCCCACGGCAGGGTGGACCTCGAGCGGCACGACGATCACCTTCTCGTGGGAGTCCCCGCCGCGCAACGGCCGCGACATCACCACCCGGGTCCGGATCGACACCGGCGCGTGGCAGACGGTGTCCCCCAGCGGCTCCACGACCATCGACGTGGGCTACGGCGCCAGCCGCACGTTCCGGGTGGAGACCAGCGCGGCCGGGCAGACCACGAGCGCCACCGTGATCGCGAGCACCGGCTCGCCCCCTCAGGCCCGTGCCCGGGTCAGCCACGGTTCCCATGTGCAGTGCGGCGCCGTCGACTGCGACCAATTCCTGGTGACGACGTCGAACTTCCCCGATGGGACGTACCCGTACCGGTGCTACGCGAACGGCTCGTCGATCGGCAGCGGCGTCGGATACTTCCGTGCCAACGGCCAGCAGGAGCTGTCCGGCTGCTACTACGGCTCAGCCTCCGACGCGACGGTGTGGGTCAGGATCAACGGCACGAACTACGAAACCAGTTCCTGGTGACCCGAACCCGAAAATCCCGATCCAGCAAGGATATTCCCGAATGAGCATGACACCCGAACAGGCGGCCTGGTTCCGCGACACCTTCACCAAACTGGTCGACAACGTCGATCGCGCGCTCATGGGCAAGCGCGATGTCGTGGGGCTGGTGCTGTCGGCGATGCTGGCCGAGGGGCACGTGCTCCTGGAGGATGCGCCCGGCACCGGCAAGACCAGTCTGGCCAAGGCGCTCGCGGCGAGCGTGCAGGGCAGTAGCGCCCGCATCCAGTTCACCCCCGACCTGCTCCCCTCCGACGTGACCGGCGTGACGATCTACGATCAGCAGGAGCACCGGTTCGAGTTCCACCGCGGGCCCGTGTTCGCCCCGATCGTGCTGGCCGACGAGATCAACCGAGCCTCGCCCAAAACGCAATCGGCGTTGCTTGAGGTGATGGAAGAATCCCGGGTCACCGTGGACGGCATCGCCCACGAGGTGGGACGGCCGTTCCTGGTCATCGCGACCCAGAACCCGATCGAGCAGGCCGGGACGTACAAGCTGCCCGAGGCCCAGCTGGACCGGTTCATGATCAAGACCTCCATCGGCTACCCGTCGCTGGCGGTCGCCGAGCGCATCCTCGTGGGTGTCGCCGATCGGGACCCCTCGGCGCGACTCAGTCCGGTGATCACGACGGGAGCGGTCGCCGATATGGCAGACCTGGCTGGGAGCGTGCACGTCGACCCCGCCGTCGCGCGGTACGCGGCGCAACTCGTCGAGGCCACCCGCGCCTCCGAATCCACGCGGCTGGGAGTGTCGGTGCGCGGCGCGATCTCGATGGTTCGCGTCGCCAAGGTCTTCGCCGCCGCGCACGGCCGGCATTACGTGATCCCCGACGACATCAAGATCCTGGCCGAGCCTGTGTGGAACCACCGTCTGGTCCTCGACCCGGAGGCGGAGTTCTCCGGGGTCACCGCCGACAAGGTCGTCCAGGGTGCCCTGGCCGACGTCGACGCGCCGCTGGCGAGGGCTGCAGACGGATGACCGCGGTGCACGACACCGATCAGCCCGCGAGCGTCACGCCGCGGGACGAACCGGCGCGCCCCGAACCCGCCGCACCCCTCCACGAGCAGCCGCCCCAGGACCGGCCGCGCCGCGACCGGCCGTTCTCAGGCCCGACGCGTGCGGCGGATACGGCGGCTGCGGACGACGCCCGGCGGGAGCGTCGCGAGCGCCGCGCGGCGTGGCTCCTCCGCGTCGCGTCGCGGTTGCGGTCCGTCGCCGGCGTCATCCGCCCGCTCGGCTGGGTCGTGATAGCCGTGGCCGCCGTGCTGTGGGCGGTGGCCCTGTGGCTCGGGTGGCAGGAGATGATGATCGCCGCCGCCGTCGTGACGACGGTGATCGCGGTGTGCCTGTTCTTCCTCATCGGGCGCACGACGTACGACGTCGAGCTCGATCTGACCCGCAGCCGCGTCGTGGTCGGCGAACGCGCCATCGGCGGACTCACGCTGCGAAACGACACCGCTCGAGCGATTCTGCCGTCGGAGGTGGTTCTGCCGGTGGGGTCCGGTCGAGGGATCTTCGCCGTCCCGCGCCTGGCGGTGGGGGAGGAGCACGAAGAGCTCTTCGCGATCCCCACCCGCGCACGAGGGGTGCTGGCGGTGGGTCCGGTCAGCGTTCTGCGCGGCGACCCGATCGGCCTGTTCGAGCGCACGCACAACCGGCGGGCCGCCACCGATCTGTACGTGCACCCCCGCACGACCGACCTCAGTGGGCTCTCGCTCGGGCGGATGCGGGATCTGGAGGGGCTCCCGGTGCGGCAACTGGAACGGGACGACGTCTCGTTCCACGCGCTGCGCGAGTACCAGCCCGGCGACGACCTGCGCCATGTGCACTGGAAGTCGACCGCACGCATCGGCCGGCTGATGGTCCGCCAGTACGAGCAGACACGCCGATCGCACTTCGTGATCGGGCTGTCCACCAACGCCGACGAATACGGCGCCCCCGACGAGTTCGAACTCGCGATCTCGATCGCCGGCTCGGTCGGGCTGCGCGCGCTCAGCGACGCGCGGGTACTGGACGCACGCGTCCCGCAGGGCGCCCTGCGCACGCGGTCGCCGCGCGCCCTGCTCGACGAGCTGTCCGGGCTGGGGCAATCGCGTCCGCGTGCCGGGACCATCGCCGACCTCGCCGGCGCAGCCGCCGCCCACTCGCCGCAGGCGGCGATCGCGGTGCTGATCACCGGGAGCCGCGCCGACCCGGGCCGGTTGCGGGCCGCCTGCTCCCGGCTGCCGCGCGACGTCCGGGTGCTCGCCGTCGTCGCCGAGGACGGCCGGAGCGCCCCGGAGCTGCGGCGCATCGGCGACGCCGACCTGGTCGCGCTGGGCGCGCTGGATCAGCTTCCCCGCGCCGTGCGGAGGGTGCTGGCATGACGCGTCGGACGATCGTCGACCTCCTCGCTGTCGCCCTCCTCCTGGCCGTCGGCATCGTCGGTTTCGGCCCGACGTTCGAGGGCGTCGGGTATCTGATCTGCGGCGTCGGCGCGCTCGTGATCGGCCTGGCCATCGCCCTGCTCGGCCGCTGGCGCCGCCTCGGTGTACTCGCTCTGGCCGGACTGACCGCGGTGGCCTACTTCCTGTTCGGCGGTGCCCTCGCGCTGCCGGCGACCGTCGTCGGCGGTGTGATTCCCACGTGGGAGACCTTGCGCCGGCTCGCGCTCAGTGCGGTCACGTCCTGGAAGGAACTGCTCACGACCGTGCCGCCGGTCGCCGACGCGGACGGGCACCTGGTCGTCGTCTTCGCGATGACTCTGGTCGCCTCGGTGCTGGCCGGTTCGCTCGCGCTTCGCGTGACGCCCGCCGCCTGGACGCTGCTGCCGGCGCTCCTCTTCCTCGTGATCCAGATTCTGCTGGGTGTCGCCGAGCCCGCCGCGCCGCTGCTGCAGGGTCTGGTGTTCGCCGTTGTCGCGGTGGCCTGGCTGGCGGTGCGCACGGTGTGGGACCCCGAGCGCACCGCTGTGCACGTCGAGCCCGCCGCGGGTGCGTCCGGCGTCGCGCGCCGGTCCACGAGGACGCGCCGGATCGTCGCCGGTGCGGCCGTGCTCGCCGTGGCCGCGGGAGCCGGGGTCGCCACGGCGGCGTTCGCGACCCCTCCCACGCAGCGGTACGTGCTGCGTGACTTCGTCGTGCCCCCGTTCGACCTGCACGAGTACCCCAGCCCGCTGCAGTCGTACCGGCGGTTCGTGCGCGATTTCGCCGACGAGCCCCTGTTCACGGCGACGGGACTGCCCGAGAAGGCCCGGGTGCGTCTGGCCACCATGGACGCCTACAACGGCGTCGTCTACAACGTGGCCGAGGACGGCGCCGGTTCCTCCGCCGCGTTCCGCCCGCTGCGCGCGAACATGAGCCCGGATGCGACCGGTGCCGACGCCGAGGTCTCGTTCGAGATCGAGGGACTCGACGGGGTGTGGCTCCCCGACGTCGGCGCGGTGCAGGAGATCACGTTCCAGGGTGCGGACGCGGATGACCGCCGCCGCAACGCCTTCTACAACGACGGCACCGGCACCGCGGTCGTCTCCTCGGGACTGGTCGAGGGCGACGCCTACACTGTCACGACGGTGATCCCCGCCGTCCCGAGCGATGCGACCCTGGTCGACGTCCCGTTCGCCCCACTCAAGATGCCCGCCCAGAGCGGGGTTCCGGAGGGCATCGTCGACGAGGCGACCGATGCGATCGAAGAAGCCGAGTCCCCGATCGAACGGGCCCGGAGTCTGCAGGCCTGGCTGAGCGGCGACGGCTACTTCAGTCACGGGCTGGAAGGGGACCCGCTGTCGCCCTCGGGTCATGGCGCGGCGCGGATCGTCCAGCTGCTCGCCGGCGAGCAGATGATCGGGGACGACGAGCAGTACGCCGTTGCGATGGCGCTGATCGGCCGGCAGCTGGGGATGCCCGCGCGGGTGGTCATGGGGTGGTATCCGGATGAGGACAACGCCGGCGCCGAACCGTTCGTGGCGACCGGGAACAACCTGCACGCGTGGGTCGAGATCGCGTTCGACGGCTACGGATGGGTGCCGTTCGACCCGACGCCCGACGAGGACAACGAGCCGAGCGAACAGAACACTCGGCCGCGGGCCAACCCGAAGCCCCAGGTGCTGCAGCCCCCGCCGCCCGCCCAGGAGCCGGCGGAACTGCCGCCCTCCATCGCCGAGGAGCGCGAACAGGATGACGAGAAGCCACCCGAACCCGGCTGGATCACCACGGTGTTCGTTGCCGGCGGGATCAGTCTCGCGGTCGTGCTGCTGCTGTGCGCGCCGTTCGTGATCATCGGTGCCGTCAAAGCGAGCCGCCGCGTGCGCCGGCTGCGCGCGGAACGGTCGGCCGACCGCATCTCGGGCGGATGGGATGAGCTCGTCGATCGGGCGATCGATCTGCGGGCCCCCGTGGCCCTCGGTGCGACGCGGGTAGAAAGTGCCGCGGTCGTCGAGCACCGGTTCGAGGACGCGCGTGTGGTTGCGCTGGCGGAGCGGGCGGATGCCGAGGTGTACGGACCCGGTGAGCCGAGCGCCGACGAGGTGTCGGCGTTCTGGCGGGAGGTGGACGATATCGTCGGAGGGATGACGCAGGCGACGACCCGGCGGCAACGGGTGCGAGCGCGCCTCAGCCTTCGGTCGTTCCGGCAGCGGAGGAAGCGATCATGACACACCGGGTTCCGGCCACGTTGCGCGCGCGCATCGGTGCGGCCGTCATCAATACGCTGATCGCCGCGCTGATCGTCGGTGGGGTGATCGTGATGGCCGTGGCGATCTCGGGCGGGTTCTCGCTGAGCGCGTCGATCTGGGTGGCCGTGGTCACCGCGGTCGCCGGGTTCCTCGCACACACGGCGATGCAGGGCGGGGCGGGCTCGATCGGAATGCGGGTGTTCGGGTTGCGACTCGGCCACGTCGACGACCCCTCCGGGGCTCCGATCGGTTTCGGCAGGGCCCTGGTGCGGGGCGTGACCTGGACCCTCGGCTCGATCGTCGTGGTCGGGGCCTTCTCCCCCCTCGACGACCGCTCGCAGTGGCATCGCGGCTGGCATGACCTCGCCGCCGGCACGGTCATGACCGCAGCGCGTCGCGTGCGGGTGCAGGCGGCCCCGCGGCCACCGGTGTCTCCCGCGGCGGACGCGCGGCCTCCGCTACCCCCGCGGCCGCCGGCCGTCGATGGCGACTTGCTCCTCAGGTGCCAGTGCATCGCCTTACCTGCCTTGTCCGGATCTCCGGACGCGATCGCATCCACGAGAATCTGGTGATTGGCGGCCATATTCTTGAAGTCGCCCCGCGGCTCGTTGGCCAGGAGACGGCGACGTACGAACTCGAGCATGTGGCTTCGGGCAAGTGTGTCGATCAGGGCGGGGTTCCGACTCAGCTTCACGATCGCCACGTGCAGCTCAACGTCGATCCTCTCGGCGTCAGCGCGGCGGCCTTCGGCCACCATCGCCTCCATTTGCGTGATATGCCCCTGCAGTCGTTCGATGTCTTCGCGATTGGCGCGCCGCGCGGCCAGGCGCGCCGCTTCGGTTTCCAGGGCCCGTCGGACGACCAGCAGGTGATCCAGCAGTTGCGGCGTCCACTCGGCAATCCGGTATCCCGACCCGCGGGCATGCTGGACGAGACCTTCGTGGCCGAGCCGGTGCAGCGCGGTGATCACCGGCCCGTTGCTCGTGTGCATCGAGGTCGCGACGGACTGAATCGAGATGTGCATTCCCTGCGGGAACGCGCCGTCGAGAATCTGGTCCCGCAGCCGCTCATAGACTCGGGCAGTGATCTCCCCGCTGCGTCTGGGGGTCGACCGTGCGGATTTCCGAATCGGCATCTGTATCCGAGGGGGAGTGAGATAAGCGGGGCCTGGCCAGTCGCAATATTAACCAGAGGTGAAATCCGAGAACAC
>NZ_JBKEAY010000258.1:0-3410 GCF_047972865.1 Microbacterium sp.
GGCAGCCTCGCGACGGGCCTGCTCCTGGGCGGCACGGTCGCGGATGAGCTTCGCCGCCTCGGTGACGGGAGAGCCTCGATGCTGGAGAGGTCGCGGCGGGCCGTTTCTGCCTGAGCCCGCCATTGGGCGGCGAGCTTCCGGGGGCTGCTCGGGGTACGGCCCTTGAACACTGGGCGATGAGGGCGCGGTTCTCCTGGGTGTGCCGGGCGGCGAGTTCCTGCTGCTCCTGCCGCGCGCCAATAACGCCCTCACGTTGCTCGACCACACGAGGGTGCGCGTCGGCCTCACCACCTGCGACGGTCGCGGCCCCTCCCTCAACGCTTGCGGCCGTGGCAGGGATGCTGCCCCAACGCTGGCGAGCAGTCGTCTCGACGGTCTCACGCTCGCCTGTCGCGGCACTCAGCGCACGGGACGCGCTGCGCTGGCGGAATCCTCGCGCCGCACTCCGCGTCCGCGATGCCTCCCACATCCGAGACTGTGCGGTGATGACCACCGTGCCGTCCGTGGTTGCTTGGGCGACGAGCGGGCCGACGACCTCCGCCCGCACTCGCTGCGCTTCCGCTTCGGCCGCCGCGACGATCGCCTGCTGCTCCTCCGTCTCGTTCTCGTGCCGGTTCGCTAGCGTGGCGAACTCGGCCGCCTCCCGTTCCCGCTTCGCCGTCGCCTGCTCCGCTTGCTCGATCAGATTCGTGAGACGGGCACGCTCGGTGTTCACGACCGCCACGGGACCACCCGCGACGATCCCAGCGACCGCGGCCTGCGCCCGCCGGGTCGCCTCGCGGAGCCCCCGGTCGGCGCGGTCCCGCTCGAGTGCGGCCGTGAACTGCTCGCGGGCGTCTCCGAGGTCCGCGGCGACGACGTGCAGGCGGTTCGCCGCTCGCCCGCGGGTGAGGCCGACGTAGACCCTGCCGCGTCGAGCGCGTCGGACAGGATCGTGTGCGACTCCGGCGCAGTCCTGCCTTGCACCCCGTATGCGGTGGAGGCATAGGCAAGGTGGGTGTGCTCCGAGACGTACCCGGCGTGCAGGCAGACGCTGTGCTGCTGCTTCCGCTCGCTGGCTGCGTCGCGCACCCACAAGCTCCCATCCTCTCCGACGTGCTGGACGATCCAGGTCTGCCGGTTCGCCACGCGCACCTCCGAGTCGTTGCGGCGGGTCTGGATCAGGTCGCGCCGGCCGATGCTGAGGCCGTCCGAGCCCTCGACGGTGCGGGCGTCGTCGACCAGGCCGGCACGCGCCCGGTCCTCACGGATGAGGGCGTTCAGCTCGAGGGCTTCGTCGTTCGTCGCCGCGGTGATCGTGGCCCCGTCGATCCGGACTGCGGCGATCGCGGCGCGTAGCGTCTCGGCGTCCTCGTGCAGCACGATCATGCCGAGTGCATGCAATCGGTCGAACAGCCCTGCCGGGTCGTGGCTGGCCCGGAGGTCGAGGGTGAGCTGCGCGTACTCGGGATCGGTGAAGCGGTGCAGGCGCGTCAGGCCGTACACCCGCGGGGTCAGGGCGGCAGCGATGGCGAACACGCCGCCTCGGCCGACCGCCGGTAGCTGCGCACGATCCCCGACCGGAGCGAGCGTCGCCCCGGCCTCGTCCGCGGCGGTGAGGAGCGCGAGGGCGGTGTCCTGGTCGAGCATCCCGGCTTCGTCCACCACGACCCGCTCGCCGGGGGCCAGGCGGTTCTCTATGGCGGGGCCGCGGTAGGTCGCGCGCGTATCCGGGGCTGTGTCGCCGGGAGCGAGGCGTTTCCAGACGCCATCGGCGTTCCACCGGAACCCGTGCGCGTGCACGAGCGCGGCCACCGAATCGGTCGGCACGCCCAGTTCGACCGCGGCTACGTCAGCAGCGTTCTTCGTCGGCGTCACTACCCGCACCATTCGGCCGTCGCGTTCAGCGGCGCGGATCGCCGCGCCGAGCATGGTGGTCTTGCCTGCGCCGGCCGCGCCCTCGACCACGACCAGCGGCCGAGTCGAGGCGACTGCGGCCGCCGCTCGCGTCTGGTCCGCGTCCAGGCCGGGCTCGCGTATGGCCGGGGTTGCGCCCGTCGTGCGCACGGTTGCCCGTGCGGCGAGCTTGTCGCGCAGCTTCGTCTCGACGGCGACGACCTGCAACGTCGTCAGATGCGCCACATGCTCTGGGCGTGGAGCGTCCAGCGGCAGGATCGAGAGGCAGTCGTCCGCCGCCAGCCGAGTCGTCATAGTCACGAACTGGCGCAGTTCGTCCGGGGTGGCGCGCACACCGGCCTCGTTGACGATGCGCGCCACCTGCTCCTACACGTCATGGATCGTCCATGCCGATGCTGCGGCGGTGGTTCGGTCGAGCGCACGGGAGGCGATCTGCTGCACGACCAGCTCGTCCAGCGTGCGCGCCGATTGCACGGTGGCGCGCGCCAGGTCCGGCGCGTAGCCGGCGTCCTGCAACTCGCGGAGCCACCCGGCCTCGGAGCCGAGCTGCGAGGGCTTCTCGTTCGGCCGCTCGTCGTCCCATGCCCTCGCCTGCAACCGAGCGCGCGCCACCGGCCCCGGCTCCTGACCGGGATGCGCCGCCTCCCATTCGGAGGTGAACTTCTCCAGGTTGCGCGCCACCTGCGCGCCGCGCTTCGACATGAGCGCGTTCCATGGCTCCAGCTCTGCGACCTCCCCGGTCACGGGGTCGAGGGTGAGCCCGTGCGCGTCGAGCACGGTGGCAAGCTGCGGGTGCGCCGCGAGGACCGCGGTGCCGAGCGTACGGATCGCGCCTTGCTGTCGGAACAGCGCCGCCGTGTCCAGCCCCCGCCATGCACCCGCCGCCCAGACACGGGCGCCGATCTGGAAGTGGATATGCGCTACCGACCACCGGGCTCACTGATCGCCTTCCTGGAGACGCTCTGATTATGCCGACAGTTCCCGAGCATTCACCACCGCTGACCAGGACACACTCGGAAACATCGGCATAACGACAACGTCGACATAATCGTGAATACGCCGACGTCGGCCTAACCACGACCTCCGGCACACCTTCGCCACGATCCTGTTCGACGCCGGCGCCAGCGCGCCCGATGTGCAGGCGACCCTCGGGCACTCCAGCCTCCAGGTCACCGAGCGGTACTCCCGTGCCCGCGAGGGCGGCGCGCTACGCGCTGGAGCCGTGTCGACCAGGCCCTCGGCGGCAGCACCGGGAAGGTTGCCGGGGCAGGGCGCAAGGGCAAGTCTGGCCGCGGCAATGGCCCAAGAATGGCCCGTGCTCAGCAGAACTGGGAGAGAAGTGAAGCGTCAGGCCGGAAAAAGCCTGATCCGCCGTGACTTTAGGTGGTGGCTCCGATGGCGCGTAGCGGTTTCTGGTACGGCTAGTCCAGCGACCTGGTACTTCGGTTCTGGCTAGTTGGTACTGCTCGGCTTGGTCTGCTCTTCTGATGTCGGTGGTGGCGCGTTGGGTGTCG
>NZ_JBKEAY010000263.1:0-16619 GCF_047972865.1 Microbacterium sp.
TCCTCGCGATCGACGCCGCGCGAGCGGGCATCTCGGTCGGCGTACCGCGGCCGATCATCGCGATCGAAGCGCCGCGGCCGATCGTCCCGGTCGAACCGGCGCGGCCGGTCATCCCGATCGAACCGGCGCGGCCGGTCGCCCGGATCGAACGAACGCGCGCGATCCGACCGATCGAATGATCGCGGCGGACGGGCACCGCCGTCGAAACGACGCGACCGATCTCCCCGATCGGACGACCAAGACGCGCGGTCATCGCGATCACGGCTCCGAGAACGATCGTTGTGATCGACTGACCGCACCGGCCGCTCGTCACGATCGTTCCGGCGTGTGCGCTCGTCACCGCGATCGGTTCGTTCGAACCGGCGCACGGCACGGTCGGCGCGGTCACCGGCGGCGTGTGCGCCGCGCGAGTGGGTACGGATGCCGCGGGCCTCATCCCGGCCCGCCCGCTCCTGCGCGCTCCAGCGCTGCTTGCGAGCGGGCGACTCGGCCTCGGCGCGGTACCCGCGGAGGTTCGGGCTCTTGCTGCCGGGTTTACCGGCGGATGACTGGCCCGGCCGCCGCTGGGCATCCTGCCACCCTGTCTTGGCGGCATAGCGCGGATCGAAGTTCTGGGCGCGGCCAGCGGCCGACTTCTTGTTCTTGGGCACGCGGGTATCCTTCTGGGTTGTTTCACGAAACAAGCCCGGACAATCGTTGGCCGGGGCCCTGCACAGTGATGGTCATGCGCGCCGATCGGCGCTCACCATCGGCCCCACGGACTCACAGTGCTTCTCGCGACCATTCGCGGGTGTCCCGAGCCGACCCTGCAAGTGTACTGGTGCGCGACTGAGAGCCGTCCGACAGAAATGATCGTTCTACGATCTGCAACCGCTCCCAAAAAACAACTCGCACAAACGATCAGAAGAGCATCGATCGATCACATTCGCAGTAAACTGGTCTCAGACGCACAAAGCTCGTGAAGCCCCCTCACGAATCCCCCCTTTCCGTGCCCACCCCGCACGAACACGTCACGACGCATGCCTCCGTCGAAAGAGCTGCGCCGTGCCCGCGACCGATCCCCCACGGTTGCGCTCCCCCCGGATAATTGAACGAAGGTAATCGAAATGGCCACCTCGGCTCTTGTCGCCTCTCACATGAAGTCTGATTCAGGTATCAGCACACTTCGGCGGCAACTCCTCACATACGTTGCGTTCCTGCTCACGATCGTCTTCATGGGCGTCGGAGCACTCACCGCGACCACCGCAACGGCCGCCGCCGCAACGGTGGCTGTGCCGGCCGCGGTGTCCCCCACCGGCGAACAGATCGGTGTCAACTCGCTCGGCCGAGTCACCTTCCGTGTCGCCCAGCTGCCGACCGCAGGCACACTTCAGATGAGCACGCAGGCTCGCGTGACCGACTCCGGTGCGTACGCGGCACGTGCTCGCGTCGCCGCCGATGGGACGGTGGAGCTGTCCATCACCCGCGAAGCGGGCGGTGACGTCACGACCCTCAGCGAGCGCAAGCTCACCGGCAAGAAGCTCACGGCCGGCTCGACCCTCGTGCTGCGCCTGGAGGCCACCGGCACCACGGAGGTCAAGCTGAGCGCCGCCGTCTCCCACAACTCCGCGTGGGCGGGCGTCACGGTCACCGACTCGTCGGATGCGCGGCTGACCACCGCCGGCGCGGTACGTCCCGCCACGGCCGTGTCGGGAACCACCCCGGCTCCGGCCGTCTACTACGTCACGGCTCAGTTCTCCGACGGGCCCAGCGCAACCAACCCGAACGCCACAAACACCGGCGTCCCGGCCGGCACCCAGCTGACCCGCTACGACGGCAACATCTACATCGACGAGCCCAACACGGTGATCGAAGGCCTCGAAGTGCACGGCATCATCAAGGTGCGGGCACCGGGAGCGGTCATCAAGAACAGCAAGATCGTCGGTGGCTCCACCCCCACCTGGGCCCTGATCAGCAATATGGACAACGGTGACTCGTTCACGGTGCAGAATGTCGAACTGGCCCCCACGGTGATCTCCACCAAGTGGAACGGCATCTACGGATACAACTTCACCGCGACCCGGGTCAACGCCCACCACGTCGTCGACGGGTTCCGCGTCATCGGCAGCAACGTCCGCATCACCGACTCGTGGGTGCACGACCAGACCTACGACGAGACGGACCCCGAGCGCGGCGGCACCCCCACCCACGACGACTCGATCCAGGTGCAGGCCGGCGCGAACCTCCTGTTCGAGGGCAACCGCTTCGAGTCCTCGCACAACGCGGCGATCATGTTCACCCAGCTGAGCGGTTACGACAAGCTCGACAACGTCACCATCCGCAACAACTACCTCAACGACGGTGCCTGCACGATCAACATCGCCGCCACGTCGTCGCCGTTCCACGCGGTGATCACCGACAACGTCTTCGGCCCCGACCGCAAGGTCGCCGGCTGCAGCACGATCGCCACCACAGCGAACTCGCCGGTCATGTCGGGCACCACCTGGGCGGTCGACGGTCGCCCCGCCAACGATTGGTGAGCCCCCACACCACCCACCAACACACCGATGCCGCGGCCGTCAGGCCGCGGCATCGGTGTGTGCGCGCCCGGTCAGCGTTGCATCGAGCGGCCGGGGGTCGCCCCACCGGCCAGAGCATGGGCCGCACGGCGGGCCCGGCGCCGCTCGGCGGCCCCTTCGACGAGGTCGTACAGCGTCGGTAGCACCAGCAGCGTCAGGACGGTCGAGGAGATGAGTCCGCCGATCACGACGATCGCCAGCGGCTGCGAGATGAACCCACCGTGCCCGGTGATCCCGAGCGCCATCGGGGTCAGGGCGAAGATCGTCGCGAGCGCGGTCATCAGGATGGGACGCAGGCGACGCGCGCCGCCGGCGATCGTGGCGTCGTGAGAGCTGAGCCCCTTCTCCCGGTACTGGTTGACCAGATCGACGAGGACAATCGCGTTGGTCACGACGATGCCGATAAGCATCAGCACCCCGATCAACGACGCCACCCCGAGCGGAACACCCGTCGCGATCTGCAGGAGAATCGCCCCTGTCGCAGCGAAGGGCACCGAGATCAGCAACAGCAGGGGCTGGCGGAGTGATTTGAAGGTCGCGACCATCACGATGTACACGATCAGGATCGCTGCCAGCATCGCCAGCCCGAGTTGCGCGAAGGCATCCTGCTGGTCGGTCACGACACCACCGACGACGGCGTCGGCCCCGGTGGGAAGAGCGGCCCCGGCGAGCGCATCCGATACCGCCGCGGATGCCGCGTTGAGGTCGTCGGTGGAGGGCGTGACGGTCACCGTCGCGGTGCGCTGCCCCCGCTCGGTCGTGATCGAGGTGGGCCCCTGGCTCGCCTCGACCGTCGCGACGTCGCTCAGTGGCACCAGGCCCGTAGCCGTGGCGATCTCCAGGTCGCGCAGCTCGGCGATCGTGGCGGGAACCTCCTCGGCCTGCAGGTACACCGTGACGCCGGTGCCCTCGAGTTCGACGGAACCGATCTGCCGCGGCTGCATGGTGTTCGACACCAGCCCGCCCACGGCAACCTCGGAGAGGCCGAGCGCTGCCGCCTCGTCCCGGTCGACGGTGACCGAGACGTAGGGCAGCGACGCGGCGAGATTGCTGGTCACCTGCACGATGCCGTCCGCGCCGTCCAACGCGGCGACCACGGCTTGCGTGGCCTCCTCGAGCGTGATCCGGTCGGGTGCGGTGACGTCGACAGCGATGTCGCTGGAGGCGAAGCCGCCCTCGCCCGAGGACACCGTCACGGTGCCGACTCCGTCCAGGCGATCGACGGCCGACTGGACATCGTCGCGCACCACGAGCTGGTCGGCGTCGGCGTCAGTGGTGATCGAGTACGTGATCCCGACGCTCCCCCCGGCGAACGCATCCCGGATGGCCGACCCGCTCGACCCGATGGAGGTCGGCACCGTCTCGAGGCCCTCCACCGACAAGATCGCCGCCTCGACCGCGGTGGCGGCGGCGTCCTCGGCATCCAGGCTCGCCGCCTGGGCCACCTCCTGCGTCACGGTGAAGGTGTTCTGGCCGGAGTCGCCGAGGAAGTTCGTCTTCATGAACGGTGCGAGGGCGACCGTGCCGACGAGCACCAGCACGGCCAGTCCCAGGGTGATCCACGAGTGCCGCAGCGTCCACGACAGGATCGGCAGGTAGGCCTTCTGCAGCCGTGACGGCGGCGCGGCCGGGTCTTCAGGGTCGACCTGCTGCCCTTCGGCGTCGAGCAGGGGCTTGCCGGGCCGCAGGAACCAGTAGGCCAGCACCGGCACGATCGTCAGCGCGACGAACAGCGACGCGGTCATCGCGATCGTCACCGTCAGCGCGAACGGCCGGAACAGTTCGCCGGTGACGTCGCCGACGAAGGCGATCGGCAAGAACACCGCGACGGTGGTGATAGTGGACGCCGTGATCGCCGCCGCGACCTCGCGCACCGCCAGCACGATCGACCGCGTCTTGTCGGCGTCGCCGACGTAGTGACGCTTGATGTTCTCGATCACCACGATGGAGTCGTCGACGACGCGGCCGATCGCGATCGTCAGCGCGCCGAGCGTGAGGATGTTCAGCGAGTACCCGAACGCCTGCAGCCCGACGAAGGTGATCAACACGCTCGTGGGGATCGAGATGGCCGTCACGAGCGTGGAGCGCACCGACAGCAGGAAGACGAGGATCACCAGCACCGCGAAGACGAGGCCGAGAAGGCCCTCTTGCGCCAGAGCCTCGATGGACTGCTCGATGAACGGTGCTTGGTCGAACACGACGGTGAACTCCACGCCGTCGCCGACGGCATCCTGCAGGTCGGGCAGGATCGCCGTGACGGCGCGCGAGACGTCGACGGTGTTGGCCGCGGGGAGTTTCGTGATCGAGATCGTCAGTGCCGGTTCGCCGTTGACGCGGGAGATGGAGGTCACCGGATCGGTTCCGAGGGTGACCTCGGCCACATCGGCGATCGTGACCTCCCCGGCCGCGAACTGGTCGGCGTCGGCGGGGACCAACGGCAGCTGCGCGATCTCGTCGACCGACGTGAGTTTGGTTCCGGTCTGCACCGTGAGCGTCTGGTCGTCCTCGGTGACCGACCCTCCGGGGAAGAGCACACCGTTCTGGTCGAGGGCATCGGTGATGGCGACCTGCGAGTATCCGGCCGCGGCGAGTTCGGCCTGGTCGGGAACGATCGTGACCCGTTCCCCCTGGCCGCCGACGATCTGCGTGGCCGAGACTCCGTCGACGTCTTCGAGGTCGGGCAGCACGCTCGCTTCGAGCTGGGCCTGGATCGTGCGCTCGTCGTCGTAGCCGGTGACGGCCAGCGAGATGACCGGCAGATCGTCGATCGAGAACGAGACCACGTTGGGTTCGACGCTGTCGGGCAGCGTGCTCCTGATGCGGTTGATGGCCTGCAGGATCTTCTGCTCCGCCGTGGCCAGGTCGGTGCCGTACGTGAATGACGCCTGAATGATCGAGGCGTTCGTGGTGCTGGTGGCGACGGTGGATTCGAGACCCGGGATGCCCTGGATCGCAGTCTCGATCGGGGTGGACACGTCGTTGTTGACCACATCGGGCGAGGCGCCGGGGTAGGTGGTGAGCACCGACAGCTGCGGGAATTCGATCGAGGGGATCAGCTCCTGCTTGAGGCTGTTCAGTGCGAGCCCGCCGAAGATCGCGGCGACGATCGTGATGAGGGCGATCAGGGCACGGTTCTTCAGGCTGAGGACGGCGAGGTACGACACGATACGCGAGTGTATCGTGCTGCGCTGCGGGAAGACTGGAGGCGAGGGCGACCGGATCCGCTCAGCGTGGGCAGTCAGTCCAGGAGCATCAGCGCGGCCGCGACGGCGAACCCGACCACCGCGGCCAGGCCGCTCAGGTTGCCTGCTTTCTCACGCGCTTCCGGGATCATCGAGTTGGTCAGCATGACCAGCAAGGCTCCCGCGGCGAAGCCGTTCACCCCTGCTTGCGCGGCGGCGCCGATGACATCGGCAACGGCGAACCCCGCCACCGTTGCCGCAGCGCACACCGCCGTCACGAGCATCCACAGCCCGATCACCCGGTTGCGGCGCCGTCCGGCGGCGAGCATGTCGGCCGACGACCCGATCGACTCCGGCAGGTTGGAGACGAAGATCGCGACCAGCAGCGCGACGCTCACGCCGCCACCGGCGGCCAGCCCGATGCCGAGCACGGCCTGTTCGGGGATGCCGTCCAGCAGAGCCCCGAGCGCCAGCGGTGCCCCCGCCGCGTTCCCACCCGAACGCGCGGTCCAGCGGTCGACGGCGCGGTTGGCGCCGTAGTAGGCGAGGGCGCCGAGGGAGAGTCCCGCCGCGACGGCGAGCGCGCCGGCCTCTTGATAGCCGCCCGCGACCAGGTCCAGGCTGACGCTCGCGATCAGCGCACCGGCCCCGAAACCGAGCACAACCCCGAGCAGCCGCGGCGGCCAGCGACGCGCGATCGCCAGCAGCGTCCCCAGCAGCAGCGACGACGCAGCCACCGCGCCCCAGACCAGCGACTCCCACACGAGTTCATGGTGCCAGGGGATACCCGACAACGCGAGCACTCGAGCTGCCACCGCCCGAGGTTCCGAGTCGCCGCGCGCTTTCCCGAGTCGCCGAGCGCTCGGCAGGGGTGCGGGCCTCGAGCGGGGCAGGGGGACGGGGACCAGGAACCAGGGACCGCTCGGCGGGCGGCGGGGCGGGGACCAGGGAGCCAAGTGCCGCTCGGCCGGCCGCCCGGGACGGGGACCGCTCCGCGGGGGACCGGAGACCGCTCAGCGGGGGACGACACCGCCGATCATGGCACCGAGGGAGGCGGAGACCAGTGCGACGACGAACGTCCCGATCAGGTTCATCCACGCCCACGAACGGCGACCGCGTCGACCGAGGAGAACCGTCTCGACCATCACGGTGCTGAACGTCGTGTATCCGCCAAGCAGGCCGATCCCGGCCACGGCGAGCCACTCGGCTCCGATCGTGGCGCCGAGCCCGGTGAGCACGCCCAGCACGACCGCGCCCGACGCGTTCACGATCGCGATGCCGAGCGGAAACGCGTCGGGCCGCCCGCGCTGCACGACGCCGTCGACGATGGAGCGCAGGCCCGCGCCGACCGCCCCCGCGACCACCACGAGCGCGAACTCGAGCCCGCTCATGGCGCGTCCTCTTCGCTGCTGTGTGCGCCCAGGCTCAGCCCCGCAGCCGCGGCGAGCACTCCACCGGCGAGCGAGGCGATGATGAGCGCGAGGCCGACCAGAGGTGCCGCGGTCCCGGTCGTGAGCACGTGCACAGCGAAGGCGCTGTAACTCGTGAACCCGCCGAGAATGCCGGAGCCGGCGAACTGTCGCCACCGCGGGTGCGCGTCGCCGTGACGGGCCACCAGGATGCCAAGCAGGAACGACCCGAGCAGGTTCACCGCCAGCGTGATTCCCGGGGCGATCAGCGGGTGGGTGGCATCGATCGGCACGGTGACTGCGGCACGCGCGGCAACCCCGATCGCGCCACCGGCCATGACGAGCACGAGACCGACGGGCGAGAACCACCGGGGAGACGCCACGTGCTTACGCTAGACCCGACCCCCGCCCCGGCCCGCCCCGGCTCGCGAGACTTCACGAATGTCCCCGAATCGCGTCAAAAACGAGACATTCGTGAAGTCTCGCGGGGTCAGTCTTCGGGCCAGAGGTGCTCGTCGTCGTCGGCGGGCTCACCCAGCGGGACCACCAGGATGGGGCGCGGTTGCCGATGCGCGAGGCGGGCCGCCACCGAGCCGGTGAAGAACTCACGGATCGACTCGCCGAGGCCGCGCTTGCGGGTTCCGATCACGAGCAGCTTGGCGTCAGACTTCTCGGCGAGGTGCTTGATGGCCATCGCCGGGTCTCCGACGAGCTGACGCACCGACCAGTCCAGGTCGGTGCCGACGAGCAGTTCTTCCGACTCGCGCTGCACCTGCGCCAGCTGCGCCTCGCCGGAGGACACGTCGATGTCGATCGGGGCCGAGTGTACGTAGCCGTCGGGGTCTTCGTACGTGACGAACCGGGTCACGTCGACATGGGCGACAATCAGCGGGACACCGAGGAGCCCCGCGTATCGTGCCGCCTCCTTCAGCACGCGCGGCGACTGCTCAGGAATCGCTCCCACGATGACCGCGTGCTGCGGCACCGGTTCAGCGGATGCCGGGATCGTCGGGGTGTCATCGGTCATGCCTGGTCAGTCCCTCCTGGCCCGCTGCAGCCGCTCTCGCTCGCGACGAACACGACGGGCACCGTGTTATTCTGAATGCTACTCTTCCCGGTTATCGACCGGATCATGTTCTCCGGGCTCAGCGCACAGCCCGTGACTCGGAAATGAGGGAGTCTCGCATGGGGCGCGGCCGTCAGAAAGCCAAGCACACGAAGATTGCTCGTGAACTGAAGTACGACACGTACAACGTGAACTTGTCCGCGCTCGAAAAGGAGCTCGGACACCACGACGACGACCAATACGTTGACAAGTGGGCCGACGAGCACGACGACGAAGACGAGGACGCCGCGACGTCCTCGTTCGAGAAGGCATAACGACGCCCCTCGCAGACTCCGACCGCTCGCGCGCCGTATCTCACGTGCCGCCCGCGCGCAGTGCCTCCGTATGCCAGGCGACCAGCGGCTCCAAAGACTGCGTCAACCGCCGCCGCTCCCGTTTGGTCCCCAGCAGCCCCGGCACGAAGCCGGGCAGCTTCCGGGTGCGACCGAACGTCGGCCCCACTCCGATCACGGCGATCCAGCTCGCGGCCCCGTCGGATGTCACCCGGCTGCGCACCCCCACCCAGAGAATCTCCGCGGGCCGAAACGCCCGCGGCGCCCGCCACAGGTGCGCGATCGTCAACGTGCCGTCGTCGACGACAGTGCGACCCAGGGCGAAATCAAGCGCAACGTAGAGCAGTGCCGCGAACAACGCACAGACCACCACGAACACCGGCAGCAGGATGATCGCTGCGGGGTCGCCGAAGGCGAGGAACACGCCCGCGAACGTGCCGGCGAACGCCAGCGCCGCCGCCGCGACAGTCGGCACGCCCCACCGAGAGGGAACGCGATAGACCTGCCGTCCGGTCATGACTCCTGCGAGCCCTCCACCCAGGCCAGGTACTCCTCGGTGACCGTGCCGGTGACGTAGCGTCCGTCGAAGCAACTCATGTCGAGGTCTTCCACGTCGGGGGAGCCCTCCAGGATCGCGGCCTTCAGGTCCGAGACCTCCTGATACACCAGGTAGTCGCAACCGAGTTCTTCCGCGATCTCGGGGATCGTCCGGCCGTGCGCGACCAGTTCGTGACGTGACGGCATGTTGATGCCGTACACGTGCGGGTAGCGTACCGGCGGTGCGGCCGAGGCGAACGTGACGGTGGTAGCGCCGGCATCCCGCGCCATCTGGATGATCTCCTTGCTCGTGGTCCCCCGCACGATCGAGTCGTCGATCAGCAACACGTTCTTGCCTTTGAATTCGCTCGACATAGCATTGAGCTTCTGACGGACGCTCTTTTTCCGCACCGCCTGTCCCGGCATGATGAAGGTGCGTCCGACATACCGGTTCTTGTAAAACCCTTCGCGATATTCCAGGCCGAGCTTGCGCGCGACCTGCATCGCGGCGGGGCGCGACGAATCGGGGATCGGCATGACGACGTCGATCGAACCGGCCGGTGTGTACTTCGCGATCGTGTCGGCGAGGCGATCGCCCATGCGCAACCGAGCCTCATACACAGAGATACCGTTCATCTCGCTGTCGGGACGGGCAAGGTAGACGTACTCGAACGAACACGGTGCGAGCTGGGGATGCTCGACGCAGTGCTCGGTCTGCAGGTGTCCGTCCAGGTCAATGAAAACGGCCTCGCCGGGCTCAACGTCGCGGACCACCTCGAAACCGCCGTTTTCGAGCACGAGGGACTCAGAGGCGACGGTCCACTCGTAACGCCCGTTCTCAGCTTTGCGGGTGCCGATGATCAGCGGGCGGATACCGAACGGGTCACGGAAGGCCAGCAATCCGTACCCGGCGATCAGCGCGATCGCCGCATATGAACCACGCACGCGCTGGTGCACGCGACGCACCGCCTGGAACACCTGTGCGGCGTCGAGCTCGGGTCCGGAGATGACCGTCTGCAACTCGTTGGCGAGAACGTTGACGAGCAGTTCGGTGTCGGACGTGGTGTTCAGGTGCCGCCGGTCGGTGCGGAAGAGCTCTTCGGTGAGCTCGCGCGTGTTGGTGAGGTTGCCGTTGTGGACCAGCACGATGCCGTAGGGCGCGTTGACGTAGAAGGGCTGGGCCTCTTCTTCGCTGGAGGCCATCCCCCGGGTCGCATAGCGCACGTGCCCCAGGCCGATGGTGCCCAGCAGTGTGCGCATGTCGCGCGTGCGGAACGCCTCCCGCACCTGCCCCTTGGCCTTGCGGAGGTGGAAGACCCCGTTGGGTTCGGCGGTGGCGATCCCGGTGGAATCCTGCCCCCGGTGCTGCAGCAGCAGCAGCGAGTCGTACACCTCTTGATTGACCGGACCCTGCCCGACGACACCGACGATTCCGCACATGGGTTGTTGTGGTTCCTGTTCCGCGTTGTGCTACTGCGTGTACGTGCCGACCAGGCGCGCCGCGCCGCCGTCGACGCCCTTGGCGCCCTGGGTCCAGTCACCGGCCGGCGGCGGGCCGTCGCCCACCGTGCCGACCTGCCAGGTCTCGATGCCCGCCTCCGCCAGTGCCGCTCCGGCGGCGCCCGCCTGCTCGGTGGCCACGACGGCGAGGAAGCCGATGCCGAGATTCCAGGTGCCCTCGGTCTGCTCCAACTCGAGTCCGCCGAGCCCCGCCAGCACTCGGAACACCGGCGCGGGCGACCACGTCGCGCGGTCCACCTCGACCCAGGTGCCGGGGGGGAGCACCCGCGCCAGATTGGCCGCGATGCCGCCGCCGGTCACGTGGCTGAGCGCATGGATGCCGTGGTCGAGTCGTTCGATGAGCCCCAGCAGCGGGCGGGTGTATAGGCGCGTGGGTTCGAGTAACGCCTCACCCCAGGTCGCCCCGAGATCGTCAGCGTGATCGCGGTAGGTCAGCCCGGCGTCGCTGAGAACGCGCCGCACCAGCGAGTAGCCGTTCGAGTGCAGGCCGCTGGCGGCGAGGGCCAGCACCGTGTCGCCCGGGCGCACCCGCTCGGCGCCGAGCACGGCATCGGCTTCGACCACACCGGTGGCCGCTCCGGCGACGTCGTACTCGTCGATACCGAGCAGGCCCGGATGCTCCGCCGTCTCGCCGCCGACCAGGGCGGTACCGGTCTCGGCGCAACCCTCGGCGATGCCGCGCACGATGTCGGCGATCCGCTCGGGCACGACCTTGCCGCACGCGATGTAGTCGGTCATGAACAGCGGTGTCGCGCCCACCACGACGATGTCGTCGACGACCATACCGACCAGGTCGCGCCCGATCGTGTGGTGCAGGTCGATCGCCTGCGCGATCGCCACTTTCGTGCCCACACCGTCGGTGGAGGTGGCCAGCAGCGGCGCGGTGTAGGTGCGCAACGCGCTCGCGTCGAACAGGCCCGCGAATCCGCCGACGCCGCCGAGGACCTGGGGTCCGTGGGTGCTGCGAACGGCCGACTTCATCAGCTCCACCGCGAGGTCGCCCGCAGCGGTGTCGACGCCGGCTGCCGTGTACGGGTTGCGGGGGTCCGAGTCCACGGCATCCAGCCTACCGGCAGGCACCGGCGGGCGGGGACCGGCGGTGCCCATCCGCACCCGCGCGCAGCCCATCGGGTCCGCGCCGCCGTAGGATGTGGGACATGTCTGCCGCTGGGGGCCCGGAGTGGGTCGTGCGCGAGGATGCCGGGGTACCGGTCCTCCTCGTGCTGTTCCTGCGCCGGGCGCTCGGCATCCGCGAACCGCACGAGCTTCCCCACCTGCGCGGTACCTCCGCCACGCCCGCCACGCCCGCCACCGAGGCGCTGGAGCAGCAGTGGCGCACCCTGTGGGATATGACCGTGGAGCCGCAGGCCCACCCGTCGTCGGTTCCGCTGGAATTGGTCGACGGCTTCGACATGCTGGTCGCCCTCCCGGCGCACGGGTTCGACGAGTTGCGGGCAGCGATCGCCCCGCACAGCGACGCCGCCCTCGCCTACGCCCGGGACGCGCACGAACGGTACCGCGCCCACGCGTCCGCCGGGTCGGGCAGCTCGTATCGCGCCTATGCCAGCGCGATCGCCGAGCACGAGCGTGCCGTGGGCCGCCGCGCACACTCGTTCGAGCTGAACGTGCAGGTGCTCCCCCTCGCCCAGCGCGGAGTGTGGTGGATCGGTGCGCTCACCGTCGCGGTGACCGACGGCCTGCGCGGCGACATCGCCGCGTTCGACCGCGCGATCGGGCCCGTGATCGCCGAACTGGCGTAGCCGCCGCATCCGCGCGCCCTGGCGTGGACCCCCTGGAGCGCTCCGGGGCGCGAGCGTACACTGGGCGCCACGAGGAACGCTCAAATGGCTGTTGCACGTACGCAATCCCCCCCATCGGACGACACCAAGCGCACCCGCACCACCGTGCGTGCGCGCAGACACGGTGCGTCGCGACCAGGCGCCCGCCGCACCGGGCGCCGGACCCTGCGCTGGGCGGGAGCGGTGGGCGCCGCCGTCGCCCTGATCGTCTCCGGGCTGGCCGGGGAGGTTCCGACCGCGGATGCCGCGTTCCCCGACGAATTCGTGCACGCCCAGGGCACTCACCTGTCGTTGCGCGGCTCCGACTACGCCTTCGCAGGGGCCAACAACTACTACCTGGGGCACAAGTCCGCCGCCATGATCGATGCCGTTCTGGATGACGCGGCCGGGGCCGGGCTCGACGTCATCCGCACGTGGGGCTTTCAGGACTACCAGAACCGGGACGGGTCGGGTTCGGTGCACAAGGAGTTCTCCGGCGTCTGGTACCAGGCCTGGGATGCCCAGGCGGGCGCTCCCGTCATCAATTCCGGCCCGGACGGACTGCAGAAACTCGACTACGTGATCGCAGGGGCGGCCTCGCGCGGCATCCGGCTGATCATCCCGTTCGTCAACCACTGGAACGACTACGGCGGCATGGACCAGTACGTGCGATGGGGGCAGACGGCGGGACTGGGCACCGACACCCACGCGGACTTCTACACGCACCCCACGATCCGCGGATGGTACCGCACCTGGGTCAGGAAGCTGCTGAACCGGGTGAACACCATCACGGGGATCGCTTACAAGGACGACCCCAGCATCCTCGCGTGGGAGCTGGCGAACGAACCGCGGTGCAGCGAGGCGGGGACCTACCCGGCCGGCACCTGCACGTCCCAGACGCTCATCACGTGGGCCGCCGAGATGAGCACCTACGTCAAATCGATCGACAAGAACCACCTGTTGAGCGTCGGCGACGAGGGGTTCTTCTGCCGTGACGAGCAGGACTGGGTGCTCGCCGACCAGTACGGCGCCTCGTCGAACGGCGCCGGGTTCGGGGAGGACTGCAACGACGGCGTCGACACCGTCGCGTTGGCCTCGCTCCCCCACATCGACGCGATGTCGCTCCACCTGTACCCCGATCGCTGGGGGACCTCGCCGGACTGGGGCAGAGGGTGGATCCTCGAGCACGCCGACGCGGCCGCCGAGATCGGCAAGCCCGTGTACCTCGGGGAGTTCGGGCTCATCGACCGCACCGCACGCCTTCCCGTCTACCACGACTGGCTCAATACGGTACGCAACACCGGTTTCGACGGCGCCCTCTACTGGATGCTCGCCTCGACCAGGCACGACGGCACGCCGTACACCGACACCGAGGGCCTGATGTCCCCCTGCCCGAGCGCCGTGTGCGAGCTGATGTCGACACATGACGCCCTGGTGCCGACATCGCTGTGCTGGGCGACCAACCTGCGGAAAGTCATCGCAGATGACGACTATCTCGACATCGAACGGGCCAACTACGGCGAGATCGACGTGCTCGACAACGACATCGCCTTCACCCTGCCCGTCGAACCGGAGACCCTCGATCTCGACCCGGGGACACCGGGCCGGCAGACCGAGAAACGCGTCACCGGAGGGCGTGCCAAGCTGGTGGCCGCGCGCACCGTGCGCGTGGTGCCCGACATCGACTACACCGGCACCCTGGTCTTCCCGTACACCGTGGAGAACCCGTGCTCATCGGCGCGCGCGGTCCTTACCGTCGACGTGCTGCCCGCCCCGGGCGGCCCCGAGGTGCTCGCCTCGTGGGAGCGCGGCGTGTCGGGGTGGGCGCCGACGGGCTGGCTGAGTGTCGGTGCCATCGTGACGACGGATACACGCGGAGCCACCCACGGCGAGCGCGCGCTACGGGTCACCTCGCCCGGCGAGTGGTTCCGTTCCGACCGCTACCTCACCCCCCTGGATCTGACAGGTCGCAGTTCGATCGAGTTCGACGTCACCGCCGACGAGCTGCCCACCGGGAAGGCCGAGGTCTCCGTCGCCCTGCGGGTCGGGAAGAACTGGACCATGTGCTCGTCACCGGAGCGCGTGATCACCGAGTTCGGCACGCAGACGATGTCGTTCCCGTTCACGGAGTTCAGCTGCGACGGGGCGGAACGGGCCAGCATCCACGACATCCTGATCTACCTCGGCGCCGGCCAGTTCAGCGTCGACCGGCTCACCGTTCGGTAGTGGTCAGTCGTCGACGACGTGGATGTGCTCGTGGATGACCCGCACCTGACGGGACCGACGGCGCAGCGTGCGATCCAGCACGAGGGCGACGACACCGCCGAGGGCGATTCCGATCGGGATGCAGAACAGCAGCAGGAAGCCGAAGACCTGACCCTGTGAGTACTTCAGTTCGGTGAACGGGCTCCGCTCGCTCGTGCCGTCGAACGCGTAGGTGAACACGAGCGCCGCGATGATCCCGAGGGCGGCGCCGAGCGCGAGAAACAAGGCGTAGCGCGGCACACGACGCACACGCGCCTCCCGGGCGGGGTCGACGGCTGGGTCGGATGGGTCGGTGGACATTGCGCCCATTCTCTCATCTCGGGTCGCGGATGCCGTCATGGTCGCAGCGGCAACAGGGGGGAGAGGTCGGCCCGGGTGCCGGAGGCGCGGACGCGGCCGTCGGCGACGGCATCCGCCCACGGCTGGCCACCGGTGGCCACGGCGATCCAGGTGGCGGCATCCATCTCAATGACGTTCGGCGGGGTGCCGCGGGTGTGGCGGGGGCCGTCGACCACCTGCACCGCCCCGAACGGCGGCACCCGCACCTCGACCGAGGTGCCGGGGGCCTTCTCGACCAGCAACTGCAGCAGATACCGCACCGCCGTCGCGGTATCGGCCCGCGCCGGCGCGTCCGCCCCGGCCACCGACGCCAGCGCCGCCCGTCCGTCCGTCGTCTCGATCCGCCGCACCATGGTCTCTACGGTACGGGTCGGTAGGCTGGCGGCGTGAGAATCCTGGTCCTCGGTTCGGGCGCGCGCGAGCACGCCATCGTTCGATGTCTGCGAGGGGAGGATGCCGGCCACGAACTGTTCGCCGCACCCGGCAACGCGGGCATCGGCGCGGATGCGACACTGGTGCCGACCCTCGATCCCGCCTCGCCTGCCGACATCACCGCGTACGCGAACGAGGAGCGGATCGACCTCGTCGTCATCGGACCGGAAGCGCCCCTGGTCGCCGGCGTGGCCGACGCGCTGCGCGACCGCGGCATCCCCGTGTTCGGCCCCAGTAAGGCCGCCGCAGCCCTGGAGGGTTCGAAGGCCTTTGCGAAGCGGATCATGGAGGCCGCTGGCGTACCCACCGGCCGGGCCGTCCGTGCGCATTCGGCCGCGGAGGTCGCCGCCGCGCTCGATGAGTACGGCGCGCCGTATGTCGTCAAGGCCGACGGACTCGCCGCCGGGAAGGGCGTGATCGTCACCGACGACCGCGCCGCCGCCGTCGCCCACGCCGACGCCTACCTGGCCACCGGGTCGGTGCTCGTCGAGGAGTTCCTCGCCGGCCCCGAGGTCTCGCTGTTCTTCGTCTCGGACGGCGACACCGTTCGCGCGCTCACCCCGGCACAGGACTTCAAACGTGCGTTCGACGGGGATGCCGGACCTAACACCGGCGGAATGGGCGCCTACTCCCCGCTGCCGTGGCTGGCCGGCCGCTTCGGCGGCGAAGACCTGTTCATCGAGCAGGTGACGCGCGAGATCGCCGAACCCGTCATCCGTCAGCTCGATACCGAGGGCACGCCGTTCATCGGGTTGCTGTACGCGGGCCTCATCCTCACCGAGGACGGCGTCAAGGTCATCGAGTTCAACGCTCGTTTCGGCGACCCCGAGACGCAGGTGGTGCTATCCCGACTGGTGACGCCGCTGTCGTCGCTGCTGATGGCCGCCGCCAGCGGAAACCTCGAGGACGAACCGGCACCCGCCTTCAGCGAGGCCGCCGCCGTCACGGTCGTCCTCGCCAGCGAGGGCTACCCGGAGGCGCCCGTCACCGGCCGCGTGATCGAGGGGGTAGATGCCGCATCCGCCGTCGAAGGTGTGCACGTCGTCCACGCCGCCACCGCGGAACGCGGCGGCGCCCTGGTCGCCACCGGCGGCCGGGTACTCAACGTCGTGGCGCTCGGCAACACCTTCGCCCAGGCCCGCCACCGCGCCTATTCCGCGCTCGGCCGGGTCGCGCTCGAGGGCGCCCACCACCGCACCG
>NZ_JBKEAY010000033.1:0-3572 GCF_047972865.1 Microbacterium sp.
CTCTGCACGCCAGACAGCGCGAACACCACAAGCTCCATGTTCCCCATGTGGAAGCCCCCGCCTCGTCCGTTCCGTGGACTCTAGCGACGAAACCGGCGCGGGCGGGTGAGGCGCCCCGCGACGGTGTGTCACAGACCTGCCACGCTGGACGATCCGGCTACCGTCAGCACGAGCGCGACAAGGGCACCGCGAACCACGCCGACCTCCGCCGCAAGCACCACGCCCTCACGTGTCGCGCGGCCCGGCGGGGTCGGCGGGGCGGTACGCCGCGACGGCGAAACCGAACGATACGGCGGCGGTGACCGCGAGGTACCCGGCCGGTGCCCACGGGGAGCCGGTGGTGTGGACCAGCCACACCGAGACGAACCCGGTCGTCCCGCCGAACAGGGCCTGCGCGAGGTTGTAGCTGATGCCGCCGGAGCTGTAACGGATGTGCGCGGGGAAGTACTCCGCGAGGGCGACGTACAGGGGTGCCGCCAGGAAGAACAGCGGAACCAGCAGCAGCATCTGGCCGGCCAGGGCGCCGAGGAAGCTCCCCGAGGCCAGCAGCCCGAACACGGGCAGTGCCAACACGGCGCCCAGGGCCAGACCCCACCGGATCATCCGGCCGCGGCCCCAGCGGTCCGACACCGCGCCCGACAGCGGGAACAGCACGGTGAAGGCGACCACGGCGACCGTGTTGCTGAGCAACGCGGCCCGCGAATCCAACCCGCCCACCGACCGCAGGAAGGTGGGGATGTAGGTCAGCAGCATGCCGTGGGCGACCACGCTGCCCACCTCGATTCCCGCGAACACGAGGATTGCGCGGCCATTGGTGCGAACTGCTTCACGCAGCGGTGCGCGCACGATCTCGGCGCGTTCGGCGAGCGCACGGAACACAGGCGTCTCAATCAGACGCGTGCGCATGGTCCACGCGACGATCCCGAGCGGCGCGGCCAGGAGAAACGGCACCCGCCAGCCCCACGCCGCCATCGCGTCGTCGCCGAGAACAGTGGTCAACGCGGTGACCACGGCCGAGGCCACCACGAAACCTGCCAGCACGCCCACGCCCCCGACCCCGCCATACCGGCCGCGGTGCGAGCGGGGCGCGTGCTCGACGACGAAAGAGGCCGCACCGACCACCTCTCCCCCGGCCGCCAGCCCCTGCAGCATCCGCAGCACCAGCAGCATCAGCGGCGCGAGCACACCGACGGTCGCGAACGTCGGCAACACCCCGATGCCGAAGGTGGCGACCGACATGAGCAGCACGGTCGCCACCAGCACCGGCTTGCGCCCCAACCGGTCGCCGAAGTGTCCCGCAGCGATACCGCCCAGTGGACGCATGAAGAAGGATGCCGCGAAGATGCCGAAGGTCGCGAGCAGCCCGGTTGCCCGGTCCAGCGGGTCGAAGAAGATGTCGGCGATCACGGGAGCGAGGTACGCGTACACACCGAAGTCGAACCACTCGATCGCGTTGCCGACCCCGCCTGCGATCATCGCACGACGCGGCGACCGCTCGGCGATCACGGTCCCACTCCATCAATTCGCCGGGGGTGCGATGGTGCGGTACCGCAGGACATGGGCTCTCCTTTCGCCACGCGAAACCTCGACCCGGGACCAACGCTATCCCGGATCGGCTCCACGCGGCGCCCCATCTTTTGACGCGCATCCCGCCAGACTCTGGCCGATCGCGATACTGCCTGGCGGCCGCATGAACAACGACACTGCGCGGCCCTGAAACATCGCCCGCAACGCCGTGGACCGATCCGCCGGCATCGAAGAAGCTGCCGGCGAACACCGGCGCGAGGTGCGTGTGGCGATCCCGACGTCGAACTACTCGGTCGCGGCCTCGATCCCGCCGCCGAACAGCACCTCTCGGCGCCCGGCCTCCGCACCCGCCACGTCAATCCGCGACGGGTGCGGAGCTTCGCTCCCGCGTAGCCAGCCCAGTCGCGTTCCGCCACCGTTCGTTGCTGTCCCCATCGGAAGAATACTGTGCCCGGACCGCGCCCGTGGTGGCCTACCTTTGCCATGTCGGTGATACGACACAGCCCGCGAACGACCGCGCCTCAGAGCGCGGGTCTGGGCCGTGCGCGAGGGAACGATACGCACGCGGACCGACGTGCGTTCATCTGGCGACAGCGACCTGCGTCAGCTGGCACGATATCCTTCGCCGCGTCCGACACCCTTCCGTTTTGACACCGAGTGCCACTAGCATGACGGGGTACTCGCACCCGATCAGTATCTGGAGGACAACGATGTCAGGGAAACTCGAGGGCAAGGTCGCACTCGTCACCGGCGCAGCGCGCGGTCAGGGCCGCGCCGAGGCCGTCAAACTCGCGCAAGAGGGTGCGGACATCATCGCCGTCGACATCGCCGGCCCCCTCGAATTCGTGCCGTACGACTCGCCGACTCCTGCCGACCTCGACGAGACGGTACGTCTGGTACAGGACCTGGACCGGCGCATCGTTGCGAGCATCACCGACATCCGCGACATGGACGCGCTGGCCACGGCGGTGGATGCCGGTGTCGCCGAGCTCGGCCGACTCGACGTCATCGTCGGCAACGCGGGCATCTGCATTCCGCAGACGTGGGATTCGATCAAGCCGGAGCACTTCAAGGCCATCATGGACACGAATGTGACCGGCACCTGGAACACCGTCATGGCCGGTGCGCACCACATCATCGCCGGCGAGCGGGGCGGCTCGATCATCCTCACCAGCTCGTACGCCGGTAAGAAGGTGCAGCCCTTCATGATCCATTACACGACCAGCAAGCACGCTGTCACCGGCATGACGCGAGCGTTCGCCGCGGAACTGGGCAAGCACAACATCCGCGTCAACAGTGTGCACCCCGGTGGTGTGATGACGCCGATGGGGTCGGGGAACATGCAGCAGGCACTGGAAGAGGCCGCCGCCACCAACCCGCCGCTGGGCGGCATGGGCACGCCTTTCCTGCCGATCTACGCCGCCGAAGCCGAGGACATCGCCAACACCGTCGCGTTCCTCGCCTCCGACGATGCCCGCCTCATCACGTCGGAGCACATCAGCGTCGACCAGGGCGCGCAGTATTTTTGATTCCCGGGTGCTCTGCGCACCAGCGGTGACGATGCCGCGGAAGGAAGTGAGGTCACTGTGAGCACGCTCTGGCCGTGGGCCAAGAACCCCTGGTTCGAAACCGTCCTCGAAGCCCAACGGCGCACCAAGGCGTTCCTGCCTCCGTCCGTGTACGCGGCGCTCGTGGCGGGGTCGGAGGCGGGGGTGACCCCCGCCGACAACACCGGGGCATTCGGCGAGCTCGAGTGGGCTCCGAAGGTCGCCGATCATCGCCCCGAACGCGACCTTTCCACGACGATCATGGGCGTTCCGGTGTCGTTGCCGGTGATGATCTCCCCCACGGGAGTGCAGGCGATCCGCCCCGAAGGCGAGGTCGCCGTCGCGAAGGCGGCCGCGAGCCGCGGCACCATCATGGGCCTGTCGTCGTTCGCGTCGCAATCGATCGAAGAGGTCGCCGCCGCCAACGAGAACACCTTCTTCCAGATGTACTGGACGGGAACACGGGACCAGTTGCTGCAGCGAATGGAGCGGGCGCGG